>DATGKK010000030.1:0-11737 GCA_035294725.1 Acidimicrobiales bacterium | reverse complement strand
TTTGATCGCGCTGACCGCATTCACGGCACTCGGAGCGAGCGCCGTCGCCGGCACCACCGCCGGTAACAGCCACTCACCCAGATCCCTGCTCGCGAACGCGAGCAGTCACTCCCTCATCCAGCCTGCGCTGTCCGCCGCCCGCTTCCGAGCAGCAGGGTCGCGGCTCGGCGGAGGACCCGAGCACGCCCGGGGCGCAGCCCGTCGGCACGGGGTCGATCTTCTCGACGGCGGGAGGATCGACCTTGGGCTCTCTCGTCTCGGCCCCACCCGGCTGTCACTCAACGACCAGGTTCTGGCCCTGGCGACGAAGCCGGCCGCGGCTCCGACGCCACCGGCGCCGCCGCCCGCACCGGTGGTCGTCACCCCGCCGCCAGCTCCTCCACCGCCGCCCCCTCCGGCACCGAGCGGTGGAATCTGGTACGAGCTTCGCGTCTGCGAGTCGGGCGACAACTACTCAGCGGACACCGGCAACGGCTACTACGGCGCCTATCAGTTCTCGCTCTCCACGTGGTACGGCCTCGGCTTCACCGGCCTGCCGAGCCAGGCTCCCCCCGCCGTGCAGGACCGGGCGGCACAAGAGCTGCAGGCGAGCTCCGGCTGGGCACAGTGGCCCGAGTGCGCGGCGGAGCTCGGCCTCACCTGAGCTGACCTCAGCCCTGATCGCGAGGGCAAGCTCCGAGGGACGGTGCCGCTCGGCCCGCCGTCTCCTGCAACGCCGGCACGGGTACCGTCGTCTCTACGGTCGTGAACGCGCGCCATCGCACCCCCGGAGCCGGCGACGGCCCTGCTCGCACGCGGCGGCGGGCTCATGTCCTGTCCATCGCCCTCGCCGCCGCGCTCGCCGCGGCCGCCGCCGCCGGGGTCACCGTGCGCCTCGCGACCGGAAGGACACCCCGGAACGCCGGGACGCACCCGGTTGCCGGCCCGGCCTGCGCCCGGCCCCTCACCGCCTCCCCCTCGCCCGCCCCGAGGGCGATCGGGCGCTGGCCGTTCCACCTTTTCGAAAAGGGGGTGTTCTCGACCGTCGCGGCCGGCCCGGGACGGTCGGTGCTCGCCCTCGAGGCGTGCGGTGCTGAGGAGTCCGCCCTCCGCGTGGTCGACCTCTCCGCCTCCGGTCGCCCGGAGGGCACCTCTCAGCCCTTTCCCCACCTTGCGCCGGTAGCAAGCTCGCTCGCGGCCACGCCAACCGCCGTCTGGCTCGGCGGTGCTCGCCTGTCACTGAGCGGACCAGCGAGCGAGGCCCCCTACCGCCTCAGCCTCGTCGAGCTGGACCCACGCACCCTCGCGCCCGAGCGAACCCTGGAGCTCGGGCGCGGCTACGGCCTCGAGCTCGCCCACCTCTCGCCCTCGACCCTGCTCGTCTCGACGGGACGGCAGCTCCTCGAGCTCAACTCGTCAGGCCGGCTCTCGGCCCTCGCCGCCTTCCCCGGCCTTGTCATCGAGCACGTCGCCCCACTCCCCGGGGGGAGGGCCGCTCTCGTCAGCCTGTTCGCCCGCGCGGCAGCACCCCCTCAGCCGTCGACCCGTCTCGCTCTCGTGGCGTTGCCGGCCGGCCGCCTGCTCTCGAGCCTCGCCCTGCCCGGGTCGGCGGAGGTCAGCTCGCTCGTCGCCGGACGCACGGACGCCCTTGCTGCGGTGTGGTCGGGCGGCACCGCAACACTTGAGCAGTTCTCCCTCACGCCCCACCTTGCGCTCGAGCGCCCGCTCTCCCGCACGGTCCCTGCAACCCTCACGACGCTCAACCTGGCCCGCGGCGGGCTCGCGAGCGGTCCGGTCCTCGTGTCCGGCTCGTCGACGCTCGCGTGCGCGAACCTCGCCGGCCAGCTCCTCGCCTCGACCACACCGCTCGGCCTGGCCGAGGACGTGACCTCGATCGTCTCGATCCCGCCGGGCGTGGCGGCCGTCGTCCCTGCAGGCGTGGGACTGCTCTCCCTCCCGCCGGCGTGCATCGCCGACCTCGGCCGCTGATAGAAAGACCCATGCGCCTCGCCCTGTGGATCGCGACGGAACGCCCCTACGCCGATGTCCTGGAGACGGCGCTCGAGGCGGAGCGGCTCGGCTACGACGCCGTGTACCTCGCCGACCACTTCATGCCGCAGACCGAGCCCGTGACCGGGCCCCGCCTCGAGGCATGGACCACGCTCGCGGCGCTCGCGGCGCGCACCGAGCGGGTGCGGCTCGGCGTCCTCGTCACGGGCAACACCTACCGGCACCCGGCCGTGCTCGCGAAGATGGCGGCGACGGTCGACCGCATCAGCGGCGGCCGGCTCGTGCTCGGTCTCGGTGCCGGCTGGCAGCGGAACGAGCACGAGGCCTACGGCATCGCCCTGCCCGAGGTGCCGGAGCTCCTCGGGCGGCTCGACGAAGCCTGCCAGGTGGTCCGCAGCCTCCTCGAGACGACCTGGACCGACTTCGACGGCCGCTGGTACCACCTCGAGCACGCCCCGTGCGAGCCGAAACCGGTCCAGGAGCACGTGCCACTTCTCGTCGGGGTGGCGGGGGAGCAGATCGCCATGGGCATCGCCGCCCGGCATGCGGACATCTGGAACTACTGGGGAACGCCCGAGACCCTGCCTCGAAAGCTCGAGGCGCTCGACCGTCACTGCGAGCGGGCAGGGCGAGACCCGGCCACCATCGAGCGGAGCGCCCAGGCGCTCGTCCGCATGAGCGACGACCCGGCCGAGGCGGCGCGACTGAGCGCCGAGGCGGCCCGCCAGCCCACCATCGCCGGCACTCCGGCCCGGGTGACCGAGGCGCTGCTCGCCTACCAGGACCTCGGCCTGAGCGAGTTCGTGCTCTCGGACCGCACGCTCGGGGAGTCGGCAGGCGAGCGCTTCGCCGCGATGGCCCGCTTTGCACACGAGGTCGCAGCACCCGTAAGGCCGTGAAGCCCGGTCGCCCAGGTAGGCCCGCCGAGCCGCCCAGGTAGGATCGCCGCCCATGCCCGGAGCGACCGACGACCTCCTCGCTTCCTTCGCCCGCACGACGGACGAGATCGTCACCCTGGAGGAGCTGAAGACGAAGCTGCGTTCCGGCCGGAAGCTGCGCATCAAGTACGGCGTCGACGTCACCGCCCCCTTTCTCCACATCGGCCACGCCGTCAACCTCTGGATGATGCGCGAGATGCAGGAGGCGGGCCACGTCGTCATCTTCCTCATCGGGGACTTCACCACCCGTGTCGGCGACCCCACCGGGCGCTCCGAGAGCCGGCCCGTGATCCCGGCCGCCGAGATCGAGGCGAACGCGGCAGCCTTCATCGATCAGGTCGCTGCCGTGTTGCGCACTGACCCCGGCGTCTTCGAGATCCGCCGGAACTCAGAGTGGTGGGAGTCGATGACCGTCGGTGAGCTCATGCCCCTGCTCTCGCTCGTCACCCACGGCCGCCTCGTCTCGCGCGACATGTTCCAGCGCCGCATCGCCGAGGGCGCCGAGATCCACATGCATGAATTCCTCTACCCGGTCCTGCAGGGCTACGACTCCTACATGCTCGGCTCCGACCTCACCATCGTCGGGACGGACCAGCTCTTCAACGAGATGATGGGGCGCCACTACCAGTCCCGCCTCGGGCAGGACCCGCAGGTCGTCATCACGACGAGGATCACGCCGGGCATCGACGGCGGCGAGAAGCAGAGCAAGAGCATCGGCAACTACATCGCGCTCGCCCACTCACCTCGGGACAAGTTCGGGCGCGCGATGTCGATCCCCGACCACCTCATCGTGCCCTACCTCGAGGTCTACACGGCGGTGCCGACCCCAAGGGTGGAGGAGGTGAGAGCGGGCCTCGAGGACCGCAGCCTGCATCCCATGGAGGCCAAGCGCTTCCTTGCTCGCGAGCTCGTCGCCCGCTATCACGGCGAACAGGTTGCGCGGGCAGAGGACGAGTGGTTCACGGGCACGTTCTCCCGGCACGAGCTGCCCCGCAACGTCCCGGTGGTGACGGTCGGGGAGGATGCCACGCTGTTCGACGTCCTTGTCGCCGGCCTCGCGGGCACGAGCCGGAACGAGATCCGGCGGCTGCTCGCGGCCGGGAGCATCTCGGTCGACGGCGAGCGGGCTCTCGCCGGCGACGAGGTGCCCCGGGAGGGAGCGATCGTCCGGGTCGGCAAGCGGCGGTTCCTCGAGGTCCGCCACCGCGCTGCCACGGACCTGCCGGGCTGAACCAACGCGAACTCGGCGTTCAGGGCACGGCAGCCGCCGGGCCGACCAGGCGCGATCGAGCGGCTTCGCCCGGGTGGTTTCGTCCGGCCGGGGCCGGGGGTATGGCCACCCCGCCTCCCCCGGGCAGCGGGCCCGGCACGGAAAGGACGATCGTGGCTCTCATCATCGCATTCCTCTTGCTGGCGCTGATCCTGGGCGGTCTCGGCTTCGCCGTGCACGTCCTGTGGATCCTCGCCGTCATCGCCCTTGTGATCTGGCTCATCGGCTTTCTCGTCGCCGGAGCCAACCACCGCTGGTACCACTGGTAAGCCAGCCGAGACAGACCCAAGAGGGGGCACCGAGCCAACCGCCGGCAGCGGCGATACCAGCCGTCCCTGCTCGACGGCCTCGGCCGGGCCAGTGAGATTCGAGCGCGCGTCGAGGCTTCGAGGCGCGCTCGGTTACGGTGATGGTGTCGGCACCCTCGTTTCGCCTACCACGCTCTCCCGGGCCGCCGCCGTCCGGACCGCCCACGGCCGCCCCGACAAGACTCCAAGGAGGACCGATCCGATGGAAGAGGTGTTCGAGATCGCCGAACGGAGCGTCGGCGAGGCCGTCACCGTCCTCGCCATCCGAGGTGAGATCGACGTCTCGACCGCGCCCGAGCTGCGCGAGCGACTCCTCGCCGCGACCACAGATGCTCCGCGGACCGTGGTCGTCGACCTGAGCGAGGTGAGCTTCCTTGACTCCACCGCCCTCGGCGTGCTCGTCTCCGGCGTGAAGCGGCTCCGCAGCGAGGGGGGCGACCTCCGCCTCGTCGTCACGGGCCGGAGTGTCGCCAAGGTCCTCGAGATCACGGGCCTCGTCGAGGTGTTCTCGATCTTCGAGACAGTGGATGCGGCGGTGGCCGAGTGAGCGGCGAGCGCGCCGAGCGGATCGAGCTCAGGCTGCCGGCCACCGTCGAGTGGCTGGCCCTCGCGAGGATCACCGGCGCCGCGGTCGCGAGCCGCCTCGACTTCAGCTACGACGAGATCTCCGACCTCCGCCTCGCGATCGACGAGCTCTGCCTGACGCTCGTCGAGGGTCGCCCGACGAGCTACCTCGAGATCTGCTTCGAGGCTGACGGCGCCGCCCTCACCGTCCACGGCACCGCGGTCGCCGCCGGACCGGGCGAGAGCACCGGGGCCGGCGCCGCCCTCGACGCCGATCTTGCTCTCTCCTCCGACCTCTCGACCCGCATCCTCGACGCCCTCGTCGACGCGCACGGGTCAGAGGACGGCAGCGACACGAGGAGGGCATGGCTCCGCAAGCAGCGCAGCCGCCAGACGACCACGTGAGCAACCACGAAAGCACCTCCAGCTCCGCCGAGCTGCGGGAGAAGTTCGAGGCCTACGCAGCAGGCAACCGCGAGCTGCGCGACGAGCTGATCCAAGCGCACCTCTGGCTCGCAGAGCGCCTCTCCCGCCGCTTCACCAACCGGGGAGAGGGCTTCGACGATCTCTACCAAGTGAGCTCGCTCGCGCTCGTGAAGGCGGTCGACCGCTTCGACCCCGCTCGCGGGGTCGAGTTCACGAGCTACGCCACGACCACGATCATCGGCGAGCTGAAGCGCCACTTCCGCGACCGGGGATGGTCGGTGCGCGCCCCGCGGCGTATCCAGGAGCTCTACCTCCACCTCGGCCAGGCGATCAGCGACCTCTCCCAAAGCCTCGGGCGCTCCCCCACCATCCCAGAGCTCGCTCGGGCGACCGACGCCTCCGAGGAGGACGTGCTCGAGGCGCTCGAGGCCGGGCAGGCGTACCGCGCCTCCTCCCTCGACGCACCGGGCGAGGACGACGACACCCTCGGCAGCCACCTCGGGGCCGAGGATGCAGCGTTCGAGAGGTCGGAGCGCCGCCTCCTCCTCGAGCCGTACCTCGCCCGCCTGCCGCAACGGGAGCGCCTCATCCTCAAGCTCCGCTTCGAGGACGACCTCACCCAGTCGGAGATCGCGCAGCAGCTCGGGATCAGCCAGATGCACGTCTCGCGCCTGCTGTCGCGCTGCCTCGCCCGGCTGCACGAGGCCTATCAAGAGGCGGACGGCTGAGGCGCCAGCACGCGCTGGAGGGGGAGCTCAGCGGCCGGCTCGGCCCGTTGCGGGGAGGAACGGTCGAGGCTCGGCTCCAAGCCTCAGCTGGCGCAGTGCCTCCTTTGTCGCCCAGCTGTGCAGCTCCAAGAGGGCGGGTGTGAGCGGTGCAACGAGCAGATAGCCCGACTCGCACCACTCATTGAAGCCGCGGACGACCTCGTCAAAGCCCTGGAGCTGATCGGCGGCCTCCTTCGGGACGGCCACCGTGAAGTCGCCCGTTCCCGTCTCCTCGTCGACAGCGACCTCGTTGAGCGGCGCGCACGCCGCCATCCGGGCTGCCGGCAACCCTGTCGTGGCACGCTGCGCCAGCTCCGACAGAGGCTCCGGCAGCCCAGGCTGGGTGGCTCGAAGTGAGATGAGGGTCGCCTCCCGCAGCATCGCCTCGACGCCCGCACGCATCGCGAGGAACTCGCCGGCCGGGACGCCGAGGTACCAGACGAGATGGTCCCGGCTCGCGCGCTGCGGACGTTCGGGGGGTCTGGCGACAGCGGCGTCTCGGGGGGGTGCCGGTGCGGCCGCGCAGTGCTCGGTCCCGCCGCTCATGGCCGGCTTCGCTGCCCCGCCACGGCCGCCCCCGGCGCCGGGCGCGCACCACGGCGCCCTCGCACCCTCGCTCCGACCAGTGGCCGGGAGGTCTGCCCAGACCGTCTTGCCCTCCGCCGTGAGCTCGGTCCCCCAGCTCGCTGCCACGGCTCGCACGACCCGCAGGCCGCGGCCCGTCGCAGAGCACGGGTCGAGCTCCTTTGGGACCGGCAGCGCCCGCGAGCCGTCGCGCACGCTCACCCGGACCGAGCCGCTGCGGAGCTCGAGCGAGACCCGGTACGGCCCGCTCGCGTGGAGAAAGGCGTTCGCCAGCAACTCGCCGGCCACGAGCGCAAGGTCGTCACTCGCCGCCTCGCCGAGGCCGAAGCACGCCGCGGTCTCCGCCAGCCACCTGCGGGTGCCGGCGGTGAGCACGCTGCCGGCGGTGAGCTCACGCTCGGCAACCCGCTCGGGCGCTTGCACGAGAGTCGTTCCTCGACGGGGCGCCCGCCCGCCCCGCTCGGTGCCGCCCGGTCTCGTCGTGTGTCCCTGCGCTGCTCTCTGCTGCATCTTCGGCTCGATCCGGCCTGCGTAAAGTGACCGGTCAGCCTGCGGGTACCCGAGCCCTGCCGCCGGGAAACGTCGCCTGCGGCTCGTCCTTGCTCTCCCCTCAGCGACCCGGCAGCGGGGCTGCGAGGCGTGGGCCGCCGGTGTCCTCGACGGGGTTGTTGCCCTGCGCGGACCCGCCGCCCGGCTCCTCAGGAGCTGCCCCGAGCGGCTCGTCGTCTAGGCCGCCGCCTCGGGCCTTCTCGCCGGCTCCTCCGGCGCCAGGCGGTGGAGGCTGCCCGACGGTGAGCGCTCCCCCGGCTCCCTCGGCGCCGTCGTCCTCGTGCGCCTCTCCGGCGGGCAGGGTGAAGGAGATGCGCGTTCCCGGGCGGTGAGTCGTGTCGAGCCAGATCCGGCCGCCGTGGTACTCGACGATCCGCTGGCAGAGCGCGAGGCCGATCCCCGAGCCCGGGTACTCCCCCCGTGGGTGCAGCCGCTGGAACATGGCGAAAATACGCTCGGCGTCCTCGTCGCCGATCCCGATCCCGTTGTCGTCGACGTTCACGAGCCAGCCCTCCCGGGTTCGCTCGGCCGCCACGACGACCTGCAACGGCGCCTGCGAGCGGAACTTGAGCGAGTTTCTGAGGAGGTTCTGGAACAGCGCCGTCAGCAGTGCCTCATCGCCTCGCACCCGGGGCAGCCGCCGCACGAGCACCTCGGCCCCCGTCTCGGCAATGGCGCCGTGCAGGTTCGTGAAGGCGGCCTCGACGGCGTCGTTCAGGTCGACGGTCTCGAACGGGTGCGACTCGCTCCCGACGCGCGAGAGCTCGAGCACGTCCCGGATGAGGCGTTGCATGCGCCGTGCGCCCTCTGCGATGAAGCCGAGGAGCTCGCGGCCCCGATCGTCGAGCCGGTCGCCGTAGCGGCGGAACACGAGCTCCGCGAAGCTCCGCATCTTCCGCAGGGGCTCCTGGAGGTCGTGCGAGGCGACATGGGCGAACTGCTCGAGGTGCTCGTTCGAGCGCTCGAGCGCCTTGCGAGCCGTTTCCGCCTCAGCCAGGTGCGAGACAATGCGGCTGCGCATCGTGTCCACGTCCGCAGCGAGCGAGCGCAGCTCGGGCGGGCCGCGTGCCGAGATCGGCTCCTCAAAGGCACCCGCCGCCACCCGTTGCACGTCGGCAGCGAGGCGCATGGTGGGGAGGGTGATCCACCGGCGGATCAGCACCCAGGTCGCCTCGAAGATGGCGAGGAGAGCGAGCAGGCAGGCTGCGAGCACCGCGATCAGCTCGTGGTCCGCATCCCGAAGGCGGGCCGACGCGGCACGGTGAGCACCGCTAAGGGCGGTCTCGAGCGAGGCCATCGCAGCACGGAAGCGGCCGAACAGGCGAGCGCCCTGCCGCAGACTTGCCCGCGAAGTCGCCTTGCCCGGGCGGGCCGCGGCAAGCGCCGGCTCGACGTAGCCGAGCCGCCACGTGGTCGCGGCGGCGACGGCGTTGCTCACCTCCCCGAGGAGGGAGTCGTCGCCCGAAAGGTCGGCCCGCAGTTGGGCGAGCGCGCTCGACTCCGCCTTGACGCCGAGGCGGTACGGCGCAAGGAGGCTGAGGTCGCCCGAGACGAGGTACGCCTGCACCCCCGTCTCCTGCTCGTCGAGCGCGACGTGGAGGGAGGCCGCGGCCGTCGCTGCGGGCTCGATCCGGTCCGCCTCCTGGCGCACGGCGCCGTCGAGATGGATCACGGCGAGCGTGCTCGCGACGACGCTCGCGAGGAGAACCGCCCCGGCTGCGACGACGAGGAGTGCCACCCGCCGCCCGAGCGGCAGGCCACCCTCGAGCCGGCGCGCCGGCAGGGGCCGGCTCTCCCCGCTCACCAGGTGGCAGCTCTCGAGGACAGCGCGACGATGGCCACGTCGTCGAACAGGATGCCCGGTCTCGTCGTCTGCAGCGTGGCGAGGGTCTCCTGCACGATCCCCTCGATCGAGCGCCCCTCGGAGACCGCCGCTCGCACGAGGTCGGCGAAGCCGTCCGCTCCGAGCCGGCCGTCGACCCCCCGGGGCGAGCGGGCCTCGACGTTCTCCACCAGCCCGTCGGTATAGAGCACGGTCGCCCATCGCCCGCTCAAGGCGATGTCGTTCGCCGGCCAGGTGGGGTGCTCTACCACGCCGAGCGGCGGGCCGGCGCGGCTGGCGTACCCCACGGCGCGACCGGCATCCACGACGATCGGGGCGGGGTGGCCGGCGAGCTGCAGTCGCAAGTGGTCGCGGGCGGCAGAGACGCGGACGTCGCAGAGCGTGACGAAGAGCTCCTCGCTCGGTCGCTCGCTCGCGAAGAGGTCGTGCAGGATGTCGAACGTGTGCTCGAGGGGGATGCCCGCCAGCACGAGGGCGCGCCAGGCGACACGCAGCCGGACGCCGAGCGCCGCCTCGTCGGGTCCGTGCCCGGCGACGTCGCCGATCATCGCCCGCACGGTGCCGTCGTCGAGCTCGACGACGTCGAAGAAGTCGCCGCCGAGCAGTGCCTGCTCGCCGCCCGGTCGGTACAGCGTCATGCACTGGATGGTGTCGCTGCGAAGCAGCGGCCTCGGGAGCAGGCCGCGCTCGAGGCGGATGCTCTCCTTCGCGCGCAGCTCGGTCGCCTGCTCTCGCTGCGCGGCGCTCGCGGTCCGCTTGCGCTCCATGGCGTAACGGACCGATCGGGCGATGAGGGAGCCGTCGACGGCGCCCTTCACGAGGTAATCCTGGGCGCCCCGAGCGAGCGCCTCGAGCCCGAGCCGCTCGTCATCGCGCTCGGTGAGCACGACGACGGCTGCCTCCGGAGCCGCCGCCACCACCCGCTCGACGGCGCCGGTGCCGCTCGTGCCAGGCAGGCCGAGGTCGAGCAGCACGCAGGCGGGCCCTGCCTCGAGAAAGCGGTTCGCCGCCTCGAGCGTCGGTGCCCAGACGAGCGCGCCCGTGCCCGTCCGCTCGCCGTGCTCGGCTGCCTCCTCGAGCAATGCCTCGACGAGGACCGCGTCCTCGCGATCGTCCTCGATCAGCAGCAGCGCCGCGCGAGGCACCTCGCCATAGCTCACCGGGTCCCCCGCATCGTCCACAGCCCCCTCACCGGGACACCTGGCTCGTCCGCCAGGACACTGGCCGCATCCTACTGACGAGCACCCTGTGGACAGGAGGAAAAGTTCGCTGCTGGCAAGGGAAAGTGCCCTCCTCACAACCCTGCGCGCGTGCTCCCCCACCCCCCGTGCCCGGCGAGGGCTGCGAGCGGCCCTCCGGCGCGCGCCGGTCTCGGACAGCGATGCGCCGGAGCACGGCCGGGCACGACGTCCGCCGTGCGCTCGCGCGCCGCGCCGGCCCCGCGGGGGGCGCGCGTTTCCGCGACCGCGCAAGGGGGTACCCTCCATAGGAGCGGATCGAGCTCCGCCATTGACAACAGAGTCGAGGCCGATCAGGCGACCACTTCCTCCTCAGGTCAATCGAGCGTGACCGCCTGGCCGGCCCGAGCGCGTGGGAGGACGCCCCTCGTCCGTGCCGCTGTCGCGTCACGAACTGCCAGCCCCCCAAATGACGAGGAGGCGATTCCCGCGCAGTGCTGCGAAGCGACCCCCGCCCGCCTCGCAGCATCGAGAACAGGGCCCGCCCCGGCGGGCCCTGTTTCGCGCCCGTGTGCCATCCGCGACCGGGTTCGCGCACCCGCTCACCGGCCTGCGCCGCCGTGCCCTGCGCAGCGATCGACCACGCGCGATCGGAGGCGGTGACGATCGAGGCGGCAACATCTCGTCGATAGCGTCGTCGCTGTGAGCATCGGAGAGTCTCCCGCGCTTGCACGGCCGAGGCTGAGCCTCGCCACGCTCTCGCTCGTGCTGTTCCTCACCTTCCTCGACAACACGATCGTGAGCGTCACGCTCTCGAGCATCCAGGGCACTCTGAAGACGGGCGTGACCGGGCTGCAGTGGGTCGTGAGCGCCTACGCGCTCGTGTTCGCGAGCCTCATGCTGCCGATGGGGACGGTGAGCGACCTCCTCGGGCGGAAGAAGGTCATGCTCGCCGGCGTCGCGGTCTTCTGCGCCGGCTCGGTGCTCGGCGCCCTGGCCCCGGACATCCAGCTGCTCTGGGCGGCGCGGGGCATCATGGGCCTCGGGGCCGCAGCATCCGAGCCGGGGACGCTCTCGATGATCCGCCACCTGTACACCGACCGGCGCGAGCGGGCTCAGGCCCTCGGCGTGTGGGCGGCCGTCTCGGGCC
The DNA here is from genome assembly GCA_035294725.1 of Acidimicrobiales bacterium. Lineage (GTDB taxonomy): Bacteria > Actinomycetota > Acidimicrobiia > Acidimicrobiales > Bog-793 > DATGKK01. The sequence goes on along the minus strand of DATGKK010000030.1, from coordinate 170 downwards.
TCGCGCTCGCCGCCGGGCCCGTGATCGGCGGCACCCTCGTCGGCGTGTGGAGCTGGCGAGCGGTGTTCTGGTTCAACCTGTTCTTCGGCGCCATCGCCTTCCTCGGCGCCCTCGTCGTGCTCCCCGAGAACGCCGACCCGCAGACCGGGCGGGAGCGTGACGTGCCCGGG
>DATGKK010000029.1:0-3981 GCA_035294725.1 Acidimicrobiales bacterium | reverse complement strand
CGCAGCCTCAGCGCTGATCGGCATCCTCGCCGCCCTCCGGCTCGACGCGGCCTACCAGTCCGCAGTCGCTTCGATCGCCTCGCTCGTCTGGCCGAACAACCCTCTGATCGGCGCCTACGCGTCTCACCTCAGCGTCGACCTCAGGCTCATCGTCGCCGTCAACATCGTTGTGTTCGCGGGGGTGATCCGGGCTCCACTTGCCCGACGTGTCGTCGTGGGGCTCCACGCGCTGCTCTTCGCCGTCCTCGTTGTTCTCGTCGATGTCGTCGGGTGCCTCGCGGGTGCGGCGATGCGCCTCACCAACCAGGCCTTCGCGATCGTCGGCTCACTCCTCATTCTCGCCATCGCCGTGCTCGTGGTGCTGCGGCTGCTCACGACGACGTTCATGCTGCCCCGACCGACGGCGGTGCCCGACCGGCGCGTCCATCACCGCTCCGAGACCTGGCTCCTTGGGATCGGCGTCGTGCTGGCCATGGTGACCGTGGTCAGCCTGATCGACCTCGTGGACACGCTGTTCGGGCTCTACCATCCGACGGCGTTTCTCGTGGCCTTCACCGGCTTCCCGCTGTTGTTCGACGTGATGTTCGGCTTCCTCCTCTTTGCGACGTCCCCTTTGCGCCGCCGCCACCCCACCGGAGGTAGCCGCCCCCCGCTCACGACGGTGACGCCTGCGTTCAACGAGGAGGGGACGATCACGAGGACGCTCGAGGCCCTCGACGTGGCGGCTGGTGAGTACGGGGGCCACGTCACGGTCATCCTCGTCGACGACGGCTCCCATGATCGGACGGTCGAGGTCGCCTCGGCCGCGATGGCCCGCTTCCGCTATGCCGAGGGCCGCCTCGTGCTCGCCCACCACGGCGGCAAGGCGGCGGCGCTCAACAAGGGGCTCGCCCTGGCCAAGACGGAGATCGTGATCCGCGTCGACGCCGACGTGGTGGTGGCCACGAAGGCGCTCTGCTTCCTGCCAGGCTGGTTTGTGAACCCGAGCGTCGGCATGGTCGGCGCCCTTGCGCTGCCCGACCCGAGAGAGACGACGCTGTATGCGAAGGGCCGGCTCTTCGAGTGCCTGCTGGGCTTTGCCTTCGCCCGGGTCGCCCTGCAGCGGGTCGATGCCGTCAACTGCATCCCGGGGACCTTCACCGCCTTTCGCGCCGAGCCGGCCCGCCGGGTGGGCGGCTTCGTCTCCGGCATGAACGGCGAGGACTCTGACCTCACGATGCAGCTCGGCCGCCTCGGCTACCACGTCGTGGTCGACACCCGGATCCGGACCTACGAGGACGTACCGGGGAACCTGAGGGAGTTCCGCGAGCAGCGGGTTCGCTGGAACCGAGCCGGTGTGCACATCCTCGCGAGGCACTCCCCGGTGGTGGCGGGTGGCGGCTCGCCGCGCACGTGGTTCTTCTACATCCGTGCAGCCACGGTGCGGATCACCGCCGTGCTGCGGCCCTTCGTGTTCCTCACGGGCCTCGAGCTCTCGCTGCTCGATCCCGCAACGCGAGCCGTGGCTCCCCGGGTGTTCGTCTTCTACCTCGTCGCCGCGCTGCCGACACTGGCGGTGATCGCCGTCCTCGCCGTGCGCTTCGGCTACGGGCGCAAGCTCGGGTGGCTCGTCGTATGGTTCCCGTTCACCCTCATCCGGCGGATGGTGGCCCTCGAGGGCCTGATGACGCTGCCGACTCGCGAGGTCGTTCCCTCGCTCGGGCGCGCTCGGGTGCACCCTCCGTCACTCGAGCCGGCCGTCTCGGCGACTGGTATAGTTCCGTAAGCGTCCGGGTGGGCTACCACCCGTGAGAAAAGGGGGCAACCAATGTTCAGACTCACAAAGGTCCGCGCCGCCGTTGCCGCTGGGGCGGTTGCCGTAGCAGTTACAACGGCCGCTGTCGTCCCGGCTGTCTCGGGAGCGGGAGCCACGACGAAGTCGCCGGTCTCGGCGTGGGTGATGGCATGGCGCCAGACCGGGGGCACGCTGCTCGTCGCCTACAAGGCGCGCAACAACACGACCGTCGAGCAGAAGGACGCCACGTGCCACGTGCACGCGAAGCCGAGCGTGTCGATCCCGAGCCCGTACTACTACACGCTCTCGCCCTACCAGACCTTCACGCTCCGCAAGGCCACGAGCCACTTCACCTACATCGGAGCGTTCACGTTGCCGAAGCTGCCGCCGAACTCGCACATCTCCCACGTCTGGGTGAGCTGCCGCTGAACCACGCTGTCGGCGTCGAGGGAGACTCTGCCGGGTGGCTCGGCGGCGCCGTAGCCGGATGTCGTGCCGTGAACCAAGGATCCGTGGCATCGCCGTGCTCGCGACCGCGGCGTGGCGATGCCACGGGTCAGCGCTCACGCCTCCGGACGGCCATCGGAGAGTGGTAGCGCCCGGTCTCTGCACGAGACTACGACGAATGGATCGGTCCACGGCTGTCGTTCGTGACGCTCTCTACCGAAGCTGCGGACCTGCTACGAGCCGATGGGATGGGTGCCACAGGCTGGATCCCAACGAGTTGAGTGCGCTGCCTTCCTGCTCGGCGGGACCTACCTTGCCGCGTGCCCTCACCACCTTCTGCATGCGGAGTTCTCCGCCGATCTTGCGCCGCCCGCGCCTCGCACCTGGAACGGGATCACCCTTGCACTTAACCTCGAGACGCGGGAGGAGGTCGACCGGGTGTGCTCGAGCAAGCGGGTGCTCGGTCGCGCCGCCCCAGGACCGGGAGTGGGGTGGCCATTTCCAGCTACGTCGCCGACCCTGAGGAGAACAGGTGGGAGATCGCGTGGGCTCGGACGTGATCTTCGCCGAGACCGGCGCTGTGGAAGGGCCATGACGGGACCGTGCGCCTCGGGTCCCTGTCCGGGCTCGACGTAAGGGCACCGCAGTCACCACCCGAAGCACGTGCAGGGCCGTTACTCCACCACCACACAAGGAGACGCCGTGCCAAGGGCTGAGCAAGTAGCTGTCGACGTCGGAGATCTCACGCTTTCGCAGTTCGAGGGCCTCGACCTCACGCTCAGAGCGCTAGTCGGAGTGCAAGTGGTCGTCCTCCTGCGCCGTCGCTATTGACTGCCGTGCCAGCAGCACCTGGTCCAGGTGCAAGAAGCTCGTTGCGACCACGACGTGGGCCTAGTCGCCGTCGGCTTCAGCCCGGTCGACCGGCTCGGGGCAATTGCCCGCCACCTCGGGTGGAGCCGCCTCGTACTTTCAGACCCATCCCGTCGGCTCTACCAGAGGCTGGGTATCGGCCGAGCATCGTGGTGGCGGGTCTACTCGCCTGGCACCCTCGCCGTCTACGGTCGAGCCATCGCCGAGCGTCGGCACTTGGCCCGCCCCGAGGAGGACACGCGCCAACTCGGAGGTGACGCCGTCGTGATCAACGGAAGGGTAGTCACCCTCTGGCGGCCGCGGAGCCCCGACGACCGGCCCCCTTGAGGTGTGTCTGACTCTTCCGCGGAAGTCCGGCTGAAAATGACCCAAGTCACTGGCCCGACTCCCCGGTGTTGGTGGTGTCCCGACGATGGTAGGCGAGTCGCTCCTCGCGCGCTCGCTCGAGACCCCGCCGGCGGGCCTCGCGGATGGCGTCCCCGCGTCCTTCGTGCTCGTCGTCCGGAGTGACGTAGCCGATGCCGGCGTGGAGGCGAAGGGAGTTGTACTCACCGCGCACCCGACCGAGCTCGTGCTCCAAGAGCGCCGGGTCAGTGATGCGCTCGAGGTGCGGCCACTCCCCCTTCACATGCCCGAACAGGGTCTCGATCCACGCCTGATCAGTCGGGGTGTGGGGCCGTCCGTGGTGCTGTGCGACGGCCATGGCCGCCATGAACGCCTTGGTGGCGCCAGAGGTCATCTCTGGCCCGTTGTCGGACACGGCGAGCAGGATCGGACGCCGTGGGTCGTCGGCCGCCAGTTCGAGGCGCTCGGGGGTGATCAGATCAACAAGTCCTTCTGCGATGAGCGCGTGCTCGAAGATGACCTTCACCTGGGTCGAGGTCTCCTCC
>DATGKK010000028.1:0-27456 GCA_035294725.1 Acidimicrobiales bacterium | reverse complement strand
GGGAGCGGCTCCACCAGGGACAGGTGGACGGCGAGCAGCGGGTCGAAGAGGTGGGCCAGGCGGATCCGCCGGGCCTCGGAGACCAGGGTGAACAGCTCACCATCGGCGTCGAACCCCCAGCGCGAGCCCTCGCCGCGCACTGAAAGCATGGCCTCGTCGGAGCGGTAGAGGAGACGTTCGCCGACCCGACCGTCGGGGTCGCGATAGGTGAGGGTGACCGCCGAGGAGCCGTGCCAGGACAGCGCGACGGAGGTGACGTCCTTGGTGGGCACGACCCCTCCGATCACGGTGCCAGGGACCAGATCCTCGAGCTGCGCGCTCACGCGCTCCTCACCTCGGGTTCGGGCTGCCCGGGAGAGCGGGGGAGCGGCATCGGCTTCAGCGTCGCAGGTGCCTGCGACAGTGGACATGCTGCTTGCTGGCCAGGGGGCTGGACGTCGGCCAGCAGCTTGGCGGCGACGCGCCCCAACTGGGCGACGACGGGAGCGAGCAGCACCGGGAGCAGCTCCGCCGCCGACCGAGGGATCAGCGCCCGAAGCTCGCCCGGCACGACCTCCAACAGCTGGACAACCACGGGAACCGCGCTCCGCAGCTCCTCGAGCGGGGTACCCTCGGCGACCTCGACGAGCTCTTCCATCGAGAACGCGCCCAGTACGGCATCCATCAACCGGGCCGCAGCGACCTGCTCGTCGGGCGGCAGCTCGGCGATCGGTAGCCCAATGCCGGCCAGCAGCTCGATCATCGCCGTGTCGTCGGCGACCTCGCCGCCGAGTGCGACGAGCAGCAGGTTCGTGAGCACGCCGTCGGCAATGGCGCGAGGCGCCTCGCCTCCGGCCACCCCGGATCGCTTCACATGGGAGGTGACCAGCGCTCGGAGTCGCCGCCCGGCCGCCGTCGAGAGCAACTGGCGAACGCCGTGTTCGGCCGCGTCCAGCTCGTCTTCGTCTCCCGACGCCTCGATCGTCAACGCCCAGCGGTATGCAGCCCGTACGGTCTCCTCGGGTAGGTCGGCACCGGCTGCGAACAGCGACAGAGCGACCACCTGCCAGGGCTGGCCCCGTCGCATCCGCTCCGCCACCCGCCGACAACGCTCCGCCATGTCGTCGGGATAGACGACCTCGGTACCCCGGCCACGTCCAAGCGAGCGCCGATGACCCCGCGGGATGAGCCCCACCCGGCGCCAGTCCTCCAAGCGGCGCGCCGAGCAGTTCACTCCCTGGGAGCGCAGCTCCGCTACCAGGGCCTTCGTGGCACGAGCAGGGCTAGCAGAGCGGGCCATCGCATCAAGCTACATCCCCCGGTTGAGGGGTGGGCTGATCAATCCACCGGTTTCCTACAATCGCCGTGCACCGCTCAGTTGCAAGGAGGCGGCAGTGCATCGACACGACGGAGGAGGTGATCAAGATGGCCAATCAAGACAGGAGCGGATACGGGAAGGTGGCAACCTGGGCTGCGGCCGCCCTAGGGCTGCTCGGTCTCCTTGCCGGAGGGTTCCGCATCGGACTGCAGCGCTTGCTGTGGATCGCCACCTGCGCCGTGGGCGCGGTCGGCCTGTGGAGCACGTATCCGTGAGCCGGACGGGGTCAGAACCCCGACCAGGGTCTCGGTGAGCCCCGGCGGCTTCATCTCGATGTAATCGGGGCGTGGACGGCCGCCAACGGATGCCAGCCGGACACGCTCGGAGCATCGTACGTAGATAAAGGCGGATGAAGGAGCCGTGTGCCCGCTCCGCCTTCTCGGAGCACGACCGGCCGCCGGGAGGGGCGGAAGTGTCGGCGCGGGCGAAAGGCGGCGGTTCATCCCCTTGACCCGAATCATCCTTCACCGGATCTTTGAAGAGGTTGAGCCTCCCCCGCCAGCCGGACACGTTGCTATGCGCCTTCTGCCTCTTGGTGACGGTACTTGAGCTCCCACTCGATCGGCGGCATGTAGCGGATGGCCGAGTGCAGCCTGACGGCGTTTTAGCGGTTGATCCAGGCGGTGAGGCGACGATGGCATCTGCTTTTGTCACGAAGCGGTAGGGGTGGACGAGCTCTCGCTTGAGCGAGGAGAAGAGCGACCCAGCCGCGCCGTTGTCGTAACACGTAACCACCCGGCCAGCGGACTTCTTGACGCCGAGCCGCCGGCAGAGTTCCCCGAGGGAACATCAGGTCCGCCGGAGGTGCCGGTTGACTCAGCGGGCTTCCGGCGCGGAGTAGGCCTTGTCGGCCAACCGGGTCCGTGCCGCGTCGTCGAGTGCGAGGTCGATGACCGTCCAGGCCATGGCGAGGGCGCCGTCCACCACCGCCTTGTCGGCTGCCGGCGAGGCCGCTGCTGCCGTGAACTCGGGCTGGTGGTTGACCGCAGGGAGGCAGTCGAGGCCGAGCATCGGGTGGATGGAAGGGATGGCGAGCGACACGTTGGCCATGTCGGTCGAGCCGCTCATCGGGCGGCCGCTTGGCGGCGGGAAGGTCCGGCCAAGCGCCTCGGCGTTCGCCTTGTAGAGCGCTGCCATCGGCTCGTCGGTGTCGAACTCGGAGTAGGTGGGGCCCTGCGGGACGATCTCGAGGGAGGCGCCGGTTGCCACGGCGCCGGCCTCGAAGCACCTGCGCACCCGGGGCGACCACCGCTGCAGCTGCTCGAGCGAGCGTGCCCGGACGTAGTACTTGGAGGTGACGAGGGCAGGGATGATGTTCGGCGCCATGCCGCCGAGAGTGACGATGCCGTGCACCTGGTCGTGCTCCTCTGCCTGCTGGCGAAGGAGGCCGATCGCGACCTGGGCGACGGTCATGGCGTCTGCTGCGTTGATGCCGCGCTCGGGGAAGGCCGAGGCGTGCGCCTCCTTGCCCCGGTAGACGACGTCGAAGTGCTCGACGGCGAGGCACGGCATCCGGTCGAGCTCCCCCGGAGCCGGGTGCACCATCATGGCGGCGTTCACGCCGTCGAAGCCGCCCCGCTCGAGCATGAAGATCTTCCCGCCGCCGCCCTCCTCGGCCGGAGTGCCGAGCACCCGCACCGTGATCCCGAGGTCGTCGGCGAGCTCCGCCAGCACTCGGCCGGCGCCGACGGCCGCCGAGGCGATGACGTTGTGGCCGCAGGCGTGGCCGATGCCGGGCAGGGCGTCGTACTCCGCGCAGATGGCGACCGTGAGCGGCCCCGAACCGGCCGTGGCCGAGAGCGCCGTCGGCAGGTGGCAGATGCCGGTCTCGACGGCGAGCCCACCGCCGGCGAGCAGCTCGGCGCACCAGCCCGAGGCCCGCACCTCCTCGAAGCCGAGCTCCGGCGCGCCGTGGATCCGGTGCGAGAGGGCGACCAGCTCGTCGGCGTCACGGGCAACCGCGGCGCGGGCACGCTCCTTCAGCCTCGCGAGCGACCCGTCTCCACCTGAGCCGCTCATGCGAGCACCGCGACGACGTCGCCCGCGCCGAGGGCGTCTCCGGGCTTCACCTTCAACTCCTTCACGGTGCCGGCGCGGTCCGCGTTGATCGGGTTCTCCATCTTCATTGCCTCGAGCACCGCGAGGGTCTGGCCCGCCTCCACCTCGTCGCCTTCGGCGACGAGCACCTTCACGATCGTCCCTTGCATCGGCACCGTCACCCTGCCGTCGCCGCCGATGGCAGGCCCTCCGGAGGCATGGCGCGGTCGCCCGCTCCGGTTCCCGCCACCGCCGGGGCTCGCAGCGGCCGGCGCCGGCGCCCCTTCCGGCACCCACAGCTTGACCCGGTAGCGACGGCCGTCCACCTCGGCGTCGACCTCGCGCAGCACCCGCCGCTCGCCTTCGGGCTCGGCGGAAGGGGCGAGCGCGTCGTGGGCGCTCACCTGCGAGAGGTCGAGGCGCTCCTCGACCCAGCGCGTGGAGTGGGCGGCGGAGATGAAGTCCTCGTGGGAGAGGATGGCTCGGTGAGCCGGGATCGTGGTCGCGATCCCCTCGACGACGGTCTCGTCGAGCGCTCGCAGCATCCGCCGCCGGGCGGCCTCGCGGTCCTCTCCCCAGACCACGATCTTCGCGACGAGGTTGTCGTAGAACTGGCTCACGGTGTCGCCGGACTCGTAGCCGGCGTCGGTGCGGGTCCCGAAGCCGTCAGGGGAGCGGAACCGGGCGATACGGCCGGGGCTCGGGAGGAACCGTCCTCCGGCCGGATCCTCCGCGTTCACGCGGCACTCGATCGCGTGCCCCCGGCGGCGGGCGATGACCTCGTCCTGGGTGAGCCCGATCGGCTCGCCCGCAGCGACGCGCAGCTGGAGCTCGACGAGGTCCATGCCGAGCACGAGCTCGGTCACCGGGTGCTCCACCTGGAGGCGGGTGTTCATCTCGAGGAAGTAGAAGCGGCCGTCCTCGTAGAGGAACTCGACCGTCCCGGCGCCCTCGTACTCGCAGGCGTGGCAGATCCGGACCGACGCCTCTCCCATCGCCCGGCGGATCTCGTCGGGGAAGTCGGGAGCCGGCGACTCCTCGACGAGCTTTTGATGGCGGCGCTGGTAGGAGCAGTCCCTCTCGCCGAGCCAGAGCGCGTTGCCGTGCCGGTCCGCGAACACCTGCATCTCGATGTGGCGCGGCCAGGTGAGGTAGCGCTCGGGGTAGACCTCCGGCCGCCCGAAGTAGGCCTGTGCCTCGCGCTGGGCCGACTCCATCGCCTCTGCCGCCTCGGCCGCCGAGCCGACGACCTTCATGCCGCGGCCGCCGCCGCCGAAGGCGGCCTTGATCGCGACCGGCCAACCGTGCTCCTCACCGAACGCGATCACCTCCGAGGGGTCGGTGAGCGGCTCGCTGCGGCCCGGCACGCCTGCGACGCCGGCCTTCTCGGCGGCGAGCCGGGAGCTGATCTTGTCGCCCATGACCTCGATCGCCGAGGGCGGTGGTCCGACGAAGGTGGCGCCGGCCCCTGCGATCGCCCGGGCGAACGCGGCGTTCTCGGAGAAGAAGCCGTAGCCCGGGTGGACCGCCTGCGCCCCGCTGCGCGCGAGCGCCTCGAGGATGCGCTCGGTGTTGAGGTAGCTCTCGGCCGCCGTTTGCCCACCGAGCGCGTACGCCTCGTCAGCGAGCCGGACGTGCATGGCGTCGCGATCGAGCTCGGAGTAGACGGCGACGGTCTCGATCCCGAGCTCCCGGCAGGTGCGGATGACGCGGACGGCGATCTCACCCCGGTTGGCGATGAGCACCTTGTCGAACACGGTTCCCCTTCCTCGGCCTATCTTCCTCTCCGTGCACGACGACCCGGCCGAGGGGACCATCGGACCCGGGCGGCGAGCGGCGGTTGAGGGCTCGACGACGCAGGCTACCCGCGCGCCGGGCGGTGCTTACCAGTGGCGGCCCTTTGTTGCGCCCGAGCGCCTGGACGAGATCGACTCGACCAACAGCGAGCTCGCCCGGCGGGCCGCCGCCGGGGCACCCGAGGGCACCGTCCTGCTCGCCGAGCGCCAGACGGCCGGGCGGGGCCGGCTCGGCCGTCGCTGGCTCGACCACCCGGGCGGCTCGATCCTCTGCTCGGTCCTGCTACGGCCGGCCTGGCCCCCGGAGCGGTGGCACCTCGCGGGGTGGGCGCTCATGTGCTCGGCCCGCGACGCCGTCGCCGAGGTCACCGGGGTGAGGCTCTCGGGCAAGTGGCCGAACGACCTGCTCGCGCCGGACGGCAGGAAGGTGGCGGGCGTCCTCGCGGAGGCGGTGCCCGCAGGCGGGCTCGTGATCGGCATCGGCCTCAACTGCAACTGGCCGGACCGCTTCCCGCCAGATGGCGAGCCCGAGGCGGCAGAGGTCGCCGCTCGCGCGGTCTCGCTCGACCGGCTGGCCGGCGGTCCGGTCCCGCGTGACGCCATCGCGCAGCGTCTGCTCGAACAGCTCGGCGCCGAGTGGGCGGCTCTGCGCCCGCGGGCCCCCGCGCCCGACGAGGCGGCGGTGCGGTCGCTCGCCAGCCGCTACCGCACCGCCTGCGGGACGATCGGGGAGCAGGTGAGCGTGGAGCTGCCGGGCGAGCGAGTCGTGGGCACGGCCCTCGACGTCGACGACCTCGGACGCCTCCTCGTCGACGTCGGCGCCTGCATCAGGACCGTCGAGAGCGGCGACGTCGTCCACCTCCGCTCGAAGCCTGGCGCCGAGGGCGGTTAGCCTTCGCGCCGTGCGCCTGCTTGTCACCGGCGGAGCCGGCTTCATCGGGTCCAACTTCGCTCGTCACTGGCACGAGCGGCACCCGGAGGACGGGCTCGTCGTGCTCGACGCCTTGACCTATGCGGGGAACCGGGCCAGCTTGAGCGACCTCGAGGAGTCCGGCGCCGTCACCTTCGTCCACGGCGACATCGGCGACGAGCGACTCGTCGAGACGGTGCTCGCCGAGCATGGTCTCGACACGATCGTGAACTTCGCCGCCGAGAGCCACAACTCGCTCGCCGTGTTGGATCCTGCCCGGTTCTTCAAGACGAACGTGCTCGGGACCCAGTCCCTCTGCGAGGCGGCCCGCAGAGCGGGCATCGCCCGCTTCCATCACATCTCGACCTGCGAGGTCTACGGGGACCTCGCCCTCGACAGCCCCGACTCGTTCCACGAGGGCTCGCCATACCGGCCCCGGACGCCCTACAACGCGTCGAAGGCCGGCTCGGACCACGTCGTGCGCGCCTACGGAGAGACCTTCGGCCTCCCCTTCACGATCACCAACTGCTGCAACAACTACGGCCCCTACCAGTTCCCGGAGAAAGTCATCCCCCTCTTCGTCACGCGCGCCCTCGAGGGGGAGCCGCTCCCGCTCTACGCCTCGACGGAGAACCGGCGCGAGTGGCTGCACGTGAAGGACCACTGCAGCGCGATCGAGGCCGTGCTCGAGCGGGGCCGCCTCGGGGAGACCTATCACGTCGGGTCCGGTCGCGAGGCCTCCATTGCCGAGGTCGCCGATGCCATCCTTGCCGCCACCGGCCGGCCGGCGAGCCTGAAGCAGATCGTGCCGGACCGGCCGGGCCACGACCGCCGGTACCTGCTCGACTCCGGCAAGATCCGCAGCGAGCTCGGTTGGGAGCCGAGGATCCCCTTCGAGGAGGGCTTGGCGGCGACCGTCGAGTGGTACCGCGAGCGGCGGGACTGGTGGGAGCCGCTGATCGGTCGCTCACCGGTGGTCGAGACCTCGTGGTCCCGCGAGCCCGCCTCGGCCTCCTGAGGCCCTGACCGGCCCATGCGCGTCCTCGTGACCGGGGCGGGCGGGCAGCTCGGCACCGAGCTGGTCCGCACGCTCGAGCAGCGGGCCTCCCGCCGGTCGCGCGGGGTGCTCGAGGTCGCGGCGGCGGGGCGGGAACGGCTCGACGTGGCGGCCAGGGACGAGGTGCTGGCGGCGATCTGCGCCATCGAACCCGACCTCGTGCTGCACCCGGCCGCCTGGACCGACGTCGACGGCTGCGAGGCCGATCCGGACCGGGCCTTTCGCGTGAACGCGCTCGGCGTGCGCCACGTCGCCGAGGCCGCCCGGATCGTCGGGGCCCACGTCGTCTATCTCTCAACCGACTACGTGTTCGACGGGACCTCGCCGCGGCCGTACGTGGAGTGGGACCCGCCGAACCCGCTCTCGGTCTACGGCCGCTCCAAGCTGGCAGGCGAGCAGGAGGTCGACCCGGCCTGGACCGTCGTGAGGACCTCATGGGTCGTCGGCCGGGCGGGTCGCAACATGGCAAGGACCGTGCTCGAGGTGGCCGACCGCCAGCCGGTGCTGCGCTTCGTCGACGACCAGCGGGGCTGTCCGACGGTGGCGGGCGACCTCGCCGAGAAGGTGGTGGAGCTCGGCCTCGCCCGGCGGCCCGGCACCTTCCACGTGACGAACCAGGGCGAGACGACCTGGTTCGGGTTCGCCTGCGAGGTGCTGCGCGCCGCCGGCCTCGACGCGAACCGGGTCGAGCCGATCGCCACGGCCGAGCTCGACCCCCCCCGGCCCGCTCTGCGGCCGGCGAATTCCGTGCTCGACAACGCCGCCCTCCGCCTCGCGGGGGAGGGGCTCCTCCCGCCGTGGCAGGAGTCGCTCGGGCGGCTCGTGGCGGAGCTGCGGTGAGCCGGCTGCCGGTCGGCGCCGTCGTCGTCAACTACAACGCCGGTCCCGCCCTCACCGCCTGCGTGGAGAGCCTCGTCGCGAACGGGGTCGCGGAGGTGTGCGTCGTCGACAACGCCTCGGTCGACGACTCGCTCGCCACGTTGCGCCGGGCCCTCGAGCAAGGGGCACTCGGAGGAACGGCGACGGGCGAGGGCGGCACCGAGGGCCACGCGCCGGTCGAGGTCGTCGAAGCCGGCGGCAACCTCGGCTACGGCGCCGGCGCCAACCTCGGGGCGAAGTCGACCTCGAGCCCGTTCTTGCTCGTGTGCAACCCGGACCTCGTCGTCGGTCCCGGCGCGGTGGCGGCGCTGCTTCGCCGGCTCGAGTCCGACGAGTCGCTCGCGGTCGCCGGACCCCTCATCCGCGACGCCGGCGGCGACGTCTACCCCTCGGGAAGGGCCTTCCCCTCGCTCGGCGACGCGATCGGCCACGCCTTCCTCGGACTTGTGTGGGGAGGCAACCCCTTCACCCGCCGGTACCGGCGGCTCGGTGGCGAGCAGCACCGCCAGCGGCAGGCAGACTGGGTCTCGGGCTCGTGCTTCCTCGTGAGGCGGCTCGCCTTCGAGTCGGTCGGCGGCTTCGACGAGTCCTACTTCATGTACGTGGAGGACGTGGACCTCTGCTGGAGGCTCCGTCGCGCCGGCTGGGGGACCTTTTACGAGCCGGAGGCCGAGGTCGTGCACTCGCAGGGCCTCTCCGCGGCCCGCCACCCCTACCGGATGCTGGTCGCGCACCACCGCTCGATGTGGCGCTTCGCCACCCGATCGGCCGAGGGACGAGAGCGGCTCTTGCTGCCGGCGATGGCGCTCGGCCTCGTTGCCCGGCTCGGCCTCGCCTGGGCCGACCATCTCCTCCGCCCCGTTCGGGAGCGAGCCCTTCTCACGGCTAAGGTGAGGCACCGTGGCCCGGGATAATTTCAGCCGTAGGGTCGCGCGCGCGGCAGCCGTGGGCGGGAGTGGTCGCTCGTACCGCAACCACACGCCGTTCGGCTGGTCGGTCTTGCTCCTCGTCATCTGCCTCGGAGGCGTCAGCCTCGTCGCCTACAGCCGGTACGAACGGCTCCATCCGGCACCGAGCGCGGCGAGCAAGCAGAGCACGGAGCCGCCGACGACGGCCAACCTGTGGAAGGTCGGGCTCGTCCTCGACATCTGCGGCAAGGTCGAGCACCTTCCCGCCACGACGGCGGCCGGCGTCGGCATCAGGACGAACGGCCGCGGGATCGTCACGATCGAGCCCGGACTCGCGACCGACCCGGCGCTGTACTCCGGCAAGAACGCGACGCTCGGCAACTTCCTCTCCTCAGAAGGGGTCGTGCTCACGGCGAACACCCTCCAGATCCCGGGCACGCCGACCAAGCCCCGATCGAGCTCGACGACAACGTCGACCAGCTCGACAACATCCACCACCACCACCACGACGACGACGACCAAGAGCGGGAGCACGACCACCACGACGAGCGGGAGCACGACGACGACCACGACGACGCTCCCTCCCAAGCCCATCACCTACGTGAACGGCCAAGCCTGCGAGGGCGGAAAGGGCATCGTGCAGGTGAAGGAGTGGGCCTCCCCCTCGGCGAAGGCAGGCGGCCGGCTCGTGAAGAGCCCGACGACGCTGCGCCTTCGCGACGGCCAGCTCATCACGATCGCCTTCGCCCCTCGCGCTGCGACCATCCCGAAGCCGCCGAACGCGAAGAAGATCGCCGACTTCCTCATCGCCAACCCGGGCGGTGTCGCCCCGGCGAGCGTCGCCTCGGGCGCGACCTCGACGACCACGACCTCGACCACGTTGCCGGCGGGCCAGAAGGGCTCGACGACCACCACGACCTCGTCGGCCGGCACGACCACGACCACGTCACGGTCCGCCTCGCACAAGGGTTCGTCGAAGAAGTAGGGCTGATGGACGCCATCGTCCTCGTGGGCGGCGAAGGCACCCGCCTCCGGCCCCTCACCTACGACGTCCCGAAGCAGATGCTCCCGGTGGTGGACCGGCCGATGATCGAGCACGTCGCCGCGTGGCTCGCCCGCCACGGGATCGACAGGGTGGTCCTCTCGCTCGGCTACCGGCCGGATGCCTTCATCGAGGCCTTTCCGTCCGGCGAGATCGAGGGGGCCCGCCTGTGCTACGCGATCGAGCCGGAGCTGCTCGACACGGCCGGTGCGCTCCGCTACGCGGCCGAGTCGGCGGGAGTGGACGACACCTTCGTCGCCCTGAACGGGGACGTGCTCTCGGACTTCGACGTCACCTCCCTCGTCGCCTTCCACAAGGACGCGGGGGCCGAGGCGACGATCCAGCTCACGCCGGTGGACGACCCATCGTCGTTCGGGGTGGTGCCAACGTCCGACGACGGGCGGGTGCTCGCCTTCATCGAGAAGCCGGAGCCAGGCACGGCCCGGACCAACATGATCAACGCCGGCTGCTACGTGCTCGAGCCCTCGGTGCTCGCGAGGATCGCCGGGGACCGCCGCGTCTCGATCGAGCGGGAGACCTTCCCCTTGCTCGTCGCCGCCGGCTCGCTCTATGCCGCCAGCTCGGAGTCCTACTGGCTGGACACCGGGACACCGGCGAAGTACCTGCAGGCGTCGCTCGACATCCTGAGGGGCAGGCGGACGCCAGCCTCGCTGCCCCGCTGCAAAGAGGCCTCCCCGAGCGTCTACGTCGATCCCAGTGCGACGATCCGGGGCCAGCTCGGCCCGTCCTCCTATGCCGGCCCGGGCTCTGTGCTCCGTCCCGGCGCCGTGCTCGAGTCCTCGGTGCTCTCCTCGGGCGCTCTCGTCGCCGAGGGAGCTGTCGTCCGCTCCTCGATCGTGATGGAGGGCGCCGTGGTCGGCCCCGGCGCGCACGTCGACTCGTCGATCGTCGGACCCGGGGCGGTCCTCGGCGAAGGCTCCCAGGTCGCCGGCTTCACGGTCGTAGGGGCCAGCGCCGAGGTGCCCGCGGGGGAGGTTCTCGACGGGGCGAGGTTCCCCCGCCCGTGAGCCCGACCGTCGGGCGACGGGCGAGCGGCCGCGGCTCGGGGGCGGCGATCATGCGCTGCCTCGTGACCGGCGGCGCCGGCTTCATCGGCTCGACGCTCGTCGACCGCCTCCTCGCCGAGGGACACGAGGTCGACGTCGTCGACGACCTGTCGACCGGCAAGCTCTCCAACCTCGCCGCCGCCCGCAGCTCAGGCGGGCGCTTTAGCTTTCACAACCTCGACATCCGGGCCCCCGAGCTCGGCGAGCTCGTCCTCCGCCGCCGGCCCGACGTCGTGTTCCACCTCGCCGCGCAGGCGTCGGTGAAGCGCTCGGTGGAGTGCCCGCTCGTCGACGCCGAGGTGAACGTCCTCGGCACGCTGCGCCTGCTCGAAGCCGCTCGCGAAGCCGGCACGGGCAAGATCGTCTACGCGGCAAGCGGGGGAACGCTGTACGGCGAGCCGGACGGCTCGGACCTGCCCGTCGGCGAGCATCAGCCCCACGGGCCGCTCTCGCCCTACGGCGTGTCGAAGATGGCCGCCATCGACTACCTCGTCGCCTACCGCCGCCTCCACAACCTCGAGTTCACGGCGCTGGCACTCGCCAATGTCTACGGGCCCCGCCAGGACCCCCATGGCGAGGCCGGGGTGATCGCGATCTTCGCGGAGCGGCTCGTGAGCGGGCGGCCCTGCGTGATCAACGGCGACGGCGAGCACACCCGCGACTACGTCTACGTGGATGATGTCGTCGACGCCTTCGCCCGGGCTGCGCGGCGCGGGGGTGGGCTCGTGCTCAACATCGGGACCGGCGTCGAGACGACCACGAACCGCCTCTACGAGCTGATGGCCGAGGCGGCCGGCGTGCGGGCAGCCGCCCGGCATGGTCCCGAGCGGCCGGGCGACGTGCGGCGCAACGCGCTCGACCCCGACCGGGCCTCCATCCACCTCGGCTGGAAGCCCTGGACCCCGCTCGCCGAAGGCGTCGCCTCGGTGATCGAGTGGGTCCGCTCCTCGTGAGCGTCGCGACGGGCCCTGGCCGCATTGCGGTGCTCTGCGGGGGCGTCGGAGCTGCCCGCTTCCTCTCGGGGCTCGTGCGGGCGGTCGAGCCGGAGGCCGTCACGGCCGTGGTGAACACCGGGGACGACAGCGTGCTGCACGGCCTCATGATCTGCCCCGACCTCGACACGGTCACCTACACCCTGGCCGGGCTGGCGAACCCCGAGACGGGCTGGGGACTCGCCGGCGAGTCGTGGCAGGCCATGGACGCCCTCGAGCGCATCGGCGGTGCGGACCGCACCTGGTTCCGTCTCGGCGACCGAGACCTCGGCACGCACCTGTACCGGACGGGCCGGCTCGGCGAGGGGGCGAGCCTGTCCACCGTGACCGCCGAGATCGCCACCGCCTTCGGGCTCCGGACGCGGATCCTGCCCATGAGCGACGACCCGGTCCGCACCGTGCTCCGCCGGCGCGGCGGGGAGGAGCTCTCGTTCCAGGAGTACTTCGTGAAGCTGCGCCACGCCGTCGTGGTCGACCAGGTTCGCTTCGACGGCGCAGAGCGGGCCCGGCCGGCGCCAGGGGTCCTCGAGGCGCTCGACGAGGCCTTTGTCGTCGTGGTGGCGCCGTCGAACCCCATCGTGTCGATCGGGCCGATCCTCGCCCTGCCGGGAGTGGCGGACGTGCTCGCCTCCCGGCGCCGCCGGGTCGTCGCCATCTCGCCCATCGTGGGCGGGGTCGCCCTGAAGGGACCGGCCGACCGGCTGCTCGTCGAGCTTGGCGGGGAGTCCTCGGCGGCAGGGGTCGCCCGCCACCTCTCGAAGGTCGCCGGCACGCTCGTGGTCGACGAGGTCGACGCTGGCCTCGCTCCCGCCGTGGAGGAGGCCGGGCTGCGCGCGGTCGTGGCCCCCACCGTCATGTCGTCGCCCGAGGCCGCGCGCCGCCTCGCTGGGATCGTGCTCGAGGCGGTGCCGCCGCCGGCGGCCGCCCGGTAGCGCAGCGCGCGCCGGCGGGCAAGACTCCTCCCGTGGACGCCGCTCCCGCCCTCACCGTGCTCCCCGTGAGGGGGCTCCCCGAGATCGAACGAGGGACGGACCTTGCCCGTGCCATCGTCGGAGCGGTCGCGCTCGCCGAGGGCGACGTGGTCGTCGTGACCCAGAAGGTCGTCTCGAAGGCCGAGGGCCGCATGGTGGCGGTCGACGCAGCCGATCCTGAGGCCAAGCGCCGGCTCGCCGAGTCCGAGGCGGTCCGCGTCCTCCGCCGGCGGGGAGAGCTCGTCGTGACCGAGACCCGGCACGGGTTCGTCTGCGCCAACTCCGGTGTCGACCTCTCGAACGTGGCCGAGGGCTTCGCGGCGCTCCTGCCGGAAGACCCGGACCGCTCGGCGCGACGCATCCGGGACGGCATCCGGGCGGCCACCGGCATCGAGGTGGCCGTGATCGTCTCGGACACCTTCGGCCGTGCCTGGCGCCGTGGTGTCGTCGACGTGGCGCTCGGCTGCGCCGGCATCCGGGGCATCGTCGACCTGCGGGGCACCCGGGACGCGCTCGGGCGTGAGCTCGTGGCGACCGAGGTGTGCGTCGTCGACGAGATCGCGGCGGCCGCTGAGCTCGTCATGGGCAAGTCGCTCGGGGTGCCGGTCGCCGTCGTGCGCGGGGTCGACCCGGCCGTGCTCGGCCGGGGCTCGGTCCTCGAGGAGGTCGTGCGGCCGCCGGCCGAGGACCTGTTCCGGTGAGCAGCGCCCCCACCCGCCGGCGCGCCGAGGCGCCGCTGCCCGCCCGCCGGCCGAAGTTCCGGCGGCCACCCGACTCCGGCAGGCTGCGCGTCGCCCTCGACGTGCTCCCGCTCGTCGGCCAGCCGAGCGGAGTCGGCGCTGCCTGCCGGGGGCTGCTCGAGGCACTCCTCGAGCACTCGGAGGTCGAGGTGAGCACCTACGCCGTCACGAGGCGGTCCTTCGTCGCCCGGAGGGAGGTCCCGCGCTCGGTCCGCTTCAGGGGGCGGCCCGTCCCCACCAGCCTCGCCCAGGCCGCATGGCAGGTGAGCTCCCTCGTGAGCGCCGAGCGGCTCGCCGGTCCGGCCGACGTCGTGCACGGGATCAACTTCGCCGTGCCGCCGGGACGAAGCGCCGGGACGGTCGTCACCGTCCACGACATGACGGCGGCGCGCTTCCCGGAGCTCTGCACGCCCGCCACGTTGCGCTACCCCGCCCTCGTCCGGCGGGCCGTCGAGAAGGGCGCGCTCGTCCACGTGCCCTCGGGGTGGGTACGGGACGAGGTCGTGGAGCTGCTCGGGGTCTCGCCCGATCGGGTCCATGTCGTGCACTGGGGGGTGCCTCCGGTCCCCGAGCCGACGACCCCGCCGCCGGTCGAGCCGCCGTTCGTGCTCGCGCTCGGCACCGTGGAGCCGCGCAAGGACTACCCGACGCTCGTGGCCGCCTTCGACGCGATGAGCCGGGAGAGCTCCGAGCTGCGCCTCGTCGTCGCTGGTGCGGACGGGTGGGGGACGGGCTCGCTCACCGAGGCGGTCGCGGCCCGCGGTCTCGAGGACCGGGTGGTCCGGCTCGGGTACGTGAACGAGGAGGAGCGCAGCGCCCTGTTGTGGAACGCGAGCGTGCTCGCCTACCCCTCGTTGTACGAGGGGTTCGGCTTCCCGCCACTCGAGGCGATGGCTGCCGGGGTTCCCGTCGTGGCGACCCGTGCCGGCGGCGTGCCCGAGGTCGTCGGCGACGCCGCTCTCCTCGTCGAGCCGAGAGACGCCCCGGCGCTCGCTGCCGCCCTTGCCGAGGCGGCGGGCGACGGGCAGGTGCGGCGCCGCCTCGTCGAGGCTGGCCGCGAGCGGGTGCGAGGGTACTCCTGGGCCCGCACCGCCGAGGAGATGATCGCGGTCTACCGGGCGTCCCGCCACCGCGAACCAGACTGAGCATGCCGGACCTGCAGGTCGACCTCGTCGTGGACCAGCTGCGACGGGCGGTCCCGGGAGGGATCGGCACCTACTGCCTCGGGCTGCTCCAGGGACTGCGATCCCTGCCGGCCGAGGACCGTCCGGCCGTGACCCTGCGGGCGAGCCGGCCCATCGGCGCCGCCCGCCGGCGCGACCCGCTCGCAGAGCTGGGCGTCCCGCTTCGCAGCTCCCTTCTTCCGGGTGCGGTGCTCACGACGCTGTGGAACCGTGACCTCCCCGCCGGCTGGCTCGTCCCGAGCGTCCGTGGCGGCACCACCGGGCGCGGCGCCCGCCGCCTCGTGCACGCCTCGTCGTTCGCGGCGCCGCCAGTGCGCCGCCTGCCCCTCGTCACGATGGTGCACGACCTCGCCTGGCGGCGCTTCCCGGAGGCCTACCCGCCCCACGGGAGGGCCTGGCATGAGCGGGCGCTCCGCCTCGTGGCAAAGGTCTCGAGCGAGATCGTCGTGCCCTCGGAGGTCACTGCGGTCGACCTGCTCGCGGCGGGTCTCGGCGTCCGGGCGGAACGGGTGCACGTGGTGCCGGAGGGCGCCGACCACCTTGCCCCGCCGGACTTCGAGGCAGCGGCGGCGCTGCTCGAGCGCCTCGGGCTTCCGCCCGGCTCTGAGTACCTGCTCACGGTGGGGACGCTCGAGCCTCGCAAGAACCTGTCCCGGCTCGTCGAGGCCTACGGGAGGGCCCGGTCGCACCTCGCCGAGCCGTGGCCCCTCGTCGTGGTGGGGCCGCAGGGCTGGTCGGGCGGCGACGCGGCGCTCGCCGCCGGCGTGCCCGGAGTCGTGGCAGCGGGTCCGGCGAGCGCGGGGGTGCTGAGCGCCTTGTACGCCCGCTCCCGCTGCACCGCCTACGTGCCGGTGCTGGAGGGTTTCGGGCTCCCGGCCGCGGAGGCGATGGCCGCCGGGGCGCCCGTCGTCGCCACGCGAGGGCTGCCGAGCGTGGCGGGAGCGGCTCTCGAGGTCGACCCGTTCGACGTGGAGGAGATCGCGGCCGCCCTCGTCGAGGCGGCCACCGACGGCGAGCCTCGGACCCGGCTCGTGGCCGCCGGCACCGCACGAGCGGCCATGCTCAACTGGGAGGCCTGCGCGAAGGCGCACGTCGCAATCTGGGCCGAAGCGGCCGAGCTGGCCTCTGAGCGGGCGACCCCGTCCACGGGGGCGGCCCTCGATCGAGGCAGTGGTGGCCGGTGATGCCGAGCGATCCCGACCCCGGAGGCGAGGAGCCACCCGCGATCGAGCTCACCTTGGACGTGAGCGCCGTGCCGCAGCGCCCGGCTGGCGCAGGCCGCTACATCGTCGAGCTCGCCCGGGCCCTCGCGACCCGGGAGGACGTGGGGCTGGAGCTCGTCGCCCGCCGCGGCGACGGGTCACGCTGGCCCGCCGTCGCACCGGGCGCAGCGGTCCACGAGCTGGTACCGGCCCGGCGCCCTGCCCGGCTCGCCTACGAGCGGCTCTGGCTCAGCCGGCGCCTCGAGGTAGCCCGCCGCACCGGTGCCCCGGGCCGCGAGGGCGCCTCGGCTCGAGCGAAGGCGCCTCCCGTCTACCACGGACCGCACTACACGCTGCCGGGGGGCCTCCCGCCCGGTCTCGGCAGGGTGGTGACCATCCACGACCTCACGTTCTTCGACCATCCCGAGTGGCACGAGAGGTCGAAGGTGCGCTTTTTCCGGTCCGCCATCGTGCGCTCGGCCCGGGTCGCCGACGCCGTCGTCTGCGTGAGCACCACGACGGCCCGCCGTCTCGGCGAGCTCGTGGCGGTGCGCGGGGAGGTGGTCGT
This sequence comes from Acidimicrobiales bacterium, assembly GCA_035294725.1. Lineage (GTDB taxonomy): Bacteria > Actinomycetota > Acidimicrobiia > Acidimicrobiales > Bog-793 > DATGKK01. The sequence continues at coordinate 10,746 of DATGKK010000028.1, read as the reverse complement.
CGCCGAGCACGGGGTCGACCACGGCCGCTTCCGGCCCACAGAGCTCTCCGAGGGCGCCCGCGCCAAGCTGGCGGAGCTCGTCGGCGGCGAGGGGGAGCTCGTCGTGCACGTCGGGACGCTCGAGCCTCGAAAAGGGGTGGTGGACCTCGTCGAGGCCTTCGGCCGCCTCGCCCCCTCCCGTCCCCGTCTCCGGCTCGCCCTCGCCGGGATCCCCGGCTGGGGGGCGGCCGAGGTCGAGGCGGCGGTCAGCCGCTCTGCTCACCGCGACCGCATCGCGGTGCTCGGGTGGGTGCCGGACGAGACGGTCTCGGCACTGCTCGGCGCGGCCGCCGTGGTTGCCTACCCGAGCAGGGAGGAGGGCTTCGGCCTCCCCGCTCTCGAGGGGATGGCCGCCGGCGCTCCTCTCGTCACGACGGCGGGGACGGCCATGGCCGAGTTCAGCAAGGGCGTGGCCTGGCTCGCCGAGCCAGGGCGGCCGGACTCGCTGGCCGCGGCCCTCGAGGCCGCGCTCGGCGCGCCCGCCGAGGAGCGGGAGCGCCGGCTGAGGGCCGGGCTCGCCGCGGCCGCCGGCTTCACCTGGGCTCGCACCGCCGAGGCGCACCTCCAGGCGTACCGGATCGCCGCAGCCGCCGCGAGCCGCCGGCGGCGCCACTAGCCCCGGCGAGATCCTGGCGAGCCGCCCGATCGGTGCACCGGGGGCAGGTGGGCAGGGCCGGTAGGGTGACGCCGTGCTCGCCTACGTGACCGGATCGCTCGGTTTCGTCGGGCGTTGGCTGTGCCAGCACCTCGCCGCCTGCGGCGACGAGGTGGTCGGGGTCGACGCGGACGTCGACGTCACCGACCCGGAGGCCGTTCGCGAGTCGATGGTCGCGCTCTCGCCCGAGGTCGTCTACCACCTTGCCGGTCTCGCCCACGTCGGCCGGTCGTGGGAGGACCCGTTCCCCACGTTCACGGTGAACGCGCTCGGCACCCTGAGCGTGCTCGAGGCCGCGGCCCGATGCTCGCCCATGCCGAAGGTGATCGTCGTGAGCTCGGCGGAGGTCTACGGGGCGGCCGGGTCGGAGCCCGTGACCGAGGAGGCGCCGCTCCGGCCGCTCAGCCCTTATGCGGCGAGCAAGGCGGCGGCGGAGATCTGCGCGCTCGAGGAGCACCTCGGACGGGGGCTCCCGGTCGTGACGGCCCGGCCGTTCAACCACGTCGGACCAGGCCAGTCCCCTGACTTCGTCGTGGCCGCCCTCGCCCGGCGCATCGTCGAGGCGGAGCGCAAGGGGTGGGCGGAGATCCCCGTCGGCAACCTCGACGCGGAGCGGGACTTCACCGACGTCCGCGACGTGGTGCGGGCGTACCGGCTCCTCGCCGAGCACGGCCGGCCTGGCGAGCCCTACAACGTCGCGAGCGGGCGCTCGGTCGCGATCAGCTACGTGGCCGAGCGGCTCGCCGAGCTGGCGCTCCATCCGGTCAAGCTCGTGCGGGACCCGACGCTCGTGCGGCCGGTCGAGGTCCCGGTGCTCCTCGGCGACGCCAGCAAGCTTGCGGCCGCGACCGGCTGGCAGCCGCTGATCCCGCTCGAGGCCACGCTCACCGACGTGCTCGAGTACTGGCGCGCCCGCGACTAGCCGCTCAGCCCGTGAGGGAGAACACCCTCAGCTTCTCGTCCGGTCCCTTGGCGTCGGACCAGAACAGCGCCAACTTCGAGAACTGGAGGCCCGCGTTCGTCGTCTCCGGCCGGTAGAGCGTGACTTCGGCATACAGCGTCGGGGTCGCACGCCCGCCGTGCTCGCCGAGGAAGCGGACTTTCCCCACGCAGCTCGCGTTGTCGGCCGTCCAGGCGGTCCAGGTGAGGTCGTCGACGAGGACGGCGTCGTGGAGGCAACTCAGGGCGAGGAACCTTGGCCGGTAGGAGAGTGGCGCCTCCTCACACTCGGGCACGAGAGGGAGAAGGTGGTCTGGAGCCCTCGAGAGCGACGGCTGCTCGACGACGACCGTCCCGAGCCCGGCGAGCCGTGTGCGGGCACCGCCGTGCCCGGTGCCGATGATCGCGAGCGTGTACGGGCTCCCGGTCGACAGCCCGCCGGGGACCAGCCACCTCGTGGCGAGGTCCTGGCCGCTTGAGACGCTCCGGTCGGAGAGGAGCTCCACGCACGTCGCCGTCGGGCAGGCGGTCACCTCACCCGAGCGGCCGCCGGGCGGCACGAGCGCCACGGTGAGCCGGTCCACGTCGCTCTCGCTGCGCACCTTGAGGGTGACCGCGTAGTGGTCACCCTCGATGAGGAGGACTCCGCCTTGCGGGCTGAGAAGGTGCCCGTCCAGCGTGGCCACGGCATCGAGGTGGGAGCGGCTCGGGGGCGAGCCACCACCGGTGCTCGTGCAGCCGGCGAGGGCCACGGCTAGGACGACCGGCCACCACGCGACGCGAGCCGTGGCCGGGTTCCTCGCCGCGCGCTCTGCTGCGGTCGCTCGGGCGACCTTCCTGCTAGGAGAAGAACCCGTAGAGCAGCGTGCCCGTGACCGGGTCGAGAAGGAGCGTGTCATTGCTCACCTGGGCCTGGGGGCACTGCCCGGCGCTGGTGCAGCCCATCGGGATCCCGACCGGGCGCCGTGCGGTGACCACCACGACCCAGACGTTGCGGTCGACGACGAGCGACGGCGAGCTCAACGGCGGACCACCCGGCGGCGAGACGTCAGCGACAACGGTCACGTTGGCATAGGTCGCCGCCGAGACCCGCAAGCCCGGAGCATTGTCGATCCTGCGCGCGTCGGCCTCGGCCTGGGCCTGGGAGATCACCGGTGGGGCTGACGCCTTGTGCAGGAAGGCCTCTGCGGCCACGTTGCGTCCATTCCGCACGAGGATGGCGACTCCGCCGGCGGGGACGCTCCGCGGGATTGAGAAGGAGGCCTGCTGCGCCGTGAGGAGGGCGCGGGTGCGGGACGTGCCGGCGCGGCTCCAGATCCTGGGCTGCAGCCTCCGCAGGATCGCATCTGCCTTCCGGGAGGAGGGCGAGGAGGCGGGTCCGCCCGCAACCACCGTCGCGACCAGCAGTCCGGCCACCCCAACAGCGACGACGACGGCGGCGAGCCAGGCCAGTCGTGTCCGCCCCGTCCGTTCGGCGTCTCCCACCCCATCGAGTGTGCGCCTGAGCTGCGATGATGTCAAGGCGCCGCCGTTAGCCGAGGCGGCCGTGCGGGCACACGAGCGAGCGCGTGAAGAGGCCCGCCGTCTCCGTCGGCCGGAGGTGGCGGGCCTCTTCGTGCCGGCTCGACCTCGCCGCCGGGAGGGGGACCTGCGGCGCGGGAGCCGACGTCTTCGCCAGGGGTCAGGCGGCCTCGAGGAGCCCCTTCAGGTAGCTGCGGACCCGGTCTCTCGTCTCCTGGAGCTGCTTCACGGCGTCGCGGGCCTGAGTGGGGAGGCGCTCCGCGAGCGGCTCGAGGGTGGTGTCGGTCACCTCGATGAGCTGGCCGATGGCGGCGTCGACGTCGTTCCAGGTCTTCGCCAGCTGGCCCTTCACCTCTGCGAGGGGACGCTCGGCGTCGCGGCGCTGGCGCTCAAGCTGCTGCATGAGGTCGCGGCGGGCCACCTGCGCCTTCTGGAAGCCGACCACACCGAGGCCGACCGCGACATAGGCGGCGTCCTGCGCCACCCGGCTCAGGTCCTGGGCAGTGCGGCTCACGTCGTGACGGAAGCTTGGCATCTCGTTCTCCTTGTTGCTGGTGCTGTCGCTGCTGCTCGATCCTTGCGCTATCTAGTGTAGCACGTAGTGCTAACATCTGCAAGCACTCGGGCCCGAGTAGCCTGTCCCACTCGATGCCGGAGGAGCTCGTACCGCCGGTCGTTGCCGTCGTCGTGACGTCGGACCCGGGCGAGTGGTTCGAGGCGTGCCTCGAGTCGCTCTGCGCGCAGGACTACCCGAACCTGGCGTTGCTCGTCGTGGACGACGCGAGCGAGGAGGGCCTGGTCGCTCGGGTGGCCGCCGTCGATCCCTCGGCGGTCGTGCGGACGCGCAGCGAGCGGGGTGGGTTCGCGGCAGCCGCCGACGAAGCGCTGAACGGCGTGCACGGGGCGACCTTCCTGCTCTTCTGCCACGACGACGTGGTGCTCGACCGCGGGGCCGTGCGGGCCCTCGTCGAGGAGTCGTTCCGGTCGAACGCCGCCATCGTGGGGCCGAAGCTGCTCGATGCCGCCGACCCTGCTCGCCTCCGCCAGGTGGGTCTCGGGATGAACCGCGTGGGCAGCCCGGTGCCCAGGGCGCGGCCGGGCGAGCTGGACCAGGCGCAGCACGACGAGGCCCGCGAGGTCTTTGCCGTCCCGGGCGCTTGCACCCTCGTGAGGGCTGACCTGTTCGAGGCCCTCAGGGGCTACGACGGCGAGATGACCGCCTTCGGCGAGGACGTCGACCTCTGCTGGAGGGCGCAGGTGGCCGGAGCGCGGGTGGTCGTCGCCCCCCAGGCGCGGGTGCTGCACCACGAGATCGCCGCGAGCGGCCGGCGGGAGGTCGGCGACGCCGCCGAGCTCCGGCGCCGGCACGAGCTTCGGGCCGCGCTCAAGAACTACTCGTCCTGGCATCGTGCCCTCGTCGTGCTCGAGCTCCTTGCCCTCGGCCTCGTCGAGGTGGTGGCCGGGATGGCGAGCGGGCAGAGGGAGCGAGCGAGGCGGGTGGTCCGCTCCTGGAGGTGGAACCTGGCCCACCGCCGCAGCCTGGCGCTCGCTCGGGAGCACCTGAGGGTGATCCGCCAGGTCGGTGATGGCACGCTCGTGGCCCGCATGGTGAGGCCCGGGCGCCTCGGCCAGCTGGTTCGACCCGAGCCGCCGGGGAACCTGCGAGCCTCGCCCGACCGGGCGAACCGGGCTGCACCTCAGGCAGGCGCGGCCGGCGATCTGCTCTCGGGCGGTGCTACCCGGGAGACCTTCTGGTCGCGCGTCCGCGGCGGCGAGCCCCCGACCGGGCAGGTGGTCCTCGTGGCCGTGCTGGTCCTCCTGGCGGTCGTCGGACTGCGAGACGTCCTGTTCGCCCGCCTTCCCCTCGTGGGCCAACTCGTCCCGATGCCCGATGGGACCGGCATGCTCGGCCAGTACCTCGCAGGCGCGAGCCGTGCGGTCCCCACGAGCGTGGCGCCGAGCGCGTACGGGGTGGTGGGGCTGCTCGGGATGGTCCTCGGCAACAGCAGCGCGATGGCGTGGAAGGTGATCGACATCGGCGCCCTTGCCGCCGGCGCGATCGGGGTGGCGCGGCTGTGCAAGCCGTTCGGCTCGAGCTGGGGCCGCCTCGCCGGCGCAGCCGCCTTCGCCGGGCTCCCCTTCGGCTGGAACGCCCTGGCGACCGGCAACGTCGCCGCCGCCGTAACGCTCGGGGCGGCACCTTTTGTGCTGCTCCGCCTTGCCAGGGCGACAGGGATGGCGCCGTTCGCAACCGACCGTGCCGGCCGGGGCGCGGGAGGCCTCGTGGGTGAGATGGTGCCGCTCGGGCTCCTCTTGGCGCTCCTCGGGGCGCTCTCGCCGACCGGTCTCCTCGCCTGCGCCGCGCTGGCCGTGCCGGTTGCCATCGGCTCCGGCCTGGCCGCCGGCCCCCGCCCCGCCGCCCGCATGCTCGCCGTGCTCGGCGGAGGTCTTGTCGTGGCCTTCTGCTGCTGCCTTCCCTGGTCGGCGGGATGGGTCGACGGCTCCGCCCGTTGGAGCGCGCTGGCCGGCGCCGTGCCGGGGAGCCCCGCAAGCCCGGCGTCGCTCCTGCGGGGCCACACGGGGCCGGTCGGCGCCTGGTGGGGAGCGTTCGGCATCGCCGCCGCCGCCGGCTACGCGCTCGTGGTGGCGAGGGGTGAGCGCTTCTGCTGGGCGACCTCGTGGTGGTTGGCGGCAGCCGGAGCCGTGGCGTTCGGCTGGGCCGGCTCCGAGGGGTGGCTCGGCGCCGGGGGAGGGGCGGCCGCCGTGCTCTCCGCACCTGCTGGCGCCGCTCTCGCCGCCTGCTGCGGCATCGGGGTAGCCGCGTTCGAGCGCGACGTCGTGGCCCGCTCGGCTCTCGGCTGGCGCCAGGCCGCGGGCGGCGTCGCCGTGCTCTGCCTCGTGGCGGGCGCGCTCCCAGCTGTCGACGTTGCCCTCGGCGGCCGGGCCGACCTGCCGGCGCAGGGCTTCGACTCGACGATCGCCGGCATGCTCCCGAGCGGCGGCGCCGGCTACCGCGCGCTCTGGCTGGGCGATCCTCGGTCGCTGCCGGGCTCGGGTTGGCAGCTTCGGCCCGGCCTTGCCTGGTACGTGACAGCCGACGGCCTCCCCGGAGGGGCACAGGTCTGGCCGTCGCCCGCGCCCGGGCCGCTCGAGCGGGCCGCCACGGCCGTGTCGGAGGCGCTGAGCGGCGCGACCGTCGATGCCGGGAAGGCGCTCGCTCCTCTCGGGATCCGCTACGTCGTCGTGCCGCTCGCCGATGCGCCGGAGCTCGCCGGGAGCCAGTCCGCGCCGCTTGCCGCCCCGCCTCCCCGTGGCCTGCTCCCGGCCCTCGCGTCCCAAGAGGACCTCGTCGAGCGGCCCGTCGTGGCGGGCGCCGTCCTCTTCCTCAACGCGGACTGGAGCCACCGTGATGGCACCGGCCTTCCTGCTGCGCTCGGCCGGGGGCACGCCGGCACCTCGTCGAGCAGCTGGCGCGAGCTCGGGGTCGCGGTCGGCCTCCTTGCCCTCCTGCTCGCCCTCGGCGAAGGCGTCCTCAGGCGGAGGAAGTGGGACCGACCGGGCGCGCCCGCGCCCGGCGCGCTGGGCGCGGAGCTGAGCGTCCCGTGAGGCGGACCCTCTCCCTCGTCCTCGTCGGAGCCACCCTCGTCGCGTTGCTCGTCGCCGGCGCCCTCACCACGGGGGGCCGGCGTGCCCCGAGGCCTCGCCCGCCAGGCAGCCTGCTCGCCGCCGTCGACCTCTCCCGGGCGGGGGCGAGCGTCTGGGACTGCCCGGGGCCGCTCACCATCTCAGCCCGGTCCAGCGCGCAGATCTCGTTGCTCAATCCCTCCGATCGCAGGGCCGAGGCGAGCATCCTGGTCGCCGAGGTGGCGGTCTCGGCCGCCCATCCCGAGGGCCGGGCGCTGCCGGCGCGGACCGAGGTGCTGCAGCTGCCGGCCCACTCCGAGCGGGAGGTGCCCGTGCCGGTTCCTCCCGGGCTGCAGCTGGCACCAGCAGCCGGCCACCACCCGAGTGGTCATGGGAGCGCCGGCAGCTCGACCTCGGCGCCGCCCTCGAGCCTTCCCACCGCCGTCGAGGCGGCGGTGGGCGTGACGGTCACCGGGCCGGCCGTGGCCGTGAGCGAGACCGACGAGAGCCCCTCAGGCGTGCTCGAGACGCCATGTGCCACGGGCTCCGGCCGAACGGCGTACACCGCCTCCGGGGTGACGGCCGGCTCCTCTACCGTCGAGGCGGCCCTGTTCGACCCGACCGACGCGCCCGCGGTCGTCAACCTCACCGTCGGCACCCCCTCCGGGAGCGTTCAGCCGGCGGCCTACCAGGGGATCGAGGTCGCTCCACGGAGCCTCGTCCTCGTCGACCTCGGCCGCTACGTCCCCTTGCGCTCGCACCTCGCGATCGCGGCGACGGCGACGGTGGGCACGATCGTGCTGGGCTCGCTCACGACCCTCGACGAGACGGTCACGACAGGCCTGCTCGGCCCCGGGCACAGCTACCTCGAGAGCGGCGTCGCCCTCGCCGTCGGCATCGGGCGGCCGCTGACGGCGGCAGTGATGCCGCTCGGGGCAGCCTCGCCGTCGATCTCCGAGGGCGTGCAGCTGTTCGACCCCGGGAGCCGGCCCGCCGCGGTCCGGGTTAGCACGACCGTTGCCGGCGCCGGCTCGGCGAGCCTCACCGTCGAGGTCGCTCCCGGCGCGACCGTCACCGTCGACGCGCCGGTCGCAGGGAAGGGGACAGCCCTCGGCGGGGCGCTGAGCGTGGCCAGCACCCACGGCGTCGGCATCGTCGTCTCCCACGAGACCTATCGCAGGGTGGGGATCCACCAGGTCGTCGTGTCGACCTCGGCCGTCGTCGCCGGTGGAGCCGGGACGTGGCTCCTTCCCGGCATCGAGGAGAGCGCGCACGTGAGCAGCCGGCTCGTGCTCACGAGCACTGGGCGGTCGACCGAGGCCGTGATCGAGGCACTCTCGGCCAGCTCCGGGCAGCGCTTGCCTGCGCTGGTTGGTCGCGTGCGCGTCCCGGCCGGAGCGAGCGTGGTCGTCCGTCTTGCCCGGCTCGTTAGGGGCCACCCTGGCTCCCTCGGCCTCGAGGTGAGGGCGGGGTCCCCCTTGCTCGTCGAGAGCATGATCGACTCGGTCGGGAACGAGGCTCCAACGAGCGCGGTCGGGGTTCCGGCGCGCCCCTGAGGACGGCCTGACCGCAGCGCCGGCCCCGGGCGACAGGGCGGGACCGGCCGCCAGCTTCAGGCGCCGGGCGTGCTCCCCGGCGGTGGCGTCGAAGCGCCCGAGGAGCCGTTCGTCGGACCTGTCGGCGGCACGAGCGGCGGCCGCTCCGGGCTCGGCGCGCTCGGCGGGGCCCACGAAGGTTGTGCCGCCTGCACCGGCACGTGCTCGGCCTGCGGGGTGAGGACGATGGTCGAGGCGCTCCCGCCCGTGAGGGCCGGGGCGTAGCGCTCGGCCTCCGAGCCCGGCTTGCCCTCGCTGCCGTGCACCGGGCGACCGTAGGCCTCGTCCACGAGGCGGGCGATCTCGGCGCCGTCCACGGTCTCGTGCTCGAGGAGCGCCCGGGCCACGGCCTCGAGGCCGGCCCGGTGCTCCTTCAAGAGGTTCTCGGCGCGCAGCTCCTGTGCCCGCAGGATCCGCTCGATCTCCTCATCGACGACCCGGCTCGTGTCCTCGGAGTAGTCCCGGGTGTGCATGAGGTCCTCGCCGAGGAAGACCTGGCCCTGCGAGCCCCAGGCCATGGGCCCGATCCGGTCCGACATGCCCCACTCCCGCACCATCTTGCGGGCGAGCTCGGTGTTGCGCTGGAGGTCGTCGCTCGCCCCGGTGGAGAGCCCGTCGTAGACGAGCTTCTCGGCGACGCGCCCGCCCATGCGCACACACAGGGAGTCCTCGATGTACTCGCGGCGGTAGATGTGCTGCTCCTCGGCGGGCAGCTGCTGGGTCACGCCGAGGGCCATCCCGGTCGGGATGATGCTGACCTTGAGGAGGGGATCGGCGTGGGGGAGCACGTAGGCGAGCACGGCGTGGCCCCCCTCGTGGAAGGCCACCCGCTCCTTCTCGTCCTCCGACAGCACCATCGAGTCCCGCCGCTGCCCCATGAGCACCCGGTCTCTGGCGGCGTCGAAGTCGCGCATCTCGATGTACTGGCTGCCGCGGCGCACGGCGTGGAGCGCCGACTCGTTGACGAGGTTGGCGAGCTCGGCACCGCTCATGCCCGGGGTGCCCCTGGCGACGATCATGAGATCGACGTCGGGCCCGATCCGCTTGTCCCGACAGTGGACCTGCAGGATCGGGAGGCGCTCCTCGAGGTCGGGCAGGGGCACGACGATCTGGCGGTCGAAGCGGCCCGGACGCAGCAGGGCGGGGTCGAGGATGTCGGGCCGGTTCGTGGCCGCCATGATGACGATGCCCTCGGCCGGGTCGAAGCCGTCCATCTCCGAGAGCATCTGGTTCAGCGTCTGCTCCCGCTCGTCGTGGCCACCACCGAGGCCGGCCCCCCGTTTGCGGCCGATCGAGTCGATCTCGTCCACGAAGATGATGGCCGGCGCCTGCTTGCGGGCGGTCTGGAACAGGTCGCGCACCCGGCTCGCTCCCACGCCGACGAACATCTCCATGAAGTCCGAGCCGCTCACCGAGAGGAAGGGCACGCCCGCCTCACCGGCCACGGCGCGGGCGAGCAGCGTCTTGCCGGTTCCCGGCGGCCCGACGAGCAGGACGCCTTTCGGCACCCGGGCTCCGATGTCGCGGAAGCGCCCGGAGTTCTTGAGGAAGTCGACGACCTCGCTGATCTCCTGCTTCACGCCCTGGTAGCCGGCGACGTCGTTGAACGTGGTGCGCGGCCGCTCGGTCGTGTAGAGCTTGGCCCGCGACCGGCCGATCGACATGATCCCCGACATCTGCCCCTGTGCCCGCCGGTTGAGCCAGATGAACAGCCCGAACAGGACCACGATGGGCAGCACGTAGATCACGAGGTCGGTGAGGATGTTGCTCGGCGGGGTGGAGAAGTTGAGCTTGATCCCCTCTTTGAGCAGCGTGTTCTGCACGTCGGTCGGGAGCGGGATGCCGGCCGTGGTCGAGTAGCTCTGGCCGTTCGCGAGCGTGCCGGTGATCGTCCCGTTCTCGTTGTTGTAGGTCGCGCTCGCCACCTGCTTCGATGTCACGTCGTGGACGAACTGGCTGTAGCCGAGCGACCTCACGTTGCTGCGCGAGAAGGCGTGCGTGAGGAACAGGACGAGGACGATCACGAGCCCGAGCACGAGCAGCCAGCGCCACGGCTGATCAGGGCCGCTCGACGAGGAGCGCCCGCCACCTCCCGGCCGCAGGTCTTGGGGATTGCGATTCACGGCAACATGGTAGGCGGGATGAGCCCTTCCCCAGGCATCGCGACGCGCTCGTTGGACTCCCGGGCGCCCTGGTGAGCCGAGCGAACCGGGCGACCGGCAATCCCTTCGGGATCGCCGAGGCGCTCGTCGGCCTGGCCGGAGGCTTCGCCCTGTCGCTGTTCGGGGTCTCGGCCTACGACGCCGCCCGTCGCCTGCCCGCGACGAGCGTCACGACCGGCGCCACGGTCGTGAGCCTGGTCGGCTTGTGGAT
>DATGKK010000027.1:0-2979 GCA_035294725.1 Acidimicrobiales bacterium | reverse complement strand
GACCACCTCATCTCATCGGCCGACGAGGAGCCATCCGAGATGGCGGTGTCCCGGGAGTCGATCCGGCTGGCCTTCATCGTCGCCCTCCAGCACCTGCTGCCCCGGCAGCGGTCGGTGCTCATCCTCCGCGACGTGCTGAGCTTCCGGGCAAAGGAAGTCGCCGAGCTGCTCGAGACCAGCGAGGACGCCGTCAACAGCACCCTTCGTCGAGCGCGCAGCTCCTTGGGGGGGATCAGGCCCAACGCGCAGCCCACCCAGCCGACAGAGGCCGACCAGGAGCTGTTGCGCCGCTACCTCGAGGCCTTCGAACGTTACGACGTCGACTCGCTCGTAGCGCTCCTGCACGAGGAGGCGATCCTGAGCATGCCGCCGTTCGAGCTTTGGCTGCGGGGCGTTTCCGACATCCGGCAGTTCCTTGCCGCCATGGGCGCCGAGGGTGGCCGCGATCGGGTGTTCGAGGTCGCCGCCAACGGATGTCCGGGGCTCGCCGTGTACCGGCCCGTGGGGCCGACGGGGGTGCTCAAACCCTTCGGTATCCACGTCCTCGAGATCGCCGACGGTCGCATTTCGGCCATCCATGCCTTCCTCGAGCCCGCGCTGTTTCCCCTCTTCGGACTCCCTTCCACCACCGAGCGGATCAGCGAGTAGGAGACCCCTGCGGAGATCCGTGGAGGCGCGACGACTATTTCGTCCCGTCCCAGTTGCACTGGGTGGGGCCAGGCGAACCGTGGCTCCCTGAGAACAGACCCCTGAGCAGAAGGAGAAGGAACCGATGAGCGACTTCACCACGTCCTTCGTGGTCGACAAGACGCCCGAGGAAGTCTTCAATGCCATCAACAACGTCCGAGGATGGTGGGGAGAAAGCGTCGACGGAGCGAACGACGAGGTGGGCGACGAGTTCACCTACCGCGTCCGGGACATCCATTACTCCAAGCTCCGTGTCATCGACCTGGTTCCAAACGAGAAGATCGTGTGGCTTGTGCTGGACAACCACATGAGCTTCGTCGAGGATCAGACCGAGTGGGTGGGCACGAGCATCGCCTTCCAGATAGTGGCGAGGGACGACGGTGGGACCGAGGTTCGCTTTGCCCACCTCGGGCTGGACTCCAAGTGCGAGTGCTTCGAAACGTGCTCCAGCGCCTGGTCCTCGCTGATGCAGCACAGTCTTCCCGACCTGATCACCACCGGCACAGGGCAGCCCTACAGTTAGCCCGGCACCGAGCAGCAGAGCTGCTGGCTGCGAGTGCGGGTGCGGGGAACGGTGGGTTCGACGCCCTCCGGCCCCTTGATGGCGGAGACTTTGAAGTGCTCCCACGGCTGGGTTGACCGAGCGGCGTCCAGGCCGCCGATCATCTACCCCCTTCGACGGGCTGCCCGTCGCGTCGCCAGGCGACGAAGCCGCCGGCTATCTCCCTTGCACCCCTAGATGCCGGCAGTTTGCTGCGCACGGCGTGTTGGCAGAGGTATATGGCGTCACGTTTTGGGGCCAGTGCGTGCCAGACGAGGGAGGCTTTCACCGAGCCCGGTGGGTACCCGAACTGCCGGCGTTCGGCGCGGGTTCGAAGGTCGAGGATCGGTCGGCCTGATGTTTCGGCTTCTTGCCTGGCTTGTTCGGGTGAGATGGCTCGTACGTTCATGGCGTCACGTCGCTCCTTGTGCTTCGGTGGACGTCGTCGGCTCGAGGAGGTGTCGGTCGTGGTCGATGAGGGCCTGGAGGCCTGCGAGCAGCGTGCGGTAGGGCTCGCGCCCGAGCGCATCGTTGAGACCCTCTTCGACGCTCTCGGCCCTTTGGGCGACCGCTCTCGCGAGGCGGCTTCCCTCGTCGGTCGCATGGAGGGGCCTGCGGCGGGCGTCGCCGGGGTCGTGCCGTGCCTCGCAGAGGCCTGCGGCGATGAGGGACTCTGCGACGCGTTGGACGTTCATGGGGTCGGTTCCGAGCCGGCGGGCGAGCTGGCGGACGCCTTGGCCTGGCTGGGCGGTGACGAGCCGCAGCAGCGCTGCTTGCGGCGCGGTCAGGTCCAGGTCGGCGAGCTCGGCTTCCCAGGCTCGGCGATGTGCCCGGTGCGCCACACCGAGAAGAAAGCCCAGACCCCTCGGCACCACGTCGAGGCTTTCTGCTGGCCGGGCGCCCTCGCGGGCAGCGGCAGGTGAACCCGTCACCGCGCGCGTCTGGTCGCCCAGGCGAAAACGGCGACGTCGGGAGTCTCGTCGCCCGGTGCTGCAGTGTGGTCGGGTTGGCGGCTTCGTCGGTCGAGGATCTCGACAGAGACCGTGGCGGGAAGCGCCTGGGAGAGGCGTTCGACGCTGAGCAGACGGTCAGGGTCGGGTGGCCCGTGTCGGCCCAGGCTGGTCACGTCGTGTCCGACGACGAAGAGGTGGCCGCCGTCGACGAGGGCGTCTGCGGCCGATGCGAGCACCGTGGCCAGCGCTTCGGGGCCCGGGTGGAGGTTGGCCACGATGGCCAGGTCGTAGGAGGGGACCCGGGGTCGCCATTCGAGGACGTCGCTGTGGACGGTCTCGATGTGCAAACCGTCCTGTTCGGCTCGGGCCTGTGCCTGGGCGAGGGCGACGCTCGACGCGTCGAGCAGGGTCATGTCCCATCCCCTGGCGGCGAGCCAGAGGCTGTTGCGGCCCGGTCCGCTGCCCAGGTCGAGACCGCGTCCGGCGGGCAGGGGCCCGGCCATCTCGACGAGCAGCGGGTCGGGTTCACTCGGCCATGGGTGCTCGGAGAAGCGTCGATCCCACATCTGCCCGGGGTCGGTCACCGCTGCCCCCCGTCGTTGCCTGTCGAGCCGGCTCGGAGCCCACGTGGCTCGGCACCCTTCTCCGAAGCAAGCGGTGCCTCGAGAAGCTCGGCGACGATATCGATGGCCAGCGCGTATGCGGGCATCCCCGAGGTGACTAGCGAGGTCTCGGCTACGCCGACGAGATCGGCCGGTGTGGCGCCGGCCCGAAGCGCACCTCGCGCGTGGAGGCGGG
>DATGKK010000026.1:0-57020 GCA_035294725.1 Acidimicrobiales bacterium | reverse complement strand
CGACGGAGAGCTTCCCTGGCCCCGCCCGCGGCGCGAGCCACGGCCCTCTCCCGAGCCGAGGCGCCAAGCCGGCGCGCGACGCAAGCCGAGCCGCCTCCAGCGCCGCCGCGCCGAGCGCAAGCGGCGGCGGGCGGCGCGCCGGGAGCGCCGGGCCGCCCGCAAGCACCTGGTCGGGCGCCACCCCTTCGCGAGCGGAGCCCTCGCCCTCGCCGTGGCCCTCACCCCGGTCTGGGTCTCCCTCGGCGAGGCCCTCACGAACCCGGGCCTCGGCGTCACGCTCCCCGGCCGCCTCGCGGAGTGGGTGCGGATGCACGGCGGAGGCGGCTTCGTTGCCTGGGCCGAGAACTTCTACTACTCGCACAACCCTCCCCCCGTTGGGGGCAGGCCCCCAAAGGGAGCCATCCCGACCGCGCCCGGCGCGCACCGATACGTGGTCGGCACGGCGGCCCGCCACGGGTTGCGACCCCTCCCCCTGCCGCCCCCGATCACCCCGATCGCCTCGCCCCCGCTGCCGGGTGAGGGACAGTGGCATCCGGTCGGCCGGCGGGTCGACGGCGTCCCGGCCGTCTACGAGGCCTTCCTCCGCCCCGACGCCATCCACACGAGCCTCGTCGCCGGGGTCGCCTGGATGGACACGCGGCTGCTGTCCGCCCGGCTCTACTCCGGCAGCATCATCCCGGGGGGCGGGCCGTACAAGTACACGGCGCCGGTCGAGCCCGGAGCGGCCCGCACGCTCGTGGCGGCGTTCAACGCCGGCTTCCTCATGAGCAACGCGAACGGCGGCTACTACACCCAGGGCCGCACCATCGTGCCGTTGCGAAACGGGGCAGCATCGGTGGTGATCTACAAGAACGGCTCGGTCACGATCGGGGCCTGGGGCACGGGCTCGCTCCACATGGAAAGCGACGTCGCCTCGGTCCGCCAGAACCTGAGCCTGCTCGTCGAGCACGGGCGGCCGGTGCCGGGCCTCAACCCCTACGACAACATCGTCTGGGGCGCCACTCTCGGCGGGGCGGACGACGTGTGGCGCTCCGGCCTCGGCGAGACCGCCGACGGCGCCCTCGTGTACGTCGCGGGGCCGGGCCTCAACATCACGAGCCTCGCGAACCTCCTCGTCCACGCCGGGGCCGTCACGGGGATGGAGCTCGACATCAACACCGACTGGGTCGACTACGCCACCTTCGATCCCTCCACGCCGACGGGGCTCGCCTCGCCGGCGAACGGCCGGAACCTCCTCTCGGACATGGCGGGTGCCCCCGACCGGTACTTCGCAAGCTGGTGGGCGCGGGACTTCTTCACGATGTCGGCACGCTGACGGCCGGCACGCTCAGCCCGGCAGGCGCCGGAAGACCGCCCTCGGCAGCAGCCTGACCGCCCCGAACAGGTAGCGAAGGGCCGGCGGCACGTAGACGACCTCGTCACCCCGCTCCATCCCCGCCACGACGGCGGCCGCGACGGCCGGGGCGTCGGTGGCAAGAGGGGCCGGCGCCATCCCGGCCGTCATCTTCGTGCGGACGAAGCCGGGCCGCACGACCGTCACCGACACCCCGTCGCCCGCGACGGCGTCCCCGAGCGCGAGGGCGAGGCCGTCGAGCGCCGCCTTGCCGGCGCCGTAGACGAAGTTCGCCCGCCGCACCCGCAGCCCTGCCACCGAGGAGAGGACGACGATGCGGCCGAAGCCCTGAGCGGCCATGACCCGGGCGAAGGCGATCATGGCGGCGGCCGGGCCACCGGCGTTGGTGGCCATCATGGCGAGCACCCGCTCGGGCCCGAGCTCGGCGAGGTCGGCCGTGCCGAGGTCGCCGGCCGCCACCAGCACGAGGTCGACGGTGCCGAGGCGCTCGGTCGCTTCCCGCACGAGCGTCTCGACGTCGCCCGCCGCGGTGACGTCGAAGCGCAGTGTGGCCACCTCCCGCGCCCCCGCCCGCCGCACCCGCTCGGCCGCCGCCGCGAGCCCCTCGAGGTCCCGAGAGGCGAGAAGGACCTGCTCGAGCCGGCGGGCGGCGAGCAGGTCGAGCACCGCGAGGGCGATCTCCGAGGTGCCGCCGACGACCACCGCTGTTTGCGGCATCCCGGTCGCGTCGTTCACGCCGCCTCCTCGAGCAGGTGGAGCCGCCGGCCGAGATCCGAGGAGAGGACGCGGCCAGGGTCGAGGCGATCGCGCACCGCCCTCCACTCGCCGAGCCGGGGGTACATCGCCCCGACGAGGTCGGGGCGAAGGCGGCCATCCTTTGCGAAGTAGACGCGGCCGCCTGCGCCGGCGATCCTCTCGTCGAGGCGGTCCAGGACCGCCCCGAGGCCGGCGGAGCCGAGCGGGATGTCGAGCGCGAGCGTCCAGCCCGGCCGGGGGAACGAGAGCGGAGCCGGGTCGGCCCCGCCGAAGCGCTTCAGAACGGCGAACAGCGACGGGAAGCCGCCGGCGAGCAGCACCTCGATGATCTCGCGGACCACCTCCTCCGCCCCGAAGGGCACGACGACCTGGTACTGGGTGAACCCAGCTCGCCCGTAGAGCCGGTGCCACTCACCGAGGACGTCGAGCGGGTGGAAGAAAGCGGGGATCGTCTGCAGCTCGCCGGAGCGCCGGCGGGGTGCCCTCCGGTACCACAGCTCGTTGAACGCCCGCACTGCTGGGAGGCTCGGCAGCCGCACCGGTGCCTGGAACGGGACCGTGGCGAGCTGGCGCGGCCGGTATCCCAAAGGGTCGCTCCCGCCCCCGCTGCGCCCGGGCGCGGCGCTCAGCTCCGCCAGGGTGGCGTGATCGCCCCGGGTGAGCACGGCCCGCCCGAGCGAGGAGCCCGAGCGGACGCAGTCGAGCCATGCGACCGAGTACCGGTAGCCGGCGTCCCCCTCCTCCATGAGGCGCATGCACTCCTCGAGCCCCTCGGGTCGCTCGGTGTCGACCCGCACGAGCGAGCTCTCGATCGGGATGAGCTCGATCGTCACCTCGATCACGACACCGGTGAGCCCCATGCCGCCCACCGTCGCCCAGAACGCTGCTGAGTCGCGCTCGGGAGAGATGCAGGCTTCGCCGGCCGGCGTCGCGAGGCGCAGGCGGCGCACCCAGCTCCCAAGTGCGCCATCGTGGTGGTGGTTCTTCCCGTGCACATCGGCGGCAACCGCTCCGCCGACCGTCACCTGCCGCGTTCCTGGCGTGACCGGCACGAAGAAGCCCCGGGGCACTGCCCACGAGATGAGCGCGTCGAGGCTCACGCCCCCCTCGACCGTCACGCACCTCGACTCCGCGTCGAACCCGATGAGCCGGTCGAGGCCCGTCATGTCGAGGACGATGCCCCCGCCGTTGCAGGCGGCATCGCCGTAGGACCTGCCGAGCCCGCGGGCGAGCACCCCTCGCTGCTCCCGCTCCGCCGCTGCCAGCAGGTCGACCACCTCGTGGGCGCAGCGGGGCCGCACCACCTCGGCCATCGAGCGGGGCTGGCCGCCCCATCCGGACAGAAGGCGGTGCTCGGCCCTCGCGCGCTCGCCGACCGCCCGCCGCTCCATGGCAGACAGTCTTACCGCCGGGCCGCGCCCGGCGGCGCTCAGGCCCGGTGGGGCTCGAAGCGGAAGAGGCGCACCGCCACGGCCGCGCTCGCGACACCCCAGATCATCACGACACCGAGGTTCCGCCATGACCACGGTGACACCTGCAAGCCGCTCGCGGTGAGGAACGGCGCCTGCATCGCCAGCATGAGGCGCCGGAACGGGAACCACCCCGAGATCTCGGCGAGCACCGAGTGCGGCTGGAGGGGGAACCAGAGCCCGGAGATGAACAGCAGCACGAAAAAGGCGATGCTGAGCATCGGTCCGGCCGCCTCTTCGTTCGGCACGAGGGCGCTCGCCGCCACCCCGAGGGGCACGAAGGCGAGGGCGCCGACCACGACGGCGAGGAGCAGCGGCAGCGGGTCTCCTGGGAGGCGCAACCCGAATGCCAGCCAGCCGACGGCGACGAGGAGGACGACCTGGACGACGGCGACGACGAGTGCGCTCAACGAGACGGCCGCGAGCATCACCCACGACGGCAGCGGTGTGAGCCGGAGCCGCTTCAGCTGACCGGTCTCCCTCCTGCCCACAAGGGAGATGGCGAGCAGGTTGAACGAGGCCGACATCACCCCGTACGCGGCGAAGTTCGGGACGTAGAACTGGACCGACCTCACGTGGTACACGGCGATCCGGCCCGTCCCGCCCACCGCCGCCAGGAGGACGAGGAACACGAGCGAGAACCCGACCGTGAACCCGGCCTTGAACGGGTTTCGCCAGAAGGCGAGCTGCTCGTAGTAGAGCTGGCTCCCCACCATCGCCAGGCTGCGTCGCCATCCCTCCCGCCTCATGGCTCCTGCTCCGCCGCGAGGTAGCCGGTGAGGCGAAGGTAGACGTCCTCGAGAGTGAGGCGCTCGCAGGTGAGCCCGGCGAGCGGCACGCCCCGCTCGAGGGCCCAGCCCGTGAGGCGGTGGAGCACGCCGACGGCGTCGGTCGTCCGCAGCTCGACGAGACCGCCCTCGATCAGCCGGCTGGGCTGCACGGGCAGCTCCGCGGCCGGAACAGTGTCGGGGAGCCGGAACCGCACGACGGCCTCGGCCTCGTCGCGCCCGGCCAGGGTCTCAGGTCGGCCGTCGGCGACGATGCGGCCGGCGGAGATCACGGCGACGTGCTGAGCAAGCGCCTCGGCCTCGTCCATGTAGTGGGTCGTGAGCACGACGGTCGTCCCTCCCGTTGCGAGGCGCCGCACGACCTCCCAGGCATCGCGGCGGGCGGAGGGGTCGAAGCCGGTCGTCGGCTCGTCGAGGAAGAGCAGCTCCGGGTTGCCGACGATGCCGAGGCCGAGGTCGAGCCGGCGCATCTGCCCGCCGGAGAGCCTTGTGACCCGCGCGTTCGCCTTCTCGGTCAGGCCGACCGTCTCGATCACCTCGTCGACGTCCCGGGGGGAGGGGAAGTAGCCGGCATTTCGCGCCAGCACCTCCCGCACCGTGAGGAAGGACTCGACGGCGAGCTCCTGGAGGACCACCCCCATCCGGCGGCGGAGCTCACGCGAGCCGGCCGGGTCACCCGGGTCGAGGCCGAGCACCTCGACGCGGCCCTCATCACGAGCGCGGAAGCCCTCGAGGACCTCGAGCGTCGTCGTCTTGCCCGCCCCGTTCGGCCCGAGCAGCGCGAAGACCTCGCCCGCCTCCACGGTGAAGCTCACATCCTCGACCGCCCGCACCGAGCCGTACCGCTTGGCCAGCCCCTCCACGACGATGGCCGCCATAGGGCCCGACGCTACCTTCCGGTACCACGGGCGCACGGCCACAACTAGCGTGGCGAGCGAGCACAGGAGACCGGGGCGATGACCAAACGAGCGAGCACACCGCCAACCCCTGACTCGGCCAAGCCGTCCGCACCGCCGCCCCCGCCGCCCTGGCGCCATTACCTCTGGCCCGTCGCCGTCGTCATCTTCCTCGTGCTGTTCTTCCTCCTTCCCACCCGGCCGAGCACGACCACCGTCACCCTCGGCTACTCGCAGTTCATGCGAGACGTCTCGGCGCACCGGGTGAAGACGGTCAACCTCGCGAGCAACGGGGCGGCAAGCGGGACCCTCACCGACGGCAAGCAGTACACGACGATGATCCCCTCGCAGGCCGGGCAGGCGTTCCTCGACACCCTCCAGAGCAACGGGGTCGACATCACGGCCCAGCCGAGCGGGGCGAGCTTCGGCACCGACGTCCTCTCGTGGGTGATCCTCCTCCTCCCGTTCCTCGTCTTCGGCTGGCTGTGGTGGCGCCTCTCGAAAGGTGCCGCCTCCCAGCTCCAGGGGGCGCTCGGCGCCGGCCGCTCGAAGGCGAAGGTCTTCGACGAGGAGCGCCCCCAGACCACCTTCGCCGACGTCGCGGGCTACGAGGGCGCAAAGCTCGAGATCCGCGAGGTGGTCGACTTCCTCCGGCGACCGGAGCGCTACGCCCGAGCGGGTGCGATGGCTCCCCGGGGTCTGCTCATGGTGGGACCGCCCGGTACGGGCAAGACGCTGTTCGCCCGTGCCGTGGCGGGAGAGGCCGGGGTGCCCTTTTTCTCGGCCACCGGCTCGAGCTTCGTCGAGATGTTCGTCGGCGTCGGCGCCGCCCGGGTGCGCGACCTGTTCAACGAGGCGCGACGGCGCGCTCCGGCCATCATCTTCGTCGACGAGATCGACGCCATCGGCCAGCGCAGAGGAGGGTCCGCCGTGGTGTCGAACGACGAGCGTGAGCAGACCCTCAACCAGCTCCTCGCGGAGATGGACGGCTTCGATCCCGCGACCGGCGTCGTCGTCCTGGCGGCGACGAACCGTCCCGAGGTCCTCGACCCGGCCCTGCTCCGGCCCGGCCGCTTCGACCGCCAGATCACCATCCCGCTCCCCACGCTCGCCGAGCGGGTGGCGATCCTGCAGGTGCACGTCCGGGGCAAGCGGCTTGACCCGAGCGTGGACCTCGAGGTCGTGTCGCGGGGGACGCCGGGCTTCTCGGGAGCTGACCTCGCCAACCTCGTGAACGAGGCCGCCATCGTCGCGGCCCGAGCCGACCGAGAGGTGATCACCGCCGCCGACTTCGACGAGGCTCGGGACCGGATCATCCTCGGGCGGCGCGAGGGCTCGAACGTGCTGCTGCCCGAGGAGAAGCACGCCGTGGCCGTCCACGAGGCAGGGCATGCCCTCGTGGCCGCCTTCTCGGACAAGGCGGACCCCGTCGCCAAGGTGACGATCCTCCCTGCCGGCCAGGCGCTCGGCGTGACCGAGCAGCTGCCCTTCGTCGAGCGTCACCTTTACGGCGAGGACTACCTCCACGACTTCCTCGCCGTGCGGCTCGGCGGACGAGCCGCCGAGCTGGTCGAGCTCGGGCAGGGCTCCACCGGCGCCGCCAACGACCTTTCGAACGCGACCGAGATGGCGACGAGGATGGTGCGGGAGTTCGGCCTCTCGAGCGCGGTCGGGCCGGTCGGCTACCCCTCGGGCGGCTCGGTGTACCTCGGGGGCGGCGGTGGCCCCTTCTCGAGCCGCCCGTTCGCCGAGCAGACCCAGGCGGCGATCGACGCCGAGGTCGCCCGGCTGCTGCGCGAGGCGGAGCAGCGCGCGGTCTCGATCCTGCGCGAGCACCGCAGCGAGCTGCACCGGCTCGTCGAGCGCCTCCTTTCGGAGGAGACCGTGGACGGGTCCGTCGTCTACGAGATCGCGGGCCGACCAGCGCCCGAGCAATCCGACGGCGTCACGATGGCACCGGATCGGCCCGCCGCTGCAGCTTCGGCGACCGGGGCGCTCTCTCCCCCAGCGGCCGGACCGCTCCCCCGCACCGGCACCGGCACGGGGGGCGGGGCTGCGCCTTCGGCCGCGTCGGCAGCCGGACCGCCGGCG
This sequence comes from Acidimicrobiales bacterium, assembly GCA_035294725.1. Classification (GTDB taxonomy): domain Bacteria; phylum Actinomycetota; class Acidimicrobiia; order Acidimicrobiales; family Bog-793; genus DATGKK01. The sequence continues at coordinate 49,666 of DATGKK010000026.1, read as the reverse complement.
CAGGAGACCGCGTCCGGCTAGCGCGCCGGCCCAGGCCGGAGAGCCGCTCGGCTCCCCCGCGCGGTCCAGGCCCTTTGCGGGTCAGCGCGCCGGGCTGGTCAAGGTCCAGACGATCGGCTGGAAGGTCTGGAAGACGAGGGAGCCACCCGACTCCGTGCTCGGCAGCAGCTTGGGGTACGCCTGCGCCGTGGTGCCGAGGTTGGGGTCGTAGATGTACACCGCGCTGGCACCGGTGTCGATGGTGAACGTCACGAGCTTGTCGGAGGCCGTCCCGAAGTCGACCCCACTTTGAACACCCGTGTAGGTGAGCGTCTTCCCGTCGACGCGCTCGGTTCCCCCTGCGCTCGGGGAGGCGGGGTAGTTGCCGAGCTCGCTCGTGCAGTCGGTCGGCGTGCCGCTCGAGTCGTCGCACACCTGGAGACCGAAGGTCTTCACCGCCTGGCCGCTCGGAGGAGTGACGTCCTGGCCGTTCGGCCAGTTGCCCAGGATGGCCAGCTCGTCGTGGGTGACGGCTCCTGCGGCGAAGGTCGCCGTGATCCCGAAGCCGCTGACGCTGCCGCCGGCAGGCGTGATCACCGCAGTCGCAAAGGCCGTCGCCGCGGGGGGCGGCCCACCTGCGAGAGCGGTCGCGGCCGGCACGGCAGTGAGGGCGCCGAGGGTGAGGGCGCCGAGCGCCAGTCGGGGTGCGCGGTGTGGCATGAGGTTCCTCCAGGCAGGTTGTGGGGGTGTGCGTGCAGTTGAACGCAGCGGAGGGCGGAATGGTTCGCTCGCGAGGGTGGTGAACAATCCTCGGCGCCAATGCGTTGTAGTGCTCATGGCTGGAACGGTCGCCGGGAAGCCCCGTGCCCGGCGGTGAGCGTGACGGCTCCGCCGCTCCTCCGCTCGCGGAGCGACTCCTCATTGCGCTCCACGACGAGTACGCCGGCCAGCTCTTCGCCTTCGCCCTGCGATTGTCAGGGGATCGAGAGCGAGCTGAGGAGGCCGTCGCGGAGGCACTGCTGCGAGCGTGGCAGCACCCCGAGGCTGTGGACGGTCACCGCGGCTCCGCCAGAGCCTGGCTGTTCACCGTGGTGCGCAACTACCTGACCGACAGCTGGCGCCGGGACGCGGCCCGACCCCGCAGCGCAGGCCCCGAGCGGCTCGACGACCTCACCCACGGCGACGAGGTGGAGCGCGCCGTCGAGACCTGGGCCCTCGCCGATGCCATGGCACGCCTCAGCGTCGAGCACCGCCAGGTCCTGTACTACGCGAGCTATCTCGGCTACTCCGTCGACCAGACCGCCTCCGAGCTCGGGATCCCTCCCGGCACGGTCAAATCGAGGACCTACTACGCGCTCCGGGCACTCCGTGCCGCACTCGAGGAGATGGGGTATGTGCGATGACCAACCACGACGACATCCGGCTGTCGCTCGGCTCCTACCTGACTGGTGCCCTCGGCCCGGCCGCACGGACGGAGGTCGACCACCACCTCCACAGCTGCGAGGGGTGCCGCAGAGAGCTCGTGGAGCTCGCCGCCCTCCCCGGCCTTCTCGGACGCGTCCACTTGCGCGATCCCGACGCCCACCCGCTCGCGGCCGATCGCTTCGGCCCCGGCTCGCTCGCCCCGGAGGCCCCGCCCCCACCCCCTGAGGGCCTGCTTGCAAACCTGCTCGCCGAGGCCCGCCGGATCGAGCAGCGAGCGCGCCGGAGAGCTCGCCGCCTTCGGGTGACGGCGGCCGTGGCGCTCCTGGCAGCCGTCGTGGTCGCAAGCGCTGCGCTGGCGGCGCGCCTGGCCCCGGCACCGGGCACGAGCTACCGCCTCCATGCCGAGGCAGCGTCGCCACGGCTGGCTGGCGAGGTGACGCTGCTCGCGAAGCCGTGGGGCACCGAGCTCGAGCTCTCGCTGCAGGGCCTGCCCGCCGGGCAGGGCTGCCAGGCGGTGGTGACCGGGGTCGACGGGCAGCGCGCGACCATCGGCGACTGGTCGACGACGCCCGACCACGCCGCCCAAGTCGAGGTCGCAAGCGGCCTGTCACCGACGGAGCTCGCCTCGCTCACCGTCGAGTCCGCGTCGGGAGCCCCCCTCCTCGGTGTGAGGTTCACCCACCGGAGACCATCCCAAGCGAGGTAAGAGGTCACCTGCGGGCTGAGACCGCTCCCCTCTCACACCGCCGTGTCCTCGAGCCTGCCCCAGAACCTCCCGCCCGGTTGGCTAAGTTCGCTCCCCGTGCCATCGAACCGCTCGCGCAGCTCCCGACGCACGTCCGCCGTGTACCTCCGGCGCCGCCTGGCCGTCGGTGGCGGCCTTCTCGGTGTCGTCGTGGTCGTCATCGCCATCGTGGCGGCGCTCGGCAGCTCGGGGGCACGCCCTCGCCACGACCGCTCCCGGCCGCAGGCCGCGTCGCTCGCCTCCCACCTCTGCCCGCTCACCGACCTGCCCGCTCCCGGCGGCCACGTGCCCGACCGGCCGGCGCTCGCGATCAAGATCGGCAACGAGCCCGAGGGCGCCCGGCCCCAAAGCGGCCTCAACGAGGCCGACATCGTCTACGACACCCCGGCCGAAGGCTTCATCATGAGGTACGTCGCCGTCTACCAGTGCCACGAAGCCTCGAGCGTCGGCCCGACCCGCTCCGTGCGCTGGGTCGACTGGCACATCCTCCAGGCCTTCGGTGAACCGATCCTCGCCTTCGCCGGCGGCATCAACCCGGACGTCTCCGTGGTCGACCACCTCGGCTGGCTGAAACCGGTCAACCTCCTCACGGCGCCTCCCGACGTGTGGACGCGTATCACGACTCGCCAGCCGCCCGACAACCTCTACACGAGCACAGCGGCGCTCTGGAAGCTCTACCCGGACGATCGCACACCGCCGCCGCCGGTGTTCCAGTACAGCTCGGCACCGCCGCCCGGCGCCCGGCCAGCGGCCAGCCTCGCGATCGACTTCTCACCCGGGACTGACGTCGTCTGGAAGTGGGACGCCGCCGCCCACGACTGGCTCCACACGTACTCGGGAGTGACCGACGTCGACGCTCTCACGAGCCAACCGGTCACGACGACGAACATCGTCGTCCAAGTCGTGCACTACTCCTACGGCCCCTACCCCGAAAGTCCGGGCTCGACCGGCGACGTCGAGAGCCAGACCGTCGGCAGCGGGAGCGGCTACGTGCTGCGCGGTGGCGAGGAGGTCCCGGTGACCTGGCACCGCCCGTCGCTCAACTCGCTGACGACCTTCACCAACGCCGCCGGCAAACCGGTGAAGCTCGCTCCTGGGCGCACCTGGGTCGAGATCGTCCTCGACACGATCGCATCGACGCCGGGGGCCGTGAGGATCACCCCCTAGGGAGCCGGCGCCGCAGCCGTGGCGGCTGCACGAGGCTGCTCACAAGAGCCCGAGCGCGATCCCGGCTGCGGCGGCGAGCAGCCCGGCGGCCAGGCTGCCGAGCACGTTCAGCCCCGCCTGGAGGTAGGCACCCTGCTCGAACAGCTCCACGGTCTCGAACGTCCACGTCGAAAAGGTCGTGAACGCGCCACAAAAGCCGGTGGCGACGAACGCCGTTGACTCGGCCGGCAGGGCGCCGCGAAGCGCGAGGCCGGTGAGGAGGCCGAGCAGCAGTGATCCGGCGACGTTGATCGCGAAGGTTCCGAGCGGGAACGAGGTCCTCACCCGGGACGACACCGCCTTGTCGAGGAGGTAGCGGGCGGGCGCGCCAAGCGCGCCACCAGCGGCCACGCACCCTGCGAGGAGGAGCTCGCTGCCGGTGCTCACGAGAGCTGCTCGTCGAGCCGGCGGTCGAGGTGGATGGCAACCCGAGCGAGCGCGACCCCCACCACCACGGCGGCCAGACCGGCAAACAGGCTCCCGCCGAGGTAGGCGACGCCGAGCCAGAGGTCGTGCGCCCGCAGCAGGTTGTCGGTGTCGACGGCGTAGGTGGAGAACGTGGTGTAGGCACCGAAGAACCCGGTGGCGAGGAGGGGACGCGCGAGCCGGGCACGGGGGAAGCGCTCCGTGAGCAGCACGAGGAGCACGCCGATGGCGAGGCTGCCCGACACGTTGACGGCGAACGTGCTCCACGGGAAGTGGCCCGGGTGAACGGGAAGAGCAGTGGCGACGCCGTAGCGCATGAGGGCCCCTGCTGCCCCACCGACGGCGACCGCGAGCAGGATCGTGCGACGGGCTCGGCGGGCGGGCGAGACCTCGGGGAGGAGATCCGGATCGATCGGGAGCCGCCGATCGAGACCGCTGTGGCTGCGGCCGGCCTGCGTTCGCACCTCGCTCATGGCTGCTACTTCCTCCGTCATCTCGACATCGAAGTAGGAGCCATCAGCCACGAGGGCGGTTGCGGCGAGCTCCATCGCCGTTCCCGAGCCTAACTGGCGGCTGAGGGGCGCATGGCCGGCGGCTGCTCGAGACGCCCCGCACCGAGCTCGTCCCGCGCAAGGATCAGCGACCGGCTCCGTCGAAGCGCCGACCACCCTGAGGCCAGCGGTGCGAGCAGGTCACCCTCCCCGATGTCGTCGCCCGCGGCGAGGGCGGCGTGCGGCGTCAATGCCCAGCTGCTCCCCGGTGTGGACCCACCGAAACGGGAGGCGGCACGCCCGAGGCAGAAGTCGCCGTCCTTCGCACCGCCCTGATCGGGCTCGTGGCCGTGCTCGGCGCTCCGGAGGAGCTGACGCCGACGGTCGACGTTGGCTGATGCCGCCGGTGCCCTCGCGGCGGGCGACCGCGTGGTCCTGTCCGGGCACTGCGGGCCGGCTACCTGCTTGCCCGAGTGAACGGCCGTCACCACGTCATGCGCCACCCTGACGTACAGGCCCTATGGGCCCAGTACCTACCCGCCGGGACGGTTAGCGGCGGGCGGCCTTCTCAAGATCGCGGACCGCGTAGCGCTGGTGCTCCCACTCCTCGTTGAGGATGACGTGGAGGCAGCGCAGGACCGTGACCTGGTGCTCGGGAGCCCACGGGTGTGGACGGGTCTCGTCAAGCGCTTCCTCGGTGACGCTGGCGAGGTAGTCGCGCACCATCTGCTGGTGCTCCGCACGAACAGCGAGCACCTCGTCGTAGGACTCGGGCTCCCGGAAGATCGTGACGTCTCCGCCCTCCGCTGCGTACTCGGCGAAAGGTTGGCCAATCCAGTGGAAGGGCTGCTCGTGGCCGAGGATCGCGCCCTGCAGCCAGGCGTTGGTGGCCATCACCAGGTGGCGGAGCGTCTGGGAGAAGCTCCACTCCCCGTCGACGGAGACGTCCTCGAGCCCGCTCGCGGTCGCCACCACCTCGGCCCACGCCCTCTCGACCGCCGCCCAGGCGCTGCGCAGCGCTACAGGAGTGGTCGCTTCCTTGAGCTCTCGCCCCGGGAAGCGGCGGGAGAGCTCGGCCTCCACGTAAGGGACGACGTCGACGCCGTTCACCCACAGGGACCCGTGGTGCAGGCGCGGGTCGTCGATCTCCATCCCGGCGACCTCCGATCCGCGGATGATCGCGCCGGCCAGCTGGCAACGAGTGAACCGGGCGCCGGAGAGGTCACGGTCGGTGAAGTCCATCCCAGGACCGTACCCCACGCTGCAGAGCTCGCAGCGGCCACGAGCTCCGCCTTCAACCAACTCGATGAGCCACGGGGACGAGTCGCCGCCCATCTCCCAGCCGGACGCACGCCGCGTCCGAGCGGCAACCGCACGAAGCGGCGAGGCTCCCTCCGAGGGCTCGTGGTCGCGCACTACAGCACGGCGTTCAACGGCTCGCCGAGCGCGCTGGGGCCGGCGCGTCGTGGTGACCGGCTGGCGGGAGGCGTGGTGGGGCGGCGGCGCGATGGCGGAGGTGGACGGGAATCGAACCCGCCGGACGGGGATCGCCCGTCCCACCCGCTTTGAAGGCGGGGGAGCCCACCAGGTGCCCAGACACCTCCGGGAGCGACCCTACCGGTGTGTCCGCTGAGTGACGTGCCGTTCACCCACCACCTGGGTGAGGGCGATCCGGCCCCGGCACACCTTCCACAAGATCTCGGCGGCGGCCTTGGGCCAGATGTAGGGCTTGGGGTCGCAGCAGTGTCGAGCAATGAGCTCCTCGAGGGCGGCGACGAGGTCGTTGAGACTTCAGCGCACGACGACCGTGGCGCTCGCGGCCGGCACGAGCTCGCCGATCACGACGGCTCCGAGGGCTCTCGCCTGGTCGGAAGGGAGCTCCCCGGCGAGAAGGAGACCGCCCGAGGTCTGGGCGTCGGCGAGCAGCAACAGCTCGGTCTCGTCGCAAGAGGCGTCGAGGGCCGGCCGCACCCAGTCGAGATTGCGGCGGGTGCCGCCGGGGACGTAGCCCTCCTCCAGCAGCCGCCGGGCGCCGTCGAGGTACGGGACTGCTGCCGCATCGACGACCGCCGTCACCCCGCTCGCCCTCGCCATCTTGTAGAGATGGCCGAGGAGGCCAAAGCCGGTCACGTCGGTGGCGCCCGCGATGCCGGCGGCGAGCGCCGCCCGCGAGGCGTCCCGGTTCGACCGGGTCATGGTGGCGACCGCCTCGCCGATCGGCTCTCCGGTCGCCTTGTGCCAGTTGTTGAGGATCCCGACTCCGAGGGGCTTGGTCAGCGTGAGGGCGACACCGGCACGAGCCGCGTCGTTGCGCAGCAGGCGGCCGGGGTCGGCGACGCCGGTGACGGCGAGGCCGTACAGGGGCGTGTCGGCGACGATCGTGTGGCCACCCGCGAGCACGAAGGGCGCCTCGTCGGCAACCGCCCTGCCGCCGCGCAGCACCTCGACGGCGACCTCGTCGGGAAGGTCGCCCGGGAGGGCGAGGAGGTTGAGCGCCGAGACCGGCTCCCCGCCCATCGCGTAGACGTCCGAGATGGCGTTCGTGGCGGCGATCCGACCCCAGTCGTAGGGGTCGTCGACGACCGGCGGAAAGAAGTCCGTCGTGGTGACGATCGCAGTCCCTTCGGCGCCGGTGCCGCCGCCGAGCCGGACCACCGTGGCGTCGTCGCCCGACTCGAGTCCGCAGAGCAGGTCGGCGAGGGGCGAGCTGGTCGGCTCGAGCGCCGAATAGGCCAGCGCCAGCCACGCCTCGAGCTGGCCCGGCGCCACCTTGCATGAGCAGCCGCCGCCCGGAGCCCGGGCCGTGAGGCGCATCTCGTCGCCGCTCATCGTGCGGGCTCTCCCGCCCTCCCGGCGGCCACCGCCGCAGCGAGCCGCGGCCCCGCCACCCGCAGGTCGCCCCGGCGCCTCGTCACTCCGGAGGTGTCGAGGTGGGCAAGGAGGGGGAGCACGTACTTGCGGCTCGTCCCGAGCCGCTCCTTCACGGCGGATGCCGTCACTCCACCCGGCTCCTCGGCAAGGAGCGACTCCACCGCGGCGACGGCCTCGGCGACGGCGCTCGCGGCGAACCAGCACCCCTCGCTCTCCACGACGAGGCCCCGGCGGACGAGCTCGCGAAGCTCGCGGCGCTCGACGCCGAGCTCCTCGGGAGAGGGTGGCCGGAACGGCGTCGCCCTCAGGGCGAGGAGGTACGGGTGACGTTCCAGCGAGTCGCACCCCGTCGAGCCAGCCGTCCCCGCTGGCTCCCTCCTCAGCCGGGCGAGCCCTCCCTCCACCTCGACGTCGGCCATCCCGCCGAGGTAGGCCCGGTCCACATCTCGAAGCCGGGCCACGTCGAGGCCGAGCGGTCCGGCCGACGCGAGCGCCTCCCGCAGGCGCCCCTCGCTCGCCCGGCGCAGCTCCGGGTCGACGACGAAGCGTCCGCCGAGGTTCGGATCCCGTCGCTCCCCCGTCAGCCGCTCGAGCAGGTCGGGGTCGACGACGCCCCGCTCCCGCACGACCCGATCGACGTCACGGTCAGGGCGCGCCCTCGCCGCGGGCAGCACCGGTGCGACGTCCAGCACCTCGCCTCCCCCGACGGTCTCGGATCGTCCCGCCTCGCGCAGCACGTAACGGTCGCCGGGCCGGAGCGCTAGCGGAGCGGGAAGGTGCAGGCGAGCGCAGCCCTGCTCACCGGGAGCAAGGGCGGCGCGCCCGAGCAGCCGGAGCCCAACGGCGTGCTGGCCGGAGCCGAAGTAGGCGCGATACGCGCCTCGGCGGCTCACGGGATGGTCGAGCGCCGCCAGCACGCGCAGCGAGACGTCCACCGTGCGGGTGGGCTCGAAGCAGCCCGGCGGGACAAGCGCGATGCCCCGTCTCACCAGGTGGTGGTGTACGCCGGCGAGGTTGACGGCGACCCTCCCCGGTCCCGCCACCGGCTCGGCTCGCCCATGGCGTTGAAGGGCCCGGACGCGGACCTCGAGCGGGCGCCCGTCGGGACCTGGCCCGGGAACGAGGAGCAGCCGGTCGCCGACGGCGAAGGTCCCCCCGGCGAGCGTCCCGGTGACGACGGTGCCGCTCCCCGCCACGGCGAAGCTGCGGTCCACCCAGAGCCGCCCAGCCCGACCCGGCCCAGCTCCCCCGAGGGCGTCGACCGCGGCGAGCATCCGATCGAGCCCGGCCGCAACGGCGTCGACGCCGATCGAGGCGGGTGCGTCGACCTCGACGATCTCGGCACTCTCGAGCCACGACCCGGCCACGCGCTCGCCAATCTCAAGCCGAGCGAGCTCGACCTGCTCGGCGTCGAGCGCGGCCACGTTCGTGAGGGCGATGAGCCCGGCCGTCTGGCCGAACAGCTCGAGGATGCGGAGGTGCTCCTCGGACTGGGGCTTCCAGCCCTCAGCCGCCGAGACCACGAACAGGCAGCTCCCGACGGCACCGGCGCCGGCCAGCATGTTCTTCAGGAACCTCACGTGGCCGGGAACGTCGACGAAGGCGACCTCCCGACCGGAGGCGAGCGTGGTCCAGGCAAAGCCGAGGTCGATCGTGAGACCTCGCTCCTGCTCCTCGGCGAGACGGTCCGGGTCCATACCGGTGAGGGCCCACACGAGCGTCGACTTGCCGTGGTCCACATGACCGGCAGTCCCGACGACCTGAGCTCTCATCTCGTGATCAGGCCCCGAGCGCCTGGCGGAGGGCATCGGCGAGCACGAGGTCGTCCGACGGGTCGACGGACCGGAGGTCGCACAGTGTCGTGCCGTCTCGGAGTCGGGCGACGACGGCGGGATCGTGGCGGCGGAGGGCGGCGCGGTGGTCCCCGGCCGCCGCCAGGCCGTAGGAGGGGAGCTCGAGGCCAGGTAGCGAGCCGGCGCCGGCCACCGCGGTGCAGGCCACAGGCCGCACGCCGAGGCCGACCTTGGCTGCGAGCAGCTCCGCCCGCTCTCGCAGCGCGTCAACCGGCACCGTCGCCATGCGCCAGAACGGGATCGCCTCCACATCACGGCGCAGGTAGGCGAGAGCAGTCTCCTGCAGGGCCGAGAGCACCAACCCGCCGGGACGGAGCGCGCGCGCGAGCGGGTGGCGGGCGCAGGCCGCGACGAGATCTCGCCGCCCGGCGATCACGCCGGCCTGGGGGCCGCCGAGGAGCTTGTCCCCTGAGAAGGTCACGAGCGCAGCGCCCTGCTCGAGGGTCTGGCGGGCGGCCGGCTCCCCGGCGAGCCAGGCCGGCGGGCCGCCTCGCAGCCACGGCGTCCCCGCGTCGAGCAGCCCTGAGCCGAGATCGACGACGACCGGCGGCCCGAGGGCGGCGAGCTCGGCGACGCTCGCCGCCTCGGTGAAGCCCACGATGCGGTAGTTGGACTGGTGAACCTTCAGCACGAGGGCGCACTCGGGCTCGGCGGCGAGGGCGGCCGCGTAGTCGGAGCGACGGGTCCGGTTCGTCGTCCCGACCTCGACGAGGCGCGAGCCCGAGGCAGCGAGCACCTCCGGGATGCGAAAGCCACCCCCGATCTCTACGAGCTCACCCCGGCTCACGAGGACGGGTCGCGCCGGTGCAAGGGCGGCGAGCACGAGCAGCACGGCGGCCGCCCCGTTGTTGACCACGATGGCGTCCTCGGCTCCCGCGAGCCGGGCGAGGAGCGCGCCCGCGTGGGCCTGGCGCGAGCCGCGCCGGCCGGTGGCGAGATCGAGCTCGAGGTTCGTGGCCCGCGCCGCCACATGGTGCTCGATCGGCGCCCGCCCGAGGTTCGTGTGGAGCAGGACCCCGGTCGCGTTCAGCGCCGGCTGGAGGAGCGACCGGGACACCTCGGCCGCGAACAGCTCCGCCTCGTCCTCCCGCCCTGCCGCGATGGCCGCACGGGCCACCTCCACCAGCAGCGGCTGGGGCAGCTGCGGCCAGGAGCCCCCAAGCCGGCGGGCGACGGCATCGACCGACGGCGGGCGACCCGCCTCAGGCGGTCGGTCCGGCCCGCCGGCGCCCTCCGGCAGGCGCGTCCCCCCGTCGAGCTCCGGCGGCATGGCTGCCATGGTACGGCGGCCCCGCATGGAAGGGAGCTCCCCGCGCGTTCATGCCGGTCCCGCACGGTCGCCTCGCCGAACCAAGGTCGCGGGGATCGACCTCTGGCTGAGGCACCAGCGGAGCTCGCGCCTCGCGCCGGTCTCGTCGAGGCGCATGCCACGCGGGAAGTCGCCGGGCCACGCAAGAGGCTGCCCGGCGACGCTGGCGGGGCCGCACCGAGCGGTCACCCGAACGTCACAGAGAGTTCCACCGTGCGACACCTCGAGGTCGCCCCCGGCACATCCCGTGTTCACCAACCCTTCGTAGGGTTCCCGCCGACAGCCCACCCAACACGTGGACCGAGGAGGTCTTCTCCATGCCGCTGCTCGATGCCCGTCACGCTCACCCACGACCGCCGGCCAGGCTCCGGCGCCGCGCCACCGCCGTCGCCGTCGCCGTCGCCGCTTCCGTCGCCCTCGCCGCCTGCTCGAGCACCGGCGCTGCGAGCACGGGCACCACTGCGTCCCATCCGGCGAACGGCCATTCGGGCTCCGGCTCCAAGCCCGTGACCCTCGTCGTCTACTCGGCTCAGGGCTACGACCACGCCGAGGTCGCCGCCTTCGAGAAGGCAACGGGGATCCCGGTCAAGCTGGACGACAACTCCACCGGACCGCTGCTCACCCAGATCGCCGCCTCCAAGGACAACCCGAACTGGGGCCTGCTCTGGGTCGACGGCTCGACCGCCTTCGCCAGCCTCGACCAGCAGGGCCTGCTCCTCAAGGGCTTCGAGCCCTCCGTCGACTGGAACCGCCTCGGACGCGAGTCGATCCCGGCGGACAAGAGCTACGTGCCGACCGGGGTCACGCTCATGGCGGCCCTCGTCTACGACTCGACCAAGGTGCCCCACCCTCCGACGAGCTGGCAGCAGCTGCTGAGCCCGCAGTGGAAGGGAGAAGTCGGCATGAACGACCCGTCGCAGTCGGGGCCGACCTATCCCTTCATCGCCGGGATGATGCAGTACCTCGGCGGCGTCGCCGCGGGTGAGCGGTACTTCGAGCAGCTGAAGGCGAACGGCCTCGTCGTCCACCCGACGAACGGCCCGACGCTCCAGGCCCTCACGAGCGGCCAGATCAAGCTCGCCCTCGTGCAGAGCTCTGCCGGGATCGGCGCCGAGTTCACCGACAAGTCGCTCAAGGTGAAGTACCTCGACCCCGTCACCTTGCTCCCCTCGTGCATCGGGATCGACGCGAAGGCACCGGCGGCCGAGCAGGCAGAGGCGAAGCGCTTCGTCGAGCTCGTCCTCTCGCGCCAGGGCCAGCACGTCATGCAGACCGGTGACCCGCAGGGCGACTCGCTCTACTACCCGGTGCTGAAGGGGATCTCGCCCCTCCCCGAGCTCCCGTCGCTCGCCTCGGTGCGCACGCAGGTCCTGAACCCCTACACGTGGGGCGCGCGCGAAGGAACCATCAACACCTGGTTCGACTCCAACATCGTGCAGTGAGCCGCACCCGCCTGGTCGAGTGGGACGAGAGCCGGGAGGGGCGCCGCCCCCTCGGCCAGGGGGCCAGCGGCAGCACCAAGGGACCCGGGGCCGGCGTGTCTCGGGGCGAGACCACCGGCCCCGGAGCCGGTGGCAGCGCCGGTCCCGGTGCCGGAGCCGGTAGAGGGACCGGTTCCGGCGGCTCTCGCGCCCCGGGCGATCTCCCCCCGGCCGCCCGGGGCGCCGGGAGCCGAGGGGCCGTCACGCTCGCCCGCACCCAGCTCCTGCGCTGGCGGGAGTCCGCGACCGCCCAGCGCGTCTCCGCGACGGTGCGGGGCCTTCTCCGCCCGGCGTTCTGGATCGGGCTCGTGCTCGTCATCATCGCCCCCTGCGTCTGCTTCCTCGCCCTTGCCGTCTTCCCTCGCCTGTTCGGCCAGGGGACCCCCGGCGCGCCGTGGTTCACGCTCACCTACCTCCGCCAGGCGTTCTCCGGTGCCACCTGGACGGCGATCGGGGACAGCCTCTGGGTGAGCGCGCTCGCGACGGTGATCGGAGTCGCCATCGGCTTCCCGCTCGCATGGCTCGTCTGCCGGACCTCCATGCCCGGCAAGGCGCTCGTGCGGGCGGGCATGTGGCTCGTGCTGCTCCTGCCCTCCTGGCTCCCGGCGCTCGGGTGGACCCGGCTCGTCGAGATCGACGGCGTGATGTACCGGGCCGGGCTCGACTGGACGGGGGTGACCCACTTCGTGCTCGGACCGGGCGGTGTCGTCATGCTGCTCGGGCTGCGCTCGGTGCCGTTCGCCTTCCTCGCCATCTCGGCCGGCTTCACCGGGCTCGGGCAGGAGTTCGAGGACGCGGCCAGGGTCCACGGCGCCGGGCGATCGGCGACGCTCGCCCTCGTCGCCCGGATGCTTGCTCCGGCGATCTGGTCGGCCCTCGCGATCGGCTTCGCCGAGTCGGTGAGCGACTTCGGCGTTGCGGCGACTCTCGCCTACAGCGCCCACTTCCCGCTCGCGACCTACCAGCTCTACCAGGCGATCGGCAACTTCCCGCCGAACTTCCCCGCTGCGGCCGCCATGGGCTGGCTCCTCGTCGCATCGGTGGCGATCCCCCTTGCCCTCCAGGCCCGGGCCCTCAAGGGGAAGTCCTACGCCGTCCTCTCGGGTCGCACGCGACCGGTCTCGCCACACCGCCTCTCAGGTCGGGCAACGGCGCTCGCCCTCTCGGGCACCGGCCTGTTCTTCCTCGTCGCCCTCGGGATCCCTGGCTTTGGCGGCGTGAGCGGATCGCTCCTCGCCGACTTCGGCTCGTCGTTCCAGATCACCTTCGCCAACTACGACGCCGTCTTCGCGAGCTCCGGGCTGCTCGGGCCGATCGAGCGGTCGCTCGCCTACGGCGCCATCGCCGCCACGATCACCGTCGCGGGCGGCCTCGTCGCCGCCCGGATGCTCGCCCGGCGCCGGGACCGCACCGCCCGGCTGCTCGACTTCCTCTTGCTCGCGTCCGTCGCCCTTCCGAGCGTGGTCTTCGCGGCGGGCTACATCTTCGCCTACAACCTGCCCTTCATGTCCCGTCTCGGGATCGACCTCTACCAGACGGTCACCCTGCTCGTGATGGCCTACGTCGCCGCCAGCCTCCCGACGAACGCCCGCGTGCTGTTCGGACCGGTCTCCCAGCTCCAGCCATCCCTCCACGACGCTGCCCGGGCACATGGCGCCGGCCCGGTGAGAGCGTGGGCACGCGCCGTGCTGCCCGCGATCTCCCGGCCGGTCGTCATGGCGTGGCTGCTCACGTTCTGCGCCGTCTTCCTCGAGCTGCCCATCTCCCAGCTCCTGTACGCGCCGAGCTCGCCACCCATCTCGGTCGCCATCGAGGACAACCTCGGCAACTACCACTACGGAGTCGGGATCGCCCAGGCGGTGCTGTCGGTGCTGCTCGCGCTCGTCGCCGTCGGGCTCGTCCTGCTCGCGTACCGCCTCCTCGCCCCGCGGGGCTGGCGCCGAATCGGAGCGGCGGCACGTGGCTGAGTCGCTCCTGATCGAGCGGGTGACGAAGCGGTACTCCGCCGACGCCCTCGCCCTCGACGCCGTGACGATCGAGGCAGCCGCGGGGACCTTCCTCGTGCTGCTCGGGCCGTCGGGCTCTGGCAAGACGACGCTGCTCCGCTCCGTCGCCGGCATCGAGCGCATCAGCGACGGGCGCATCACGATCGGGGACCGCGTCGTCGCCGACGGCCGGACCCACGTGCTCCCCGAGCGGCGCCGCCTCGCCATGGTCTTCCAGGACTACGCGCTGTGGCCACACCTCTCGGCGCTCGAGAACGTCTCGTTCGCGCTCCGGCGCCACCTCCCCTCCGCCAGCCGCCGCCGGGAGCAGGCGCGAGAGATGCTCGATCGTGTCGGTCTCGGCCACATGACCCATCGCTACCCGTCCGAGCTCTCGGGCGGCGAGCAGCAGCGGGTCGCGCTCGCCCGCGCCCTCGTCGGCGGGGCTGGCCTCGTCCTGTGCGACGAGCCCCTCTCGAACCTCGACGCCGACCTGCGGGAGCGGATGCGGGTGGAGGTCGCCTCCCTCGTGCGCGAGAGCGGCGTCACGACCGTCTACATCACCCACGACCAGGCCGAGGCCTTTGCCCTCGCGGACCGGATCGGCGTGCTCGAGCGCGGCCGCCTCATCCAGCTCGACCGGCCCGAGGAGATCTACGCCCACCCCGCGACGCCGTTCGTGGCCCGCTTCACCGGCCTTGCCGCCGAGCTCGAGGTGACCCTTCGCGTGCCTGCCGGAGCCGGGCAGCCCGTCGAGGTCGAGCTCGGCGGGAGCCGTGTCGCCGCCGAGGCGATGGAGCCGCTCGAGCCGGGGCGAGCCCTGCTCGCCGTGCGGCCGGCCGCCGCCAGCCTCTGCGCGCCCGACGCACCCGGCTGCCACGCCCGCGGGACGGTCGCCGACGTGGCGTTCCGGGGAAGGGGCTACGAGGTCGCCGTCGACCTCGCCTCCGGGGAGCGGGTGAGCGGCGTCGTCACACCGGTGCGGGTGGGAAGGAGCGAGGCGGCCGGGCTACGGTTCGGTCCGGGCGGCTGCCTCGTGTTCGGGCTCCTCCCGTCGTGATCAGAGCTCCCGCCTCAGTCGTGCGGAGCTCGAGCAGGAAGGTGATCTCAGTCACGTCACTCGGCTCCCGGGCTCCGGGAGCAGCCCGGTGCCGCGGTCGAGGTGGGGAGACACTCCCCGGAGACCAGCCTCCCGCCTAGGCGGCGCCCGAGCCTTCCCCGCCTGGCACGAGGGCGCGCCGAAGATCGCGCAGGAACTGGCGGACGCCGGCCTCGGCCACGCGGTGGAGGCCGAGGCGGTCCATCCCGAGGCCGACGGCGCCGAAGGGAACTTGGTAGCTCCCCGAGATCGAGAGGCGGGTCGAGAGGTCGTCGAGCCGGGCTGCCTCGAGATCGGCCTCGAGCCGGGGGAGGAGTTGCCCGAAGGTGAGCGGCTGCCAGCCCATGGCCACGATGACGGCCCCGGGGTGCGATCGGGGCCGGCCGACGACGACGGCCATGGGCTGAGCGGCCCGGCCCGGCCCGATGCGGAGGACACCGCGCGCGATCGAGGCGTCGAGCTCGGGCAGAGCGCCGGCTCCGGGGGCCCTGGTCACTGCCCCGAGCCGCCCGAGCCATGCCGCCTCTCGGTCGGCGAAGACCGGCTCCAGCTCGCGAAAGGGGCGGGCGAGGACGACGGAGTCGCTCACGAACACCGCCCGAGGGCGAATGGGGGGTCGCCCAGCCCCGGCCTCCGCATTCACCAAGGTGTGCGGGCTCGTCTCGATCGTCGAGCGGCTCGGCTCCATCAGGGGACATGGTGAACGGTCGGGCGACTCCGACATAGGGCCGAAGGGCCCTGTTCCTCCCGCCCTCGGACGGGAGTGAGAGTGCCGAAGGGCTCTGGGAGGTCTCGTCGTCCCCCGCTTGAATCACCCGTGACGGCGTCGAGCCGCCACGAGGCGGGCAGAAGTGGTGAGGAGGTGGGCGTTCATGGACGACCAGGAGCTCCGCAGCATCGTGGAGTCGGCGACAGGGGCGCCCTCTGTGCACAACACGCAGCCGTGGCGCTTCGTCGGCCGACTCGCCCCTGACGGCACCGCCTGGGCGCTCGACGTCATGGCTGACCCCTCCCGCCAGCTCAAGGTGATCGACCCCGAGCAACGCGAGCTCCATGTGAGCTGCGGCGCGGCGATCGAGCTCGCCGTGGTCGCCCTGCGGGGCCGCGGCGTCGGCTGCACGGTCGACCTCCTGCCCACCCCGGGGGCGAGCGACCACCTCGCCCGTGTCACGATCGGGCCGCCCGAGCCACCGAGCCCGGACGACCGCCTGCTGCTCGCCTCCCTGCCGGCCGCCTACACCGAGCGCGGCCCCTTCGATGACCGAGCAGTGCCCGAGTCGCTGCGAGCGCACCTGCGGCAGGAGGCGGCTCGGGCAGGCGCGTGGCTCCTCTGCCTCGACCGGCCGGGCCAGTGGGTCACCGCCGCGGTCCTTCTCGCTCGCGCCGACGCCGTCGAGCAGGCCGACCCCGCCTACCGGCAGGAGCTCGCGAGATGGGTCGGGCTCGGCGGCGAGCCGCCCGGCACGCCGGCGGGCGGGACCGGCCGACGGCGAGCGACGACCCTTCGCCGACGCGAGCTCGAGCCCCCGGGCGAGCCGGCGTCCACCGGAGCAGGCAGCGAGCCGCCTTTCGCCGGGCATCCTCTCCTCGTCGTCATCGGCACGGCGGAGGACGACCCGCTCGCCTGGTTGCAGGCAGGCCGTGCGCTCGCTCGGATGATGCTCCGGGCTGCCGCCGACGGCGTGAGCGCCTCGCCGATGACCGAGGTGCTCGAGCTGCCCTCGACGAGAGCCATGCTGGCGCGCGGCCTCGGGCTCGTCGGGTACCCCCAGATGGTGCTCGAGATGGGCTACGCCCGATGCAGGCCGGCAGCGGCACGGCGCCCGGTCGACGAGGTGTACCTCACCAGCACCTGCAGCGCCGCCTCCCCCGCAGCCACAGGAGTCCCGCAAGGAGGGCGACGGCCACGAACAGCTGGGGCAGGAAGATCGGCCAGCTCCACACGGCCACGTGGGTGAGCACCATGGCGGCGAGGACGAGCGCGGCGATCCGGAGCGCTCGTCGCTGCCGGTGGGGGTGGGATGCCCGCAAGGCGGGGGGCTCAGCCGGCTCGCCGCCTCCGTCGAGCCTCGGGAGGTCGGAGAGGAGCCCCTCGAGGTCCCCCGCCGTCTTTGCCGAGCTGGCGCGGCCGAGGCGCTCGCGCAGCTCCTCCTCGTCGAGACGGCCGTCGGCGTAGTGCCGGCCGAGAGTGTCCGCCATGGCAGCCCGCTCGGCGTCGCCGATCCGCAGGTGCGCTCCGTCGGGCGCAGGAGCCGTCACTGCTCTGCCCCGGCCTCGGTCGCCCTCCGGGCTCCCGGCGAGAGGAGGTCGGCGAGGGGCGAGCGATCGCTGCCCTCGTCGGGGATGAGGAGCCATCCGATCGCGTACAGCGGGACGCCGGCCCCGCCGAGCACGGTGAGCGCGGCGAAAGCCACCCGCACGAGCGTCGGGTCGAGGTCGAGGTAGGCCGCGATCCCGGCGCATACACCGCCGAGCATGCGGTTCTCCACCGGCCGGTTGAGGGAGTCGTGGGTGCTGGTCTCGGTCATGGGTCGAGCATGCGCCGCCGCGGTGGTCGCCCGCATCGGGGAGAGCACCGAAACCTCCCCGAGACCCCCGATCCTGTCTCAGGGAGGTCCCTGATACCGCCCCGGGTGCGGCGGCGCGATCATCTCGGCATCGAGACGACGGACGACACCGCCACCGGCTGCGCCCGGCCGGGCCTGTTCCACGGCCCGCGGGGCCGGCACGGCCCGCCGTTCCCTCTCGGAGGCCGGGTGCTCGGCCGGCACACCCCGCTGAGGCGCGATGCCGAGCAGCCAGCGCTCGGCGGCGTGTGCGCGGCCCTCGCCCTAAGGAGCGGCAGGGAGCTGTCGACGATCCGCTGCATCGCCGTCGTGCTCGCCTGCGTGGCGGGTTTCGGCGTCCCGCTGTACGTCCTCGCCTGGCTCCTCGTCCCTCGCGAGGGAGAGGACGGCAGCATCGGATCGAGGGCGGTGGGCGACGCCGTCGGCATCGGCATCGCCGTCGCTCTCGTCTCGATCGTCGGTCTCGGCCTGTTCGTCGTCTCGGCCCTCGGCCTCTCGTTCCTCGGGACATTCTCGGCCGCTCTCCTCGTCGGGGCGGGCGGTCTCGTGCTGATCTGGCGCAACGCGAGCCCGCCGGAGCACGCCCTCCTCGAGCGCCGGGTCGAGCCCGTGCTCTCCGCCCTGTCGGCGTCGACCCGCTCACGGCGCGCCCTCGCGCTTCGCGGGGCGGTCGCCCTCGGGCTGTTGTCGGCCGGCCTCGTCGAGGTGCTCGACCACGTGCACCACGGCCTCGCCCTCCGGCAGCTCTCCGGCCTCGCCCTCGTCGTGCTGGCAGCGGTCGTCCTCCTCGGCCCATGGTGGCTGCGGGTCGGTCGCGACCTCGTCACCGAGCGCCAGGCGCGCGCCCGCGCCGAGGAGCGCGAGGAGATGGCCTGCCAGGTGCACGACTCGGTGCTGCAGACCCTCGCCCTGATCCAGCGGCGGGCCGACCAGCCCGGCGAGGTGGTGCGGCTCGCGCGCCGGCAGGAGCGCGAGCTGCGAGCCTGGCTCTTCGAGGGGCGCCGCTCTCTCGGCGGCGAGTCGCTCGCGGCGGCGCTCCGCCAGATCGAGGACGAGGTCGAAGCGGACCACGGGGTCGTCGTCGACACCGTCGTGGTCGGCGACTGCCCGCTCGACGACCGGCTGCGCGCCTTCGTCGCTGCCGGGCGGGAGGCGGCCGTCAACGCGGCGAAGTGGTCGGGAGCTCCCGCCGTCTCGATCTTCGCCGAGGTGGAGGGCGACGTCGTCTCGATGTTCGTGCGCGACACCGGGGCAGGCTTCGAGCCGGCGCACGTCCCTGCGGACCGGCGTGGCCTCTCGGAGTCCGTCCAGGGCCGGATGAGCCGCATCGGCGGGCAGGCCACGATCCGCAGCGCCCCCGGCGCCGGGACCGAGGTGGCGCTCGTGCTCCCGCTCACGGGACGGGAGCGTGGCGAGCCCTCGTGAGCGCGGCGGGCGGAACCCCACGGGTCTTCCTCGTGGAGGACCATGCCCTGTTCCGGGCCGGCGTGAAGGCGGAGATCGCCGGCTCGGTCGACCTCGTCGGCGAGGCAGATGAGGTCGACGCCGCCGTCGACCTCATCTGCGAGCGCCTGCCCGACGTGGTGCTGCTCGACGTCCATCTCCCCGGCGGCGGCGGCGTCGCGGTGATCGAGGGTGTGAAGCGGGGAGGCGGGGCGCAGGTGCGCTTCCTCGCCCTCTCGGTCTCCGACGCCCCTGAGGACGTCATCGCGGTGATCAGGGCAGGAGCGCGCGGCTACGTCACGAAGACCATCTCCGGTCCCGAGCTCTGCGACGCGATCAGGCGAGTCACCGGCGGGGACGCCGTGTTCTCCCCCCGCCTCGCCGGCTTCGTGCTCGACGCCTTCGCCGAGCTGTCCTCGCTGCGGCCCGGAGACAGCGCGACCCTCACCGCCCCGAGCATCGATCCCGAGATCGACCAGCTGACACCGCGCGAGCGGGAGGTGCTCCGGCTGATTGCGCGGGGCTACTCCTATAAGGAGCTGGCACGGGAGCTGTCGATCTCGGTGAAGACGGTGGAGAGCCACGTCTCGGCCGTGCTCCGCAAGCTGCAGCTGTCGACCCGCCACCAGCTGAGCCGCTGGGCCGCCGAGCGCCGGCTCGACTGAGGCGAAGTCTCGCGAGCACCTGCGGAGCCGCAGCGCCGGCTCGCCCCAGCAGTGCCTACTCGCCCCAGATGGTGACCTCGAGGTCCGCTGTGGGCGGCGACCACTCGTGCTCGTCGGCCGGCACCTGGTCGCCGGTCCGGATGTCCCGCACCTCGCTCCGCCCGCCGCCCTCGGGACCGGCGCCGGCCGGGAACCAGACGAAGGGGATGCCGCGCTGGTCGGCGTGGCGGATCTGCCGCCCGTACCTGGCCGCGGTCGGGGAGACCTCTGCGGGGATGCCCCGGCTCCGCAGCACCGAGGCGACCCGGTCGCTCACCGGGCGATGCTCCTCGTCGGCGACGGCGACGAGGACGCAGGTGGGCACCGAGCGCGAGGCCCGGAGCCGCCCCTTCGAGAAGAGGGGACCGAGGACCCGCGTGACGCCGATGCTGAGACCGACTCCCGGGTATGCCTCGTTGCCCGCCCCGCCGACGAGGTTGTCGTAGCGCCCGCCCGAGCACACCGAGCCGATCGACTCGAGTCCCTCCATCACGGTCTCGTAGACCGTGCCCGTGTAGTAGTCGAGCCCTCGCGTGATCTGCAGGTCGGCAACGAAGGGGGTCGCGCCCTCCCCGAGGAGGCGGCCCGCCTCGAGGACCGCGGAGAGCTCGGCGAGCCCCTCGTCGAGCAGGTCACTTCGCACCCCGAGCGCGAGCACCTCGTCGACAAAGGAGAGGTCGGTGCTGCGGATCGAGCACAGGCGGAGGCAGACCTCCGCCTGTGCTCGAGAGGCGCCTGCCTCGACGAGAAGGGCGCGGACCGCCTCGGGGCCGATCTTGCGCAGCTTGTCGACGGCCCGGAAGGCACCCGTCCGGTCCTCGACCCCGACCTCGCCGAAGACGGCGTCGACGATCTTGCGGCTGTTCACCTGGATCGTCACGGCCGGGATCGGCAGCCTCCCCAGCGCGTCGGCGGCGACGAGCGGCAGCTCAGCCTCGAAGTGCGCCGCGAGCTCGCCCCGACCCACGACGTCGACGTCGGCCTGGAGGAATTCCCGGTACCGCCCCTCTTGGGGGCGCTCACCCCGCCAGACCTTCTGGACCTGGTACCGCTTCCAGGGGAAGACGAGCTTGCCGGCGTTCTCCCGCACGTAGCGTGCGAAGGGGACCGTGAGGTCGAAGTGCAGCCCGAGTCCGCTCGACGGCTCACCCGGCTCGGCGTGGAGCCGGCGCAGCACGTAGATCTCCTTGTCGGTCTCGCCCTTCTCGAGCAGCGTCTCGAGCGGCTCGACCGAGCGGGTGTCGAGCGGCGCGAAGCCGTGCAGCTCGAAGGTGCGCCGGAGCGTGGCGAGAACGTGCTGCTCCACGAGCTGGCCGTCGGGGAGCCACTCGGGGAAGCCCCGCATCGAGGAGGCCACGGACATGGTCCGGCAACTGTAGCGACGCCGGTGGCGGCTACCCGTCGGGGCGCGCGGCGGCCCCGGCGCCGTCACCCTCATCGCGCGCGGATCGGGGGCCGGTCGCGCTCGGGGCGCCGGCGGCCCGGCTCAGGTAGTTGTAGACGGTGAAGCGGCTCACCTGGAGCGCCTGGGCGACGTCCTCGACGGACTTGCGGAAGTTGAACGCCCCCCACTCGTCGAGGAGCTGGACCGCCCGCTGCTTGTCCTCCCTCGACAGGGAGGCGAGCGGGCCGCCGAGCTCGCCGGCGACCCGTTCGAGCAGGCGGTCGAAGGCGCCGTGGAGGTCGGCCGGCCGCACTGCGGCGACCACGGCGCCGCCCCAGACGACCGGGGTGTCCGACGGCTCGGCCTGCTCCGGTGCGAGCAGCACGCCGCCGAGCGCGTCGACGACCGGCGCCAGGGCCGCGAGCAGCTCTGCCGCCTCCGGCTCCGCGCTCACGGCGGGTCGGCCGC
This sequence comes from Acidimicrobiales bacterium, assembly GCA_035294725.1. Taxonomy (GTDB): domain Bacteria; phylum Actinomycetota; class Acidimicrobiia; order Acidimicrobiales; family Bog-793; genus DATGKK01. The sequence continues at coordinate 28,230 of DATGKK010000026.1, read as the reverse complement.
GCTCACCTGCAACGTCACCCGGGTGGCACCAGCCTCGAGGGCGGCTCGCACCACCGAGGCCACGGCGGCGAGCACGGCCTCGCGCGGCCCCGAGAGCGACGTGCCGAACGGCCCGACGCTCAGCTCTGCGCCCCCGCCCGCCGCCCTGGCCGCCTCCTCGGCCGCTCGCACGTGCGGCCCGGGAGAGCCCGGCTCGAACGGCTCGACGGTGAACTCGAGCTGCAACCCCACGGCCGGAGCGTACCCGTGGGCAGTCGGGCGACAGGGCGGGTCGGAGCCGTTGTCACTCGTCGCCGCCGGCGGACCCACCCGCCGCCGTGCGAGCCATCGGGAGCACGGTGCGCCACACCCCGTCGGCGTCGTGGAGGGCGGCCGCCACGGCTCCGGCGGTGGGGACGAGCCCGATCTCGCCGACTCCCTTGATCCCGTAGGGCGCGTTCGGCTGCGGGCACTCGACGAGGATCGTCTCGATCGGCGGCACGTCCTTTGCCCGGATGATCCCGAGGCTGCGCAACGTCATGTTCGTCGGCCTCCCCTCGGCGTCGGACGGGAAGTCCTCCGAGAGGGCGTAGCCGAGGCCCATGTGGACGGCCCCTTCGATCTGGCCCTCGCACAGGGTCGGGTTCACGGCCCGCCCCACGTCGTGGGCGGCCACGACCCGCTCGATCTTCCCGGTCGCACGGTCCGCGATCACGAGCTGCGCCGCGAAGCCGAAGGTCGAGTGGATGACGGGGTCCACGGCACCAGCCGCGACCTGGTCGAGCGAGGTGGTCCAGTCGATCCGGTACTCGCCCTCGTACTCGACGCCCGGCCGGCAGCCGTCCGCCCGGGCCCGGCGGCAGGCGTCGGCGACGGCACCTGCTCCCATCAGCGTCCCGCGCGAGCCGGTCGTCTGGCCGGCGCCGAGCTCCCTCGTCGTGTCGACGACGACCCTCACCTTCTCAGGGTCGACCCCGAGCTCCTCGACGGCCACCTGTGCCGCCACCGTGTGGACGCCCTGGCCCATCTCGGTCCAGCAGTGCCGCACCTCGACCGAACCGTCATCGTCCACGCGGACGGTGGCGCGTGCGATCTCGAGGAAGCCGTTGCCGAGCCCGGAGTTCTTGAGCCCGAGGGCGAGCCCGACCGCCTTGCCCTCGGCCCGCGCCGCCTCGTAGCGCTCTGCGAGCGCGGCCAGGCACGCCGTGGCGCCGGCGGCGCCGTCGTCCATGCGCTGGCCCGGTCCCCAGAGGTCGCCGGGGCCGATGACGTTGCGCTGCCGGATCTCGAGGCCGCTCAGGCCGCACGCCTCCGCCAGCCGGTCCATCACCCCCTCCATGGCGAACTGGGCCTGGTTGGACCCGAAGCCGCGGAAGGCCCCGCAGACCGGGTTGTTCGTGCGGACGGCCACCGCCTCCACGTCGATCGCCGGCACGCGATAGGGCCCGGAGGCGTGCCCGGCCGCCCGCTCGAGCACCTTCATGCCGACCGAGGCGTACGGCCCGGAGTCGCCCACCATCCGGGCCCGCAGCGCAGTGAGATGACCCTCCCCGTCGCAGCCGGCCCAGTACTCGAGGCGGATCGGGTGCCGCTTGGGGTGCATGAGGAGGGACTCCTCGCGCGAGAGGGTGCACTTCACGGGGCGGCCAAGCAGGTGGGCGGCGAGCGCGGTCTGCGCCTGGTTCGCCATGTCCTCCTTGCCGCCGAAGGCGCCGCCGTTCGAGACGAGGTCGACCACGACCTTCTCGGGCTCGACGCCGAGGACGCGGGCGATCTGATCGCGGTCGTCCCAGACGCCCTGGCCCCCGGAGTAGACGTGCAGGGTCCCGGGACCATGGGCCCCTGGGACGGCGAGCGTGGACTCCGGCTCGAGGAAGGCGTGCTCGACCCGCTGGGTCTGGAAGACCTCGTGCACGGTGTGCGGGGAGGCCTCGAGCGCCGCCTCCACGTCACCCCGGCGGTAGGCCGACCTCGACAGGACGTTGCCCTCGAGCCCCCAGACGGCATCCTCGGGGTCGTCGATGGCCGCCACGGGGTCGGTGATGGGCCGGAGCGGCCGGTACTCGACCTCCACGAGGCGGGCAGCCGCACGGGCCTGCTCGCGGGTCTCGGCGACGACGACGGCGAGCACGTCGCCGAGGTAGGAGGTGAGGCCGCCCACGGGGATGAGCACGGGCCAGTCGGTGTGGATGATCCCCACCTTGAGCTCGCCGGGGACATCGGCAGCCGTGATGACGCCGACGACGCCGGGCGCCCGGCGCGCGGCCTCGGTCGAGATGGCGAGGACCTCCGCCCGGGCGTGGTCGGCGAGGCGGAGCGCCGCGTGCAGCATCCCCTCGACCCTGAGATCGTCGACGTAGGGCCGGGCTCCGAGGGCGAGGTCGAGCGACTCGTACTTGACGCCCCGGCTCCCGACGCCGCGCGGCAGCTCGGGGGCGACCTCGGCGCCCGAGGCGAGCAGCTCGACCGCGTCGAGGATCTTCGTGTAGCCGGTGCAGCGGCAGAGATGGGCGCCGAGGTGGCGAGCCGCGTCCTCCCGGGTGAGATCGGCGCCCTTCTTGTCGAGCAGGGCCTTCAGGCGCATCACGATCCCCGGGGTGCAAAAGCCGCACTGGAGGGCGCCCGTGGCGGCGAAGACGGAGGCGAATCGCTCCCGCTCTGAGCTCTCGAGCCCTTCGAGCGTCACGACGGACTTGCCGGCCACCCGCTCGAGGGAGATCTGGCAGCTGATCGAGGCCTTGTTGTCGATGAGGACGGTGCAGCAGCCGCACTGGCCCGACGGCGAGCAGCCGTCTTTCGCCGAGATGACTCCGAGCTCCTCCCGCAGGGCTGCGAGCAGGTGAGGGTGGCCGGCGTCGACCTCGACGGGCACGCCGTTGAGGAGGAAGGACCGCCTCTGCGGGTCCCCGCTCGCCGGGGCGGTGGCGGGCGTTGCCGGCGTGATCGCGGTCATGGGGACCACCTCCTGTAGGTGCCGGGGTACATGGCGAGGAAGGCGATCGCCTCCACCACGTCGTCGGTCGGGCACTGGTCGTGCGCACTGTGGGCGTGGACCTCGTCGCCCGGCCCGAACCCGATCGTCGGCAGCCCGAGCCGCCCGGCGGCGGCGCAACCGTTCGTCGAGAAGACCCAGTGGCCGATCTCGGGCGTCCGGCCGAGGGCGGCCTCGCAGGCGGCCACGCCCACCTGGACGCTGCGGTGCGACTCAGGGGTCACCCAGGTCGGGAAGTACTTCTCCGCCCGCGCCGTCGCACCGGTGTACGAGCGCTTCTCGTAGCCGAGCAGGGTCACCGAGGCGCCGGCGCGCTGGACGGCCGGGAGGCTGCGGAGCTCCTCGAGCGCCGTCTCGGCCGACTCGCCGAGGGTGAGGCGGCGGTCGAGGTAGAGGGTGGCGGTCGACGGCACCGCGTTCAGGCTGGGGGTCTCGCACTCGATCTTGGTCACCGCGACCGATCCCGAGCCGAGGAACTCGTCGTAGCCGAGGCGGGTGTTGAGCTGCTCGATCTCGCTCATGACGAGGGCGAGGTCGTAGACCGGGTTGTGGCCCCGCTCGGGCGCGGAGGCGTGGCAGGACTCGCCCGTTGCCGTGACGGCGACCTCGATCCGTCCCCGGTGCCCCCGGTAGAGCTGGCATCTCGTCGCCTCGCCGAGCACGACGACCTCGGGGCGGGGGATGACCGTCGTGAGGAGCTGCTCGAGCGCGAGGCCGTCGCAGGTCTCCTCCTGCACCGAGCCGACGACGTAGAGCGTCACCCCTTCGAGCTGTCCGAGGTCGCGGGCGAGCGCCGCGCCGTGGATCATCGAGCAGATCCCCGCCTTGTCGTCGCTCGCGCCCCGGCCGTGCACGGTGCCCCCGTCGAGACCGCCCTCGAGCGCAGGCTCGAAGGGGTCGCGAAACCACTCGCCCCTGCTCCCGACGTCCACGGTGTCGACGTGGCTGTCGTAGACGACCACGGTCGGGCCGCTCCCGATCCGTCCGACGGCCGACCCGAGCGGGTCCTCGATGATCTCGTCGAAGCCGAGCTCCTCCATCTCATGGCGAAGCCGCGACACGACGTCGCCCTCCTCGCCAGAGAGCGACGGTCGGTGGATCACGTCGCGCAGCAGCTCGACTGCAGCGGCCCGGTGCCGCTCCGCCTCGGCCCGTACACGCTCCGGGGTGAGCGCGACCGTGCCGGAGCGCTCTCCCGAGCGGCTGGTGGAAGAGGGGACTGCCGTCATGACCACAGCTCCTTTGCTGCCGCGATGGCCCGTTGCCGTGCCGTCTCGATGTCGAGGGTCGTGAGCCGGCTCTCCTCGACGACTTGTGCCCCCCGGACGAACAGGTGGCGCACGCGCCGGGTGGGGCCGAGGACGAGGGCCGCGACCGGGTCTTCGATGTCGCCGAGGTCGTCCGCCGGCCAGACGGCGACGTCGGCGACGGCTCCCGGCTCCAGGCGGCCGAGATCGGGGCGGCCGAGGCAGCGGGCGCCGCCCGAGGTCGCGAGCTGGAGGGCCTCACCCGGCGAGAGCGCGCTCGGGCAGAGGGAGCGGAGCCGGGCGACGTAGAGCGCCTGGCGCATCTCGCCGAACAAGTCGCTCGGCTCGCCGGAGGCCGGTCCGTCGACGCCGAGGCCGACCGGGGCGCCGGCGTCGAGGAGGTCCCTCACCCGGCAGAGCCCGGCGCCGAGGCGCCCGTTCGAGCTCGGGCAGTGGGCGACGCCGGTGCCGGCGGCGCCGATCCGCTTCACCTCGGCGTCGTCGAGGTGGATGCCGTGGGCGAACCAGACGTCGTCGCCGAGCCACCCCAGCTCCTCGACGACGTCGAGCGGCCGGCTGCCGAAGCGGTCAAGGGCGTCGCGCTCCTCATCGAGGGTCTCGGCGAGGTGGGTGTGGAGGCGGAGGCCCAACCGCCGCGCCAGCCGGGCCGACTCCGCCATCAGCTCGGGCGTGACCGAGAAGGGGCTGCAGGGAGCGACGACCACATGGACGAGGTCGTCGAAGGGCTCACCGGGACGGGGCGCGTACCGCCGTGCCACCGCCTCGGTGGAGGCGAGGATCGCGCCCGTGTCCTCGACGACCTCGTCGGGCGGGAGCCCTCCCCTGCTCTGGCCGAGGTCCATCGAGCCCCGCGAGAGGTACAGGCGCGTGCCGACGGTCCGCGCCGCCTCGGCGATGGCGTCGAAGACGGAGTCGTCGCCGTGGGGGACCACGTAGTGGTGGTCCGAGAGGGTCGTCACGCCTGAGAGGGCGAGCTCGGCGATCCCCCGGAGGGCAGCCGCGCCGACGTCCTCGGGCCGCATGCGGGCCCAGACCGGGTAGAGCTCGGTGAGCCATTCGAACAGCGTGCACGTGTGGGCCCGCCCGCGGGTGAGCCACTGGTAGAGGTGGTGATGGGTGTTGACGAGGCCGGCCGTGACGATGCCGCCCTCGCAGTCGACGACATGGTCGCCCGCCCGTGGCGCCGTGGCGGCGCCGCCCCCGACGGCGGCGATGAGGCCGTCCTCGATCACGACGTCACCCGGGTGGCGGCTGTTGCGAAGGACGGTCCGGCTCATGGGGCCGAGCCCTCCCCGGCGAGCGGGCCGGCGCCGAGCGCGATGTGCTCGGGTCGAATGGGCACCCGTGCGAGCGGCAGGCCCGTGGCCGCCCGCACGGCTGCCGCGACAGCGGCGGTCGAGGAGATCGTCGGCGGCTCGCCCACGCCCTTGGCGCCGAACGGGGCGCCGGGCTCCCTCTCCTCGACGAGGGCGGCGATCCGCACCGAGGGCATGTCGAGCGCCGTCGGGATGAGGTAGTCCGTGAACGAGGCGTTCTTCACGAGCCCGCCCTCGACCACGATCTCCTCCATCACCGCCAGGCCGACTCCCTGCGCGATGCCGCCCTCGATCTGCCCGACGACCTGGATCGGGTTGAGCACCCGGCCGACGTCCTGGGCCGTCGCGATCTCGACGACCCGTACGAGCCCGAGGTCGACGTCGACGTCGACGACGGCGCGATGAGCCGCAAACGCGAACGAGACGTGGGCATCCCCCTGGCCGTGCTCGTCGAGCGGCGCCGTCGGGGCGTGGCGGAAGACCGCCGTCTCCTCGATGATCTCGCCGCCCGTCGCCTCCTCGAGGCTCTCGTCGATGGCGCCGTCGAACGAGCGGACGCGCCCGTTCGCGCACTCGAGGGCGGCCGGGACGAGGCCGTGGCGGGCAGCCGCCACCTCGAGCAGGCGGGCGGCCGCGGCCCGGCAGGCCGCGTCGACGGCGCCTCCGGACATCCACGTCTGGCGGCTGGCCGAGGTCGATCCCGCAGAGCCGACGCTCGTGTCAGCCGGGGCGACGATGATCTTGTCGGTGCCGAAGACGTCCTCGGCGATCTGCTCGACGAGGGTGACGAAGCCCTGCCCCACCTCGGCCGCCGCCGAGGAGACGGTGACGACGCCGTGCTCGATGCGGCAGCGCGCGGTCGAGTAGTCGTCGAACCCCTCGGAGTACATGAGGTTCTTGAACCCGACGGCGAAGCCGACGCCCCGGCGGACCCGGGCTGGGTCTGCGGTCCGGCCGGCGCCACCCGGGAAGGCGAGGGCGCCCTCGGCGCCCGGGGTGCCGTGAGGCAGGGGCGCCGCGGCGCACTGCCGGATGACCTCGGCGACGGGCGCCGTGCCGGTGATCCGCTGCCCCGTGAGGAGCTCGTCGCCGGGTGCGAGCGCGTTGCGGAGGCGGAGCTCGACCGGGTCCATGCCGAGCGCCGCGGCGAGCCGGTCCATCTGGGCCTCGTGGGCGTGGCAGACCTGGACGGCGCCGAAGCCCCGCATGGCGCCGCAGGGGGGGTTGTTCGTCCGCACGACGATCCCGTCGACGCAGGCGTCCGGGACGCGGTAGGGCCCGGCCGCGAAGCAGGTGGCGTTCGCGATCACCGCGGTCGAGGAGGAGGCGTACGCCCCGCCGTCGAACAGCAGGCGGGCATCGACCCGGAGCAAGCGGCCGTCTCGTCGCGCGCTGTGGCGGTACCACATCCGGGCCGGGTGCCGGTGGACGTGGCCGAGGAAGGACTCCTCGCGCGAGAAGACCATCTTCACCGGCTTGCCGGTCCGCAAAGCGAGGAGGCAGATGTGCACCTGCAGGCTCACGTCCTCCCTCGCCCCGAAGGCGCCTCCGACCCCGGCGAGATGGAGCCGCACCTTCTCGGGGGGCAGCCCCAGGCAGTCGGCGACCTGCTCCTGGTCGGTGTGGAGCCACTGCGTGGAGATGTACAGGTCGACGCCTCCGTCGTCGTCGGGGATCGCGAGGCCCGACTCCGGGCCCATGAAGGCCTGGTCCTGCATCCCGACCTCGTAGACGCCCTCGACCGAGACGGCGTCGGCGAGCGACGGCGGGAGCGGGTCGCGGGGGTCGCCGGCGGGGTCGACCCCGCCGTGGCGGAGGCGGATCCGCCGCACGACGTTGCCGAGGGGGTGCATCGGCTCGGTCGCGGGGTCGGCCGCCGCCTCCGCCTCCACGAGCGGCGCGAGGGGCTCGTAGTCGACCTCGACGAGCTCCGCCGCCCGCCGGGCGATCTCGGGATGGTCCGCCGCCACGGCCGCCACCGGCTCGCCCATGTAGCGCACGACCTCGGAGGCGAACACGGGCTGGTCGCGAAGCTCGAGGCCGAACAGCGGGTTGCCCGGCACGTCGCTCGCGAGGAGGACGGCCTTCACGCCCGAGAGCGCCCGCGCCCGGGAGGCGTCGATCGAGCGGATCCTCGCCGAGGCGTGCGGGGAGCGCACCACCTTGCCCCACAGCGCCCCCTCGGCCCACAGGTCCGAGGAGAAGGCGAACTCCCCCTTCGCCTTCGGCCCGGCGTCGGGCCGCTGGCGGCTCGTGCCGATCGAGCCCCTCCGCACGCCGGTGCCGGGAGGCGCCACCGTCGCCGGTGCGCCCGGCTCGAGCTTGGTCACGACCGCACCGCCTGGCGCCGGGCGAGCTTGGCCTCCTCGACGGCGGCGAGGATCCGGCCGTACCCGGTGCACCGGCAGAGGTTGCCCGAGATGGCCTCTCGTACCTCGAGCTCGCTCGGCTCTGGGTTGCGGTCGAGCAGATCGTGGACGGCGACGACGAGCCCGGGAGTGCAAAAGCCGCACTGGACAGCCCCGCTCGCCACGAAGGCGGCCTGGACGTCGGTCAGCTCCTCCCCGCCCGGCAGGCCCTCGACGGTCACGACCTCCTGGTCGACCGCCGCCGCCGCCAGCACGAGGCAGGCACAGACGAGCCGGCCGTCCAAAAGGACCGAGCACGAGCCGCACTCACCCTGCTCGCAGGCGTTCTTTGCCCCCGGGAGGCCGAGCCGGTTCCGGAGCACGTAGAGCAGGCTCTCTCCCATCCAGGCCCCGGCGACCTCGTGGCGACGCCCGTTCACCGTGAGCGCGTACGAGCACTGGGCATCAGCCGTCCCCTCGCGCCGCTCCCCCGCCGGGGTCGCCCCGCTCACGATGCGACCTGCTCGGGAGGGGCGACGGCGCCGGCGAGGCGTCCGAGCGCTCGTGCAGCGCAGACGCCGACGGCGTGCCGGCGGTAGGCGGCGCTCGAACGGTGGTCGTCGATCGGCCGGGCGGCCGCCGAGACGAGCTCGGCGAACTCGCGAAGGAGCCGCTCGGCGGCGGCCGAGCCGGGCGGCAGGGTGCCGCCGCGCTCCCAGTCGAGGCTGGCCTCGGCGAGCGCCTCGGCCTCCGGTGCACCGAGCGGCACCGGCCCCACGGAGCCGAGCCCGACCCGCACGCTGCGGGCGGCCGGATCGATCACGACGGCGGCCGAGCACACCGCGATCACCATCGCGTTGCGCGTGCCGACCTTCACGAACTCCTGGCGGGCGGCGGCTGCGGCCGCCGGCACCCGGACCGAGCAGATCACCTCCCCCGGCCGGAGCGCGCTCTGCTTCGGTCCGAGCACGAACTGCGCGAGCGGCAGCTCGCGACGGCCATCGACCGCCTCGGTGACCACAACGGCGCCGAGCGCGAGGAGCACGGGCAGGGTGTCGCCGGCGGGCGAGGCCGTGGCGAGGTTGCCGCCCACGGTCCCCGCGTTGCGGATCTGCGGAGACCCGACGGTGCGCGCGGCGTGGGCGAGCGCAGGGAGGAGACCGGCGAGGGGCGGCTCGAGCATCTCGGTGTAGGTGAGGGCGGCGCCGAGGACGAGGTCGCCCGTTCCCTCCTCGGTGTGCCAGCCCTGCAGCTGCGGCACGCGCGTGACGCTGAGCACCGACTCGGGGCGCCGGCGCCCGAAGTTGACCTCCACCATGAGGTCGGTGCCGCCCGCGAGCAGCTCGCTTCCGGGCTCGGTTGCGAGCGCCGCCACCAGCTCGTCGAGCGACCGCGGCACCCTCACGCTCATCGCCCCCATGCTACGGCATCGGCTTCCACAAAATGTCAACGTTGCGGCGAAGCCGCCGGCAGTGCGACGCCGCCGTCGCCTGGCCCGCGGCTAGCCCGTCCCGGCCATCTCCTCGTCCTCGTAGAGCGCCTCGCCCCGCCGCAGCCGCGTCGCGATGCGCACGACCTGGGCCAGCTCCCGCCGGGTCGGCGTGTGGGCGGCGAGGAACCGGGCGCACCCTGCGAGGACGAGGGCCGACTCCTCCGACCCCTCGGGCCAGGCCGTCGCCTGGCGCACCGCCGCCTCGTAGGTCTGGAACCAGTGGAAGCCGGCGTCCTCGCGCAAAAGGGCGGTTCCGAGCGCTCGGATCGCGTCGGCCCTCGAGCCCCCGGCGTGGAGGAAGCCGTAGACGACGGCGCCGGCCTCGTCGACCATCCCCTCGCGGTCGAAGCAGCCAGCAAGGTCGGCGAGGTCGGCCGTGGCCGCCTTCGGCAGGCGGGCCGCCGGCACGTTGAGGAAGCGGTCGAGGAACACCTTCAAGGCGCCCTGGACGACCCCGCGCAGCAACAGGGGCGAGGGGGAGCGCAGGATCATCTGGTGGAGGGCGTTCGCCGAGGTGAAGCCGTGGTGGACGACGTCCCAGTCGCCGTGGTCGTTCTGCACGTGAAAGCGGGTGATGCGAAGAGCCGCCGCGTAGGCGACGGCCCGGGCGAGCTGCTCGCCGGAGGCGCCCTGCTCGATGGCGGCGAAGATCGCCTCCACGATCGCACCCGGGTCGTCGCCGAGCAGGTCCCACGCGAGCTTCGAGGGACCGTTCGCCGTCTCGAAGCCGGCCGGGCCGTCGCCAGCCGGCTCGCCGCCGTCCCACCCGCACCGCCGGAGCGCCTCGGGGAGCCGCCCGGCCGCGTCGGCGGCGAGGCGGGCGAGGTCGTGCGGGTGGCGCCAGGCGGACTCCTCCTCGTGCCGGGTTGCCCGGGCCGTCTCGTGGGCAAGGGTCGGCAGGACGAGCGCGGCGGAGTCGGCGCCGAGGAGCTCGACGAGCTCGAGGGCCTTGTTCGTGAAGTCGATGATGTGGCCCTCGTCGATGAAGACGTGGTCGGTCGCCGCGGCGCCGAGGGCGGCGCCGAGCTCCGGCAGAGTGAAGCCGCACCGGACCGCCGATGCGATGGTGCGCTCGGCGGCGTCGCCGGAACGGGTCTCGACAAAGCGCCGGTACCACGCGACGAGCCGCTCGGCGGGCAGGGTCGTTGCCTGCAGCGGCTCGAGCGGGAACCTCGGCGTCCTCCCCCTCGTGTCGCCCGAGAGGAAGCTCAGCCCCTGGACGAGGGCGAGGGCGCGATCGCCCGGATCCAGGTGGGGCTGGAGGTTGGCCATGGCCGCAAGCACCGTGAGCCCCGGCCCGAAGCCCTCCCCCCGGTAGCGGCAGCCGAACCCGGCGGCGGCCCGGACGATCTCGGCGCTCGGCACCGAAGCCTCGACGAGGGCGAGCACGCTCTTTGCGATCACGAGGGAGAGGCCCTGCTCGAGCCCCTCCTCCAGCCTGCGGAACAGGTGGGCCCGGTCGGGCGGGCGCGGATCGGCCACGAGCACGACCCGGTCGCCCTCGATCTCCACGGGGTACGCCCGCACGTCGTCGGCGAAGGGGTCGAGGGTCCCCCCGGACTCGAGGTCGAAGCGGGCATGGTGCCAGTGGCAGGTCACCATGCCGCTCTCGACCGTGCCCCGATGGAGGGGGAAACCGAGATGGGGGCAGCGGTCGTCGACCCCGTAGGCGCACTCTTCGTGCCAGAAGACGCACACCGGCTGGCTCCCCGCCTTGGCCGTGAGGTACCCCGCTTCCTTCAGCTCGGCGAGGCTGCCGACGTCGACTCTCATCTTTCGCCCTCCTCGAACGGCGCTCGCTCGGCCTGCCGTCCTCGCCGCAACATATTCCTTCAAGTGAACTTGAGGTCAAGGCCCCCGTCTCGTCCCGGCGGGCCGCCGAAGGAGCCGGCTTGCGCCCAGCCTCGCTGGGCGCGACTACCTCCTCCGCCCCAGGCTGCAGGCGGTACTCTCCGATGACCATGGCTCCTGCATCCCCATCCTCCCGGGCCCCGGCCCCCCGCCGGCGGCCGCGCCTCGTCGGGCTCGGCGGGCTCAGCGTCGTGCTGTGCGGGGCGCTCCTCGCCGGCTGCGGCAACGCCCATGTGTCCGTCAACCGCTCCGGCAACACCGCGGGGGTGTTCCCTCGAAAGATCGTCGTCGGGGGCCTCGCCTCCCTCACCGGCCCCCTCCCCGCCGACTTCGCCCCGATCTTCGACGGGGTGCGCGCCTATTTCGACATGATCAACGCCGCCGGAGGTGTCGACGGGCGGACGCTCGACTTCGCCTACGGCCTCGACGACGGCTCCAACCCGGCCCAGGACACCGCCCAGGCCCGGGCGCTCGTCGCCGATGGCGTCTTCGCCGTCGTGGGCGTGGCGACGCCGAGCTTCTCGGGTGCCTCGTACCTGGCGGAGAACGACGTCCCGACCTTCGGCTACAACATCAACCCTCAGTGGGCCGGCCCGCCCGACCTGTTCGGCTCCCAGGGCAGCTACACCGACTTCGAGCACCCTGGCCCCGAGCCCGCCTTCCTCGCCGAGCAGGTGCACGCGAAAGCGGTCGGGATCCTCGCCTACAACGTGAAGCAGTCGGCGGACGCCTGCATCGGCGTCGCCAACGTGATGAGGAAGTTCCACATCAAGGTGGCCTTCGAGGACCTGTCGATCCAGGCCCCGGCGACCGACCTCACCTCGGACGTGACCCGAATGAAGAACGCCGGGGTCGACTTCGTCTCGAGCTGCCTCGACCTCGGCGGCAACCTCGTCCTCTCCCGGACTCTTCACGGCGCCGGCATGGGCTCGGTGACCCAGTACTGGTACGACGGCTACGACGAGTCCGCCCTCCGGCAGAACGCAGCCCTCATGAACGGCGTCTACCTCCTCATCGGCCACGTGCCCTTCGAGTCCGGCGTCACCCAGCCGCGCAAGTACCCGGCGATGGCGCTCTACCTGAGAGAGCTGAAGCGCTACTACCCGGCCGACGAGCCGAGCGAGGCCTCGCTCGCAGGCTGGGAGAGCGCCGAGATGTTCGTGGCCGGGCTCCGCAAGATCGGCAGGGACGTCACCCGCAGCCGCCTGATCGACGCCATCAACCAGATGACGGCCTTCACCGGAGGTCTCGTGTCGCCGATCGACTGGCGGCTCGAGCACCACGCGAACGGGCCGGTCGACTGCAACGTCCTGGTCCAGGCGCGCAACGGGCACTTCGTGCCGGTGTTCGGCTCCCGCACCACCGTCTTCACCTGCTTCAAGTACCCCCAGGGCTCCTCCCACCACGTCGTCGTCGTGCCGCCGCCGCCGGACATCCCCGGAGCCTGAGCCGGCAGCGTGAGCCAGTTCCTCGCCTACGCGATCCCCGGCCTCCCCTACGGCTGCGTCTTCGCGCTCCTCGGGATGGGGCTGGTCCTCACCTACCAGACCTCCGGGGTGTTCAACCTCGCCTTCGGCGCCCAGGCGTACGCCTCCGCCCTCGTGTTCTACGTGACCATCGCCGCGGGTTGGCCGACCTGGGCGGCGTTCCTCGTCTCGGTGGTCCTCGGGGCTCCCCTGCTCGGGGTCGTGATCGACCTCGGCCTGTTCCGCCTCGTGCGCTCCCGGCCGGTGCTCGTGAAGCTCGTGGCCGCGCTCGGCCTCCTCGTCGTGATCCCCGCCCTGCTCCAGGTCGCCTTCGGCTCGGGCAATCGCTACAGCCCTCCCTCGCTCTGGCTCTCGCCCTCGGTGGTCTACTTCCGCGTCCTCGGCGACGCCATCAACGGGAGCGAGATCTCGACGGTCGTCGTGACGGCGGCCGTGGCCCTGCTGCTCTCGCTCATGTTCCACTTCACCCAGATCGGGCTGCGGATGCGGGCGATGGCGGAGAGCCCGCGCATGGTCCAGCTCGCCGGGTTGAACGCCGAGGCGGTCGGCCTCACGAGCTGGATGCTCTCGAGCTTCCTCGCCGGCCTTAGCGGGGTGATCATCGCCCCCGTCTTCGGCAGCCTCCAGTCGCTCAACTTCACGGACCTGCTCGTCGCCGCCATCGCGGCGGCCGCGGCCGGCAGCCTCGCGAGCCTTCCCTACACCTTCCTCGGCGGCATCCTTCTCGGGGTCGTCGAGGAGGTCCTCGGCGGCTACCTGCCCTCGGGCCAGATCCTCTCCTCGGGCCTGCGGCCGGCGCTTCCCTTCGTGGCCCTCCTCGGCCTGCTGCTGTTCCTGCCGGGGCTCCGCCGGAGGTGGGGCCGCCAGGACGACCCGCTCGCGGCGGCCGACCCGCCGCCAGCCCCGATCGCGTCCGCGCTGAGAGACCCGAGCCTCCGGCGCGCCTCGAGGTGGGCTCGGCTCGCGCTCCTCGCCGTGCTCGTCGTCTCCTGCCTCACCTGGGTGAGCGACAACTGGGTCTTCACCCTCTCCCAGGCGCTCGCCTTGTCGATCGTCTTCCTCTCGCTCGTGCTGCTGACCGGAATGAGCGGCCAGATCTCGCTCTGCCAGGCCGCCTTCGCCGGAGTCGGCGCCTTCACCGCAGGGCAGCTCGCCGCCCACCTCAACCTCTCCGTCCTCGCCGGGGTCGCCCTCGGGGGCCTCGCCGCGGCTGGGGTCGGCGTGATCGTGGCGCTCCCCGCACTCCGGCTCGGGGGCCTCGCCCTCGCCCTCGCGACGCTGGCCTTCGGCCTCCTCGCCGACAACATCGGCTTCCAGTACAGCTGGAGCCTCAACGGTGACAGCGGCATCAACGTGCCCCGCCCGAGCCTCGGTCCGGTGAACTTCGCCGACGACCGGTCCTATTTCGTCCTCGTCCTCCTTGTGCTCGCGCTCTGCGTCGCCGTCGTGGCCGCCCTCCGGCGCGGCACCACCGGCCGCCAGCTCGCGGCGCTGCGCGGGAGCGAGCTCGCCGCCGCGAGCATCGGCATCAGCCCCGCGAAGACCAAGATCGTCGTGTTCGCGCTGAGCGCCGGCATCGCAGGGGTCGGCGGGGCCCTGTACGGCTCGCTCGACACCGCCGTCTCGGCAAGCGATTTCAACACGCTCATCTCGCTCGTGTTCGTGCTCGTGGTCGCCACCACCGGCGTGTACACCGTCGAGGGTGCGATCGAAGCGGGCCTCGTCTACGTCCTGCTCAACAACCTCGTCACCTCCTCGCTGCCGGCTTCGTTCGCCGGCCTGCTCGAGATCGTGTTCGGGGCCGGCGCCGTCGCCTACGTGCTGCACCCCGAAGGCGTGATCGAGTACCTGAAGCAGGTCGCGCTCGGGCGCCTCGCCGGGAGAGAGCCGGATCGTGCAGAGGCCGAGGTGCTCGCGTGAGCCTGCTCGAACTGCGGCAGGTGAGCCGGCGCTTCGGCGGCATCCAGGCGCTCTCCGGCGTGTCGCTCGAGGTCGGGGCCGGCGAGACCGTCGGGCTCATCGGGCCGAACGGCGCCGGCAAGACGACGCTGTTCGACTGCATCAGCGGCACGACCCGCCCCGACGCCGGCACGATCTTTTTCGACGGCGCCCGGATCGACCGCCTCCCGGTCCACCGCAGAGCTCGGCGCGGGATCGGCCGCACCTTCCAGAAGATCGAGCTCTTCGCCGGCACGAGCGTGCGGGACCACCTCCTCGTCGCCGCCCGCCAGCACCACGGCGACGGGCGGTTGTGGAAGGACCTGCTCTGGCGGGGCGCCCCGACCGAGGAAGAGCTCGAGGAGGCCGAGGCGATGCTGAAGGCGCTCGGGCTCGAGCAGGTGGCAGGCGCCCCCGTCGAGGCCATCAGCCTCGGCCAGGGGAGGCTCCTCGAGCTCGGCCGGGCCCTCATCCAGCGACCCCGGCTGCTGCTGCTCGACGAACCCTCCTCCGGGCTCGACTCTCGCGAGACCGACTCCCTCGCCTCGGTGCTCTCCGAGGTCCAGCGCGAGCAGGGGACCGCCATGCTGCTCGTCGAGCACGACCTCGATCTCGTCGACGCCATCGCCGGCCGGGTCTACGTGCTCGACTTCGGGCGGGTCATCTGCTCGGGGAGGCTTGCCGAGGTGCTGGACGACGCAGCCGTGCGCACGGCCTATCTCGGCTCCGCCCGTGGCTGAGCCGGCGCCGCCCGCCGAGCCGGACGGGCAGGGCGCCCGAGCCGCGCCCGTCATGCTGGAGCTGCTCCACGTCGACGCCGGCTACGGCCGCTTCAGGGCGCTGTTCGACGTCTCGTTCCGCGTCCCGGCCGGCTCCGTCACCGCGCTGCTCGGCGCGAACGGCGCCGGCAAGTCGACCGTCGCCCGGGTCGCCACCGGCCTCATCCCGGTGACCTCCGGGCGGGTCCTCGTGGAGGGCGAGGACGTCACGGGTGAGCCGGCCTGGCGCATCACCCGGCGCGGGATCGCCCACGCCCCCGAGGGCCGGCCCGTCTTCGCGACGCTCGACGTCGAGGACAACCTGAAGCTGACGTTCGTCACCAAGCTCGGCCGGCGCGGCGCCCACGAGGCGCTCGAGCGGGCCTACGCGCGCTTTCCCCGCCTCGCCGAGCGCCGCAGGCAACTGGCAGGGACGCTGTCGGGAGGCGAGCAGCGGATGCTGGCGCTCGCCCGCGTGCTCGCGGTGCCGCCCCGGCTCCTCGTCGTGGACGAGCTCTCGCTCGGCCTCGCCCCCCGCATGGTGGACGAGGTCTGGCAGGCCCTCCGGGAGATCCGGGATGCCGGCACGACGCTGCTCGTCGTGGAGCAGCAGGTGACCCGGGTGCTCGAGCTCGCCGAGCAGGCCGTCATCCTGAGAAAGGGGCGGGTGGTGCATGCCGGCGCCGTGAGCGAGCTGCCCCCGGAGGTCGAGGCGGAGATCCTCCCGGTCCGCGCCCGCCACTGAGCCATCCGCCGAGCCGGGCGGCGGGCCCGCCTCGTCAGTAGGCCCGGGCCACGATCACGCGCGTGCCGTAGGCGGAGGGTTCGCCGCAGACCACGCAGGGGCCCTGCTCCGGCTCGCCGTCGAAAGGGATGCAGCGCACCGTCGCCGTCGTCGCCTCCTTCACCCGCTGCTCGCACTCGGGCCGCTCGCACGCGAGCGCCCGCGCGAACCCGGTCTCCACGGCGGCCACGAGCTCGTCCCAGGTGTCGGCGGCGACGGTGTGGTCATCCCGGAAGCGAACCGCCCGCGCATGGAGCTCGCCGTGGAACGAGGCCAAGCGGGCCGGCACCTCCGCCTCGATCCGCTCCAGGGAGAGGGGCTCTTTCTCCCGGCGGTCTGCCGACAGCCGGGAGGAGGCCAGCACCGAACCGGCGGCGAGGTCCCTCGGGCCGAGCTCGAGGCGGAGCGGGACGCCGCGCATCTCCCAGTCGTTGAACTTGAACCCCGCCGAGAGGTGGAGCCGCTCGTCCAGCTTCACCCGGACGCCCGCAGCCGCGAGACGGTCGGCGACCTGGCGGGCGGCGCCGAGCACCCCCTCGGCCTCGGCCCCCTTGCCGATCGGGACGACGACGACCTGGTACGGCGCGAGCGCCGGCGGCAGCACGAGGCCCTTGTCGTCGCCGTGCCCCATGATCACGGCGCCCACCATGCGGGTCGACAGGCCCCACGAGGTGGTGTGGCAGAGCCGGAGCTCGCCCGCCTCGTCCTGGAACCGGATGCCGAACGCCCTGGCGAAGTTCTCGCCGAGGTAGTGGGAGGTGCCGGACTGCAGCGCCCGGCCGTCCCGCATCATCGCCTCGATGGTCGTCGTCCGGAGCGCGCCGGCGAACCGCTCCCCTGCCGTCTTCTCGCCCACGAACGGAGCGAGCGCAGCCGCCTCGAGAGCGAAGCGCTCGTAGAGCCCGAGCGCCACGATCACCTCCTCCCACGCCTGCTCGGCGGAGGCGTGGGCGGTGTGGCCCTCCTGCCAGAGGAACTCCGTCGTGCGCAAGAAGAGGCGGGGCCGCAGCTCCCAGCGGACGACGTTGGCCCACTGGTTGAGCTTGAGGGGAAGGTCCCGGTACGACGAGATCCACTTCGCCATGTACTCCCCCACCACCGTCTCCGAGGTGGGCCGGACGACGAGGGGCTCGTCGAGCTCGCGGCCGCCCCCGTAGGTCACGACGGCGAGCTCAGGGGCAAAGCCTTCCACGTGCTCGGCCTCCCGGCGCAGGTAGGACTCGGGGATGAGGAGCGGGAAATAGGCGTTCTCGTGGCCCGTCGCCTTGATCCGGCCGTCCAGGTCGGCCTGGATGAGCTCCCAGATGCGGTAGCCGTAGGGCCGCATCACCATCGTGCCCCGCACCGGTCCCCGGTCGGCCAGCTCCGCGCGGAGGACGACCTCGTTGTACCAGGCGGAGAAGTCCTCGCCCTGCGGCGTGACGCCGCGCTCTTCGGGGCTCACGAGCCGCGACCGCCGACCTTCAGCATCCGGCCGGCGCCGTGTTGCCGTTGGCGAAGGTGAGCAGCGTGCAGATCGTCTCCTTGCTCACGTACCACTTCGGCGCGAGGTAGACGGCGAAGCCCTTCGAGTTCGGGAGAAGCGGCTTCCCCGACGGCGACACGATGGAGTAGGTCACGAGCGCGCACGGGCTCGGGAGGCTCTCGGACCTGCAGGCCGAGCCGTGCTCGATCGACACCTGCGAGATGGTGGCCCCGCCCGCCTTCTTGGCGAGCGAGGAGTCGATGGCATGCGAGATCGCCGCCTTGATGCTCGAGCCGTCCTGCACCGCCGCGATCTTCGGGGCGAGGGCCGGGTCAGCGAGGTCGAACAGCGTGTGGAACGCTCCCCTGATCTCGCTGGCCGACTTCGAGGGCGACGGGACGGTGCTCGGGCCCGCCCCACTGCCCGGAGAGCTCGAGCAGGCAGCCCCGGCGAGGGCGACCGCCACCGTGGCGACCGCCGCGAGGCGTCGACTCCTCGTTCCAGGTCCCATGTCCGAAGACTACGAGCTTCGAGCCCTCAGCTGCTGCGGCGCGCCGCCGCCTCAGCCAATCCGGCCGGCGGCGTAGGTGTACTCCTGCTCGAGTGCGCGAAGCCGGGTGCCCGACAACCGGACCATCTGCCCGGCGCTGTCGACGTAGCGGACCTCGGTCACCGACGAGACGGAGTAGTAGGCCCGCCGGGCGACGATGTAGCCGTAGCGGCGGGCGTTCGCGATCCTCGAGAGGTCCGAGAGCCGGGTCGGCGCGGTGTCGATCGTCGCCGGCAGGTGCTCCACCAGGTACTTCACGACCAGCGCGGCGTGGTCGGCAGCGATGATGCCGTCGTAGGCCTTCGGGTACCAGACCGTGTCGGAGATCCCCCGCACGAGCAGCCACGGCACCCCGAGCTCTGCGTTGGCGAAGGCGAAGCCGTTCGCCTCGTTCTCCTCGGCGTCGGTGGGGTACATCATGTTCTGCGCCTCGATCCAGCTCAAGGGCTCGGTCCACACATCGGCCTGCCCGATCACCCCGGCGACGACCTTGTTCGTGATCGTGCCCTGCCGGCTCGGGTCCCCCGTCGCATCGGCGATGGTGGTCGTGCCGAGGAGGCTCCCGGCCCGCTCCGCGGTCTGGACCAGCTGGAGCGGGGCGGCATAGGCGAGCACGTAGACGGTGTGCCGGTCCGTCCCCGAGCCGTACCCGTAGGTCGTCGCGTCGGCCGGCGTGGGGAGCGTGGTGCCCCGGCCGGTGACGATCGCCCCGCGGACGTCCGAGGACGGCGTGAGGTTCAGCTCCTCGCCGCTGTACTGGCCCTGCCAGCCGCCGAGGTGGTAGTGGATCGTCGACTTGTCGACGACGTAGCCGCTCACGACGACGTCGCCCACGTGCACCCTCGCGTTCTGCGCGCCTGCGGTGCCCGAGAACAGCGTGGCGCGGGGATGGAACGTCGTGTCGAGCAGGTAGGTGGCGAGCTCGGCGGCCTCGTCGACCTCGCCGCTCGCGACGTCGACGACCGGGCGACCGCCGATCGTGCCCTCCCAGAACGTGAGGCCGTCGATCCGCCGCTCCCCGGTCACGTGCATCTCGGCGAGGATCGGCGCCTGCTCCACCCCGAACGCGTCGACGATGCCGATGGGCGCCAGCGAGGAGCGCCCCGAGACCTGCCCTGCCGTGGCGATCGCCGTCGAGGGCACGGCCACGGCCACCGCACCGAAGAGGGCCAAACCGACCGCGACGCTCTTGCGTCGAAGCAGAGGCACGCCAGCAGCTCGTGCCCCCTGCGACCTTCGCACCACCTGCATGAGCCGCTCCTTCTCGTCCTCCCCGGCGCCGACGCCGGGGGCGTCCGCCATCGTGGCGCGCCCAGCCGGTCGCGGTCCAGGACCGGGGACGGGCTCGCAGGCCAAGGACGGCAGCGTGCTCGCGGATCTCCCAGGCACCTCACAGGTGGAACCCACGCGCATCGGAGCAACGAGGGGCAGTCTGTAGGCGCAGGATCGGATCACGAGCCGTTGGAGCTGAGATGGAGACGCCTGAGATGGGAGAGAGCCCGAGGCGAGGAGAGGAGTGGTCGGCGGCGCCGGAGACACCGCCGGTGCCCTCCGGGCCGGCGGGGGCCGAGGCGGCCGCCGGCGTGCGAGGCGAGCCGTTAGCGCCGTGGCAGACCTCGCCGTGGCAAGAGGTGCAGCCCGGCCCAGCTCCACAGCCTCCTCCGCCCACCTTCGAGCCGCCCTTCTCGTCCCCTTACGGCTCTTACTACGGCGGCGGGTGGGGCGGCTACGGCGCCCCCCCGGCCAGCGCCTTCCCGGGCTCGGCGCCGCCGCAGCCGCCGGCGAGCGCCCGCCGCCGGCTCGCCGCCGGTGCGGCGATCGCAGCCCTCGTGCTCGCGGCCGGCGTGGCCGGCGGCGTGATCGGCGGGCACCTCTCCTCGAGGGGATCGGGCACGGGGAGCGGCAGTTCGCTCAGTCCCTTCTCCGGAAGCGGCGGAGGGCTCTCGCCCTTCGGCGGCGGCAGCTCCTCAGGGGCCTCCGGACCGAGCTCGAGCGTCGGCACGGGGCCGTCGGACGCCTCGGCGATCGCCCAGCGCGTCGACCCCGGCCTCGTCGACGTGAACGTGACGATCGACTACGGGGCGGCAGAGGGCGCCGGCACGGGGATGGTGCTCACGTCGAACGGCCTCGTGCTCACGAACAACCACGTCGTCGAGGGCGCGACCGCGATCAGCGTCACCGACGTCGGCAACGGCAGGACCTACTCGGCGACGGTGCTCGGCTACGACACCTCGCGAGACGTGGCGCTCATCCAGCTGGACGGGGCCTCCCACCTCGAGACCGTCCGGCTCGGCAACTCCGCCGAGCTGCGGGTCGGTGCCCAGGTGGTCGGGATCGGCAACGCGGGCGGCGCCGGCGGGACCCCGAGCTTCGCCGGCGGCACCGTGACCGGCCTCGACCGGTCGCTCACGGCGAGCGACGAGCTCACCGGGACGACCGAGCAGCTGAGCGGGATGATCTCCACGAACGCCGACATCGTCGCGGGCGACTCCGGTGGACCGCTCGTCACGACCTCAGGAGCGGTCGTGGGGATGGACACGGCGGGCTCGGGGAGCTTCCAGCTGCCCACTTCGGGCGAGGCCAGCCAGGGCTTCGCCGTGCCGATCGACACGGCGATGTCGGTCGCCCGCCAGATCGAGGCCCACCGGGCGAGCGCGACGGTGCACGTGGGCCCGACCGCGTTCCTCGGCGTCCAGATCTCGAGCGGCGGAGGCGGGTTCTTCGGATCCGGCAGCAACAGCTCGGTCCCGGGCGCCCCGATCGGCGGGGTCGTGAGCGGCAGCCCGGCGTCGGGGGCGGGGCTCGGCGCCGGTGACGTCATCACCGCCGTCGGAGGCCACACCGTCACGTCGGCCCGCTCGCTCCAGCAGGTGATGGTCACCGATGAGAAGCCGGGCGAGAGCGTGAAGGTCGTCTACGTGGCACCGAACGGAAGGCAGCACACCGTGAGCATGACCCTCGCGAGCGGCCCTCCGCAGTGAGCCGGGTCCCGTCGCTAGGAGGAGCGGAGAAGGTCCGCAGCTAGCATCCCCGGCTGATGAAGGCACTCCTCAAGGCGGACGCGGCGCCGGGACTCCGCCTCGAGGAGGTGCCCGAGCCCCGGATCGGAGCCGACGACGTGCTGATCCGGGTGCTGCGGACGGGGATCTGCGGGACCGACCTCCACATCGCGTCCTGGGACCACTGGGCGCAGTCGCACGTACGGCCCCCGCTCGTGGTCGGTCACGAGTTCGTCGGGGAGATCGTCGAGGTGGGCTCCGCCGTGAGCGAGCTCGAGGCCGGCGACCTCGTGAGCGGGGAGGGCCACCTCGTCTGCGGGCGGTGCCGCAACTGCATGGCGGGACGGCGGGTGCTGTGCGCCAACACCCGCAGCGTCGGGGTCAACCGCGACGGGGCGTTCGCCGAGTACGTCGCGCTCCCTGCCGGCAACGTCTGGCGGCACGATCCCGGGGTCGATCTCGACGTCGCCGCCATCTTCGACCCCTTCGGGAATGCCGTCCACACCGCCCTTGCCTACCGGGTGCTCGGGGAGGACGTGATCATCACCGGGGCCGGACCGATCGGCATCATGGCTGCCCTCGTCTGCCGCCATGCCGGGGCCCGCCACGTGGTCGTCTCCGACCTCTCGCCGTACCGGCTCGAGCTCGCCCGCTCGCTCGGCGCCACGCTCGCCGTGCCGGCCGGGCCGGGCGCGCTCGAACGGGCGATGACCGAGCTCGGAATGAAAGAGGGATTCGACGTCGGCCTCGAGATGTCGGGCGCCCCCTCGGCCCTCACCGCCATGATCGCCTCGATGGCCCACGGCGGGCGGATCGCCCTCCTCGGGCTCCCGAGCGACGAATTCGGCGTCGACTGGTCGCACGTCGTGACGAACATGCTCACGATCCGAGGCATCTACGGGAGGGAGATGTTCGAGACCTGGTACTGGATGAGCACCCTCGTCCGCTCCGGGCTCGACATCAGGCCGGTGATCACGCACCGCTTCGCGGCCGACGATTTCGAGAAGGGCTTCGAGACCGTGCACTCGGCCGAGTGCGGCAAGGTCGTGCTCGAGTGGGCCGAGCCCTCGTGACCCTGCCCGATGCGAGAGCGCCGGTGAACGACGGCGGGTACCAGCACGAGACGAATGGAGCACTGCGGTGATCGGGAAGGTGAGAGGCCAGCTGCGGGCCGAGATCGAGGCCATCGAGGCCGAGGGCCTCTACAAGCGGGAGCGGGTGCTCGAGTCGCCCCAGCGGGCCCACGTGAGGGTGGGCGGCCGGGAGGTCGTCAACTTCTGTGCCAACAACTACCTCGGCCTCGCCGACGACCCCCGGATCGTCGAGGCGGCCAAGCAGGCGCTCGACCGCTACGGCTACGGCATGGCGAGCGTCCGGTTCATCTGCGGCACCGAGACCGTCCACACGACCCTCGAGCACCGCATCTCGCAGTTTCTCGGCACCGAGGCGACGATCCTCTACTCGTCCTGTTTCGACGCGAACGGCGGCCTGTTCGAGACGCTCCTCGGGGAGGAGGACGCCATCGTCTCGGACGCGCTCAACCACGCCTCGATCATCGACGGCATCCGCCTCAGCCGCGCGAAGCGGTTCCGCTACGCGAACCGCGACATGGACGACCTCGAGGCACAGCTGCAGCAGGCGGCGGGAGCACGGCGGCGCCTCGTCGCCACGGACGGCGTCTTCTCCATGGATGGCTACCTCGCCCCCCTCGACCGGATCTGCGAGCTGGCAGAGCGCCACGACGCCCTCGTCATGGTGGACGACTCCCACGCCGTCGGGGTCATCGGCCCCGGCGGCCGGGGGACGCCCACCCACTTCGGCGTGAGCGACCGCGTCGACGTCGTGACGGGCACCCTCGGCAAGGCGCTCGGGGGAGCGAGCGGCGGATATGTGAGCGGCCGGGCCGAGATCGTCGAGCTGCTGCGGCAGCGCTCCCGCCCCTATCTGTTCTCGAACTCGCTCGCCCCGGCGATCGCGGGAGCGTCGCTCGTCGCCCTCGACCTCATCGAGTCGAGCGAGGACCTTCGTGCCCGGCTCGCCGAGAACACGTCGTACTTCCGCTCCCGCATGGACGCTGCCGGTTTCGACATCCTCCCGGGCGAGCACCCGATCGTCCCCGTCATGATCGGCGACGCCGCGCTCGCCGCTCGGATGGCCGATGCCATGCTCGAGCGGGGCGTCTACGTGATCGGCTTCAGCTACCCGGTCGTCCCGCGGGGCGAGGCCCGCATCCGGGTCCAGGTCTCGGCCGCCCACAGCCGCGACGACCTCGACCTTGCGATCGCGGCCTTCACCGAGGCGCGAGCGCTCAGCGGTGGCCGTTGACAGGATGCTGCCAATCAAGTAGCGATTTCCGGCAACCGGGACGCCCGGCGAGCCGCGGGGCTCGCCGTTGGGCGGGCAGCCCGGCAAGGGAGAGCCCATGGGAGCGCAGGAGGACGCCGAGCTGGTCCGCGCGGGCTACGACGCCTTCGTGAAGGGCGACCTCCGCACGGTAAAGAGCCTGCTCGCACCCACCATCCGCTGGCACATCCCCGGGCGGAGCCCCATCTCGGGCACCTACGAGGGGATCGATGCCGTGCTCGACTTCTTCGTGAAGCTCGTGACGGTGAGCGAGGGCAGCTTCGCGCTCGAGCTCCACGACGTGGCGGCGAGCGACGGCCACGTCGTCGCGCTCGTCGTCGAGTCGGCCGAGCGGGGCGAGCGCGAGCTCGTCTGCAACGACGCCCACGTCTGGCATCTCGAGAACGGCCGGGCCGTCGAGTTCTGGGCCTGCCCGGCCGACCAGTACCTCTTCGATGAGTTCTGGCGCTGACGCCCCGCCCGAGGGGCGGACCGGCACAGCCCTCGCCCGCCGTTGCGCGCGCAAGGGGAGCTGGAGCGGCGCCGTCGCCGTCTCGCTGGTTGGATGGTGCCGTGCAGGCGATCGCCGTCGACTGGTCCGGGAACGCCCGCACAAGCCGCGGGATCTGCCTCGCGAGGGCTGAAGGAGGGCGGCTCCTCGAGCTGCGCCGCGGGCTCTCGCGCAAGGGCGCGATCGAGGCCGTGCTCGCCCGGGCGGCGCGCGACCCCGAGCTCGCCGTCGGGCTCGACTTCGCCTTCTCGGCTCCCGCGTGGTGGCTCCGCCGGCTTGGCCTCGGCTCGGCGGCCGGCCTCTGGGAGCTCGCGGCGGCCGAGGGCGAGCGGTGGCTGTCGGAGTGCGAGCCGCCGTTCTGGGGACGACCGGGCCGTCCGCGGCCGGTGCTCGAGGAGCACTTCCGACTGGCAGAACAACGCCTGGGGTCCGTGGCCGGGATCCGGCCGAAGTCGGTCTTCCAGATCGGAGGCGCCGGTGCGGTCGGGACTGGGTCGATCCGAGGGATGCCGTGGCTGGCGGCCCTGCACGAATCCGGGGCGGCGATCTGGCCCTTCGACGAGCCGGCGTGGCCGGTCGTGGTCGAGATCTGGCCGAGGCTGTTCACGGGCCCGGTCGTGAAGCGCAACGGCGAGCAGCGGCGCGCCCGTCTCGGCCCGCTCGCTCACGCCATCCCGACAGATCTGCTCGACGAGGCGGCCGCGTCGGAGGACGCCTTCGACGCGGCGGTGTCGGCGCTCGCCGTCGACGCGAGCTCCGACGAGCTGGCCTCGCTCCGGAGAGCCGCCGACCCACGGCTCCTCCTCGAAGGCGACATCTTCGCCCCGGCCGGATCAGAGACCGGCCGGGCCGGGGCCGGGGCCGGTCAGGCGCCGGGTCGGGGCCGGCCCGGGGCCACCGTGCGGGCGAGGATCCCGAGGGTGGCTCGTAGGGCGCCCTCGGAGATGACCGGGAAGATGCCGGCGCTCCTCCACTGCTCGTCGATCGCCGACCAGTCGTAGTAGGAGGTCACGAGGGTGCCGCTCTCGATCGGCTCCAGGCGGTAGCCGTAGACGTGGCCGAGATTGAGCTGGCCCTCGATCGTCCATGCGATCTCCTCGTCCGGCTCGAAGGTCACGATGCGCACGGTCACGTCGTAGAGCCCGAGGGGGTAGTCGTTGAGCGCCTCCCGGTCCATGTGCACCGTGAACGTCTCACCCACCGACCCGACCGGCGCCCCACTTGCCGACATGAGCATCCCAGAGCTGTCGATGGCGACGTGGCCCTGCGGATCGCAAAGGAGCCTGAAGATGTCGGCGGCAGGGGCGGCGATGGCCCGTGACACCTCGATGCGCTCGTCCATCCGTGGAACCTACCGCGCCCGGGGTGCCGGGCACGCCGGTTTGCGGTCACCGCTGCTACCGTCCCGCCATGGACCTCATCCACGAGTGCACCTTCGAGATGGAGCTGGCCGAGCCCCTCCTGCCGGGCCCCGGCCCCTTCGGCAACCGCGTGGTCGCCCCCCTCGCCGGTGGGCGCTGCACGGGCAAGCGCCTGAACGGCGACTTCGTCGCGCCCGGCGCCGACTGGCTCCTCATCGGTGCCGACGGCTGGGGCCGCCTCGACGTCCGCGGCCAGCTCCGCTCCGACGACGGCGCCGTCATCTTCGTCGCCTACGACGGCGTGCTCGAGATCAACGACAAGGCGATGGCGGCCATGCTCTCGAGTGAGGCCGAGACGGCATTCGAGGACCAGTACTACCGGACGCGCCCTCGCCTCGAGACCGGTGACGAGCGGTACGCCTGGGTGAACCAGGCCGTGTTCGTGGGACGGGGACGGTTCACGAGGGCCGGCGTCAGCTACGAGGTGTACCGGGTCGACTGAGGCGGAGCCTCGACGACGACAAGGCGGGTCGGCGGGCTCGGGCTACCGGAAGCGTTGGGCGATCTCCTCGAGGCTGGACCGGTAGGACTCCCACCAGCCGGGATCGGTCGAGGGCAGGTTGTCGTTCCCCTCCACCCAGCCGATCCTGCCGTCGATCAGCTCCCTCAGGATGTCGGCGTGGCCGGCATGGCGGTTCGTCTCGGCGATCACCCGCACCGTGACGTGGTGCAAAGTCGTCGCCGCCCTCTCCTCCGGCCACCACGGCACCCTCCCCGGCGCGTCGAGCGGGAGGGCCCAGAACGTCTCGTCGCAGTGCCGCCACACCTCGCGGTAGAACTCCACCACCTGGTCCGGCGACTCCTCCGCCGCGGCCCACTGGTCGGCGTTCGGCTCCGTGTCGGACGCCGCCTGCGGCGCCCAACCCTCGAACGGCCGGCCGAACGTCTCGCCGAGGTAGCCGAGCTCGACCAGCGCGACGTGCTTCACGAGCCCGAGCAGGTTCGTCCCGGTCGGCACGAGAGGGCGTCGCATGTCGTACTCGGGGAGCCCCTCGAGCTTCCAGAGCATCGAGGCCCGAGCGTCGCGCAGGTAGCGGTGCAGGTCGTGCTTGGCCGCGCCCTCCTCCACCGAGCTACCGTCCCACAGCCGACGTCGCCGGACCAGTCGGCCCGGCGCTCCGGGCTCGAGGGCGCGGGTCCACCACCTCCGGTGCTCGGCCGAGGAGGCCGGGATGCAGCGTGACGACGGCGCCGTGGACGAGCACCGCCGAGACGACGTGCTCGCCGGCGCCACCCAACGGGACCACTACCGCATGCCAGGAGGCCTCGCAGCCCGCCAGTCGCTCTTCGCCTTCGTGGACCGGGAGCGCTCGTCAGGGGTACCGGGGATCGAGCGCCTCGACTGGCACGCGGTCTCGACGGTCCTCGATGCCGGCTGCGGCTCGGGAACCTGGATGAGGGCGGTCGCCCGGCGCGCGGGAGCTCGCCTCGTGGTCGGTCTCGACCTCTCCCCCGGCATGCTCGCCGCGGCTCGGGCAGAAGGGGCGCCGTTGCTCGTGAACGGCGACGTGCAGCACCTGCCTCTCGCAACGTCCAGCTTCGACGCCGTGTTGGCCCTCTGGATGCTCTACCACGTCCCCGATCCGGACCGGGCCGTCGGCGAGCTCGCCCGCGTGCTCCGGGGCGACGGAACGCTCCTCGTCACGACCAACTCGAACATGCCGGCGCCACACGAGGAGCTGGCGACCGAGGCGTTCGAGGCCGTCACCGGGGACGGGAGGTGGCGAGTGGATCTCGGCTTCTCGGCAGAGAACGGCGAGGAGATCCTGGCCCGGACCTTCGACGAGGTGCTCCCCGAGCCCCTCACCACCGCGATCGCCGTGCCGGGACCCGAGCCGATCCTGGGGCTGATCCGGAGCCTGCGCGGCCCGATCGAAGCCCTCCGAGGACCGGTCCCGTGAGCAGCCGTGGAGGAGGAGCTGAGCCACCGGATCGACGAGGTCGTCCGCCGCAAGGGCGCCTACCGCACCGCGCACCGGTCGGTCTCCTACCTCTGCCGCAACCCCCGCTGAACTACAGCACCGCAACGGCATGACGCTCTGGTGAAGATCTGCCGACACCTGCGTGACGATCCCCGTGAGCCAGGCCGAGAACCAGGAGAGCACCGGGCCGAGCGACTAGCGTCTCCGAGGTCGTGGAGGCATCGAGGGCGCGCCGCGTGGCCGTCGACCCAAGGTGGCGACGGTGTCAGGCCAGCTGTCGCCGCCCGCTTGCGGCCGTGCTCCTCGCTCTCGCAGGCGCCGGGCTGGTCACCGCCCTTCCCCCGGCACGGAGCGAGGCGCTGCGCCTCCTCCACCTCTCGAGAGAGCCCCTCTCGCGCCAGGCCGCGGTCTCGCTCAGCGCCGAACGGGAGCGCAGGCCAGCTGGTGCTGCCGATGCGCTCGCGCCGATCGGGGTGCTCTACCCCGCCGGTGAGAGCGTGGCCGCCCACTTCTGCACCGGCGAGGTGGTGGACAGCCCTCGCCACGACCTCGTCGTCACGGCCGCGCACTGCCTTGCCGGCGTGGGCGCGATCCGGTTCGCGCCCGGGTACCGCAGGGGGAGGACGCCCTTTGGCACCTGGGCTGTCGTGGCCTCGTTCGTGGACTCCGCCTGGCGGCGTGCCGCCGACCCCGACCACGACTTCGCCTTCCTCGTCGTGGCGCCCCGGCACGGCGTCGAGATCCAGGCGCTGACCGGCGCCGAACGGATCGGCGAGCCGGGGCCCGCCATCGGCGCGAGCGTGCGG
>DATGKK010000025.1:0-5926 GCA_035294725.1 Acidimicrobiales bacterium | reverse complement strand
CGCGCACCCGCACGTAGCGAGGGTCGAGCCGGAGCTGGGTGAGCGACCCCGAGAGCCTCGAGATCGTCGGGGCGTAGCTGCGGCCGTTGTCGTTGAGCACGATCACGACCCGGGAGGCCGAGTGGCCGAGGTTGTTGAGGGCCTCATAGGCCATGCCTCCCGTAAGGGCCCCGTCGCCGACGATGGCGACGACGTGGCGGCGCCGGCCCGGGGACTCCTCGTTCATCGCGCGGGCGGCCGCGATGCCGTGGGCCCACGAGAGCGCCGTCGAGGCATGGGAGTTCTCGATCACGTCGTGGGGCGACTCGGCCCGGTTCGGGTAGCCGGAGAGGCCTCCTGCCTGCTTCAGGCGGGCGAAGCCCTCCTTTCGGCCCGTGAGGATCTTGTGGACATAGGCCTGGTGGCCCGTGTCGAACAACACGACGTCCTCAGGGGAGGAAAAGACCCGGTGGCAGGCGATCGTGAGCTCGACGGCCCCGAGGTTCGAGCCGAGATGGCCCCCGGTGCGGCAGACCGACTCGACGATGAACGAGCGCAGCTCGGCGGCAAGCTCCTCGCACTCGGCGATCGAGAGCGCCTTCAGGTCCTCCGGCGAGGAGATGCGGTCGAGGAGGGGCCGCGAGGGACGGCCCGAGCGGGAAGGAGCCATACGGGTCCCCGCAGGCTAGCGCCGCACGGCCCGCCGGTGGCCTCGGGGTGGCCCATGCCGCCAGGTCACGGCGATTTACAGCCGGGACGGCCACGGGTAGCGTGATCCGACCGAGCCGGCCGTCCGGCTAGCTCGGTGCCGGCAGACTGTGACCTCGGACGGGGCGACGGGCGGTCAGCCGCAGTCAACGACGACTCGAGGAAGGGGTCCAACGGTGATCATCGGAGTCCCGGCGGAGGTCAAGACCGCGGAGAACCGAGTGGCGATGACGCCCGACGGCGTCAGGGAGCTGACGGCGCGCGGCCACGAGGTGCGAGTGGAGTCTCGGGCCGGGGTCGGCTCGTCCTTCTCGGACGACGACTTCGCGGCGGCGGGCGCGAGGATGGTGAGCGCCGAGGATGCCTGGGCAGCAGAGCTCGTCTGCAAGGTGAAAGAGCCTCAAGAGTCCGAGTTCCGCCACCTGCGCGAGGACCTCGTCCTGTTCACCTACCTCCACCTCGCCGCCTACCCGAACGTGGCGAAGGCGCTGTTCGAAGCGAAGACCACGGGGATCGCCTACGAGACCGTGCAGACCGCCGAGGGCGACCTCCCGCTGCTCGCGCCGATGAGCGAGGTGGCGGGCCGGATCGCGACCCAGGTGGGGGCGAGCCTGCTCGAGAAGCGCAACGGGACCCGCGGCATCCTCCTCGGCGGCGTCCCGGGCGTCCGGCCGGCCCGCGTCGTGGTGATCGGAGCGGGGCACGTCGGCTGGAACAGCGCCTGGATCGCCCAGGGGATGGAGGCCGAGGTCCTCCTCCTCGACCGCAACATCGACCGCCTCCGTTGGGTCGACCAGATCCACCAGGGGCGGATCATGACCCTCGCCTCCAACCGGGGCTCCATCGAGCGGGCGATCGCCGAGGCCGACCTCGTGATCGGGGCGGTCCTCGTGGCCGGTGGACGGGCGCCCGTCGTCGTCACCGACGACATGGTGGCGGGGATGCGGCCCGGGGCGGTCATCGTCGACGTCGCCGTCGACCAGGGCGGCTGCATCGAGACGACGCACGAGACGACGCACGAGAGCCCGACCTACTTCGTCCACGACGTCCTCCACTACGCCGTCGGCAACATGCCGGCCGCCGTCCCGCACACCTCGACCTACGCCCTTACCAACGCCACCTTCCCCTACGTGGCCGAGCTGGCCGAGCACGGCGTGACGGCGGCCGTCGCCTCCGACCCGGTGCTGAGGGGCGGGGTGAACACCGTCGCCGGCGAGTGCACGAACGACGCCGTCGCCGAGGCCCTCGGCGTGCCGGCGGTCGACCCGCTGAAGGCGCTCGGCGCCGGCAGCTGACGACAACGCCAGCCGGGCGTCAGCGCCGGCGCCAGCCGTCGCCCGCAGCCTCGGCGAGGCCCAGTTCGAGCAGCTCGTCGAGGGCGAGAGCGACGGCGTCGGCCCGCAGCCCCGTGGAGCTGCAGAGCGAGCCCGCCGGGACCGGCTGGACCCCGAGGGCCGCATGGACCGCACGAGTCGCGGGGCTGCATCCCTCGAGCCGGCGGGCGCTCTCGCCGTCAAGGCGTCGCTCGGCCGCCGCCGGCGGGCCCGCCGGCGCGACGTCACGGTCGGACCCCGGCGGTCGCCCCGGGCCGGGGATGCCCTCGGCCCGGCACGCCCGCTCGACGGCGGCGAGCACGTCGTGAGCGTCACGGGCCGGGCGGCAGCCTCTCGCCAGCAGTTCGTTCGTCCCGGCCGAGCTGGGGCTGCGGACCGAGCCCGGCACGGCGAGCACCTCCCGACCCCGGCGCCCGGCCGCCGTCACCGTCTGTATCGCCCAGCCGGACAGGCCCGCCTCGACGATCACGACGACCTGCGAAAGGCCGGCGATGATGCGGTTGCGAAGCGGGAACCGCCACGTCTCGGCCCGGGCCCCCGGCGGAGCCTCCGACACGACCTCCCCGGCCGCGCGGACCCTCCCGATCAGCCCGCGGTTGCGCAACGGGTAGTCGACGTCGACGCCCCCGGCGAGCACACCCACCGGGCGGGCGGTGCCCGAGGCTCTCCCGCCGTCGCCCTCGGGTGCAGCGACCTTGGGCCCGGCCTCGCCGCCGAGGCTCGCGAGGGCGCCCTCGTGGGCGGCGGCATCGATGCCGGCCGCCAGCCCGGAGACGACGCACACCCCTGCCCGGGCAAGATCGGCACCCAGCTCGGAGGCCACCTCGATCCCGTAGCCGGTGGCTCGGCGGGTGCCGACGACGGCGACGGTCGGCCCCCGGGCGGCGCCGAGGTCGCCGTGGGCGAAGAGAACCTCGGGCGCCTCGTCGTCGCCGAGGAGCCGCCACGGGTAACCCGGCCCTCCCCGGCGGAACACCTCGATGCCTCGGGCCGTGGTCGACGCGTAGAGCGCCTCGACATGAAGCCGCCGGGCGTGGCGGCTCCACCCGGCCAGCACCTCCTCGATGCCGGGCGGCTCCCCACGGCCCCGGCGGGGCTCGCCCGCTACCTGCGCGCCGTTCGCGTGCGAGCGCATCTCGGAGAGCGCGCGCCGGATCCGGGGAGCGGACCGTGCCACCTCCTCCCACACCTCGACCGCCGGACGCCCCGCCAGCACGCGGCGAAGGCGCTGGGGCGTCATCTTCGGCAGGCTCGCAAGGGCGAGGGCGTGGCGGAGATCGTCGGGTTCGCCAGCAGGTCGATCCCCGCCGGCGGCGGGAGACAGGCCCCCCTCCTCGTTGCTCCCCCCTCTCATGATCGCCGCCCGCCTGCCCGTCCCGGGTCCCGTCCGGTGGCTCGAGGCTCGCCGGCGCTCGCGAGGGCCGAAGGGCCGACCTCGCGGCCGGGCGCGGCGACACCGGAACCGACACGTCGAGCGCGCCCTTGCCCGAGCGCGCGTTGAACCTCGAGGCCGGCAAGCGCCGGCGACTCGATCGCAGCAAGCATCCGTCCCTCCTGACCGGTGTCGGCACGCCACGGAGTGGGCGCCGGCACCGGCACGGCCCGCTCGATCAGGTGGGACGACTCTATTCGAGAGCTGTCACCTCTCTGCGAGAGCTGTCACCGGCTCGCCGCTCGAACGCCGGCCAGACGCCGCAGCCCCCGCCCTCACCTCCCGTTGAAACGGGGCTCGCGGCGCTCGAGGAAGGCCGCGATCGCCTCCTGGCCGTCCTCGGACGAGAGGTTGACGGCCTGGGCGGCTCCCTCGCGGTCGAGGGCCGTGGAGAGCGACGACTCGTAGGCGTCGTCGAGCAACGCCTTGGAGAGCCTGAGCGCGAGAGGAGGGCCAGCGGCGAGCCGGGCCGCCCACTTCGCCACGAAGCCGTCGAGCTCCCCCACGGGAACGACCCGGTTCACAAGACCGATCCTCTCCGCCTCCGCCGCCCCGATGATCTCCCCGAACAGCACGAGCTCCTTCGCCCGGTGCAGCCCGACCCGGCGGGGCAGCAGCCACGAGCCGCCGAAGTCGACCGACAGGCCGCGGCGGCTGAAGATCTCGGAGAACCTCGCCCGATCGCTCGCCACCACGAGGTCGCAGCCGAGGGCCAGGTTGCATCCCGCCCCCACCGCGACGCCGTCGACCTTGGCAATGCTCGGCTGGGGCAGCCGGTGGAGCGCCATCGCGACGTCGTGGATCATGCGCATGCGCACGAGCTGGTGCTCGGCGCCTGCGGACGGGTCGGTGAGGTCGGCCCCGGCGCAGAAGTCGCCGCCGGCTCCGGTGACCACCACGACCCTCACCTCGCGTGAGCTCGCAGCGCCGACGAGGGCCTCGTTGAGGGAGTGCCACAGCCCGGTGTCCACCGCGTTCTTGCGCTCGGGACGGTTCAAGGTGAGGGTGAGGACGCCGTCGGAGAGGTCGGTCAACAGCGAGCCCACCGCCGCAAGATAATTCACCCATGCCGCCACGACCAAGGCGCGAGCCCCCGAGGGCCCGTCCTGCCACCTACCTGCAGGACCCGCTCACCGGCCAGACCGCCGAGCTGCAGAAGGTCCAGCCTTTCCAGGCACGCAAGGAGTACGTCTGCCCGGGGTGCAACCAGGAGATCCGGGTGGGAACGGGCCACGCCGTCGTCGTGCCGATGGGGGCCGCGGATCTCCGCCGCCACTGGCACTCCCCCTGCCTGGAGCGGGCAAGCCGCCACGGGCTCCGGTGAGGCCTGCGCGCCAGCACTGTGCCACCGCTCCCCTTGCTCTGTGAGTTTGCTGAGAACTTGCTGCGGGCATCTTCAGCCGGGAAGCCCCGGGCGCACCCAAGCGTTACCCTTGACAGAGGCGATCGGAGCGGTTATGGGCACACTCTTGGCTGCAACCACCGGCAACGTGGCGACGACCACCGAGGTCATCGTGGTGCTGGCCTTCTACGGCGTGGCCGGCTACCTGCTCGCGACCTGGACGCGCCGCCGGATCGGGACGACGCCGTGGCGGCTGCCCGCCATCGTGTGGGCATTTCTGTCCGCCCTGCTCCCCTTCTACGGGCTGCTGCTCGAGCTCGTCGCTCGCTTCACCACCCGCCATGCCGGAACGGGCGGCTTCGGCGGGCGAGGAGCGACACCGCCTGGTGCCGAGCTCGGCGCCCGCTCGGGCTCCGGAGCACCATGGGACCCATGGCCGGCTCCCGGTGCAGGGTCGGCAGGCTCGCCGTACGGTGCCTGGCCCGCCGCCGAGCCGATGAACCCGGCCGGCGGCTCGGTGCCATGGCCCGAGCGTGCGCCCGTTAGGCCCGGTCCCGGCGGTTGGCGGCCACCCGCTCCGGGCACCGCCACCCCGGAGCCGCCGCCGTTGTTCGGCTGGTACCTCGACCCCGACGGCCGCCACGAGCTGCGCTACTGGGACGGCCGCGAGTGGAGCGACATCGTTCGCGACGGCGACGAGACTTCCTCCGAGCCGCTCGCCGACTGGGCGCCCTCGACCCCGTGGTCGGTTCCGGCGGCAGGCGGTGAGGCGCCGCCCACGCCCTGGGCGACCCAGACCGACGGCACCGCCGAGGCCTGAGCCAGCTTCCTCTCACCGAGCTCCGGCGAGCCACGCACTCGACACACGGCGGGAGGCGACGCGGCCGCCCGCGGCCCGGCTGGCCTCGCTCAGGACTCCTTGTCCGGGAGGGCCTCGACGTTCACGTCCTTGTAGGTCACGACCCTGACGGAGGAGACGAAGCGCGCAGGCCGGTACATGTCCCACACCCACGCGTCGCTCAGCTCGACCTCGAAGTAGGTCGTGCCCGAGGAGGAGTGCGGAGTGACCTTGACCTCGTTCGCGAGGTAGAAGCGCCGCTCGGTCTCGACGACGTAGCGGAACATCGGGAG
>DATGKK010000024.1:0-13914 GCA_035294725.1 Acidimicrobiales bacterium | reverse complement strand
CGACCATTCTCTCAGGACCACCTTCGGCCTCAGCCTGAGGCCATGGCCGGACCTGCCCCTTGGCCTTGCGGTCGGAGTGGTGAGCCAGTTCGCTCTCGTCCCCCTCCTCGAGCTGCCCCTCGAGCCGTTCGTGCCCCACCTCGACCAGCGCCTCGGCCACCCGGCACGCCAGCTCCTCGGCCCGGCGAGCTCGTCGGGCACGGCGTCGTTCGTCCTTGTCGCCGTGCTGATCTGCGTCGGGAGCCCGATCGTCGAAGAGCTGTTCTTCCGGGGGCTCGTCCTCCGGTCGCTGCTCGGCAGGTTCGCCTCGCTCGGGGCAAGGCGGTCCGCAGCCCTCTCGATCGTCGCGACCGGGCTGTTGTTCGGGCTCGTCCACTTCGAGGCCCTCCAGTTCCTCGGTCTCGCCGGGTTCGGCATGCTCCTCGGCCTCCTCGCCTGGCGCACAGGCCGTCTCGGCGCCTCGATCACCGCCCACCTCGCCTTCAACGCCTCGACCGTGATCGCCTACGCGCTCGTCCGCTGAGGTGGAGCCGGGCACATGAGTAGGCTCCGGCCCGTCATGCCCCCTGATGCCAGCCTCGCCAAGGTCTTCAAGGCCTATGACGTCCGAGGAGTCGTCCCCGACGACCTCGACGAGGAGAAGGTGCGCGCCATCGGGGAGGCCTTCGGCGAGTTCGTCGCCGCCTCCGGCGCCCGGGAGGTCCTCGTCGGCCGTGACATGCGCGAGTCCGGGGTCCCGCTCTCGGCGGCCTTTGCTGACGGCGTGCTCGCGGCCGGCCTCGGCGTCGTCGACGCCGGGCTGATCTCGACGGACATGCTCTACTTCGGGTCGGGCGCCCTCGGGCTGCCGGGGGCGATGCTCACCGCCTCGCACAACCCTGCCCGCTACAACGGGATCAAGCTCTGCCTGCCCGGAGCCCAGCCCGTCGGTCAGGAGACGGGGCTCGCTCGCATCCAGCACAGGGCCGAGGAGCTTCTCGCGAGCCCCCGTCCCACCCAGCCGAGGGAGCGTTCCCGGCGGGGGGCGGCGCCGGGGGTCTCGACGACCGACCTGCTCGCGGAGTTCGCCCGGCATGTCCACGGCTTCGTCGACGTCGGCTCCCTGCGGCCGCTTAGGATCGTCGCCGACACGGCGAACGGGATGGGGGGCCTCGTCGCCCCGAAGGTGCTCGGGACCCTCCCGTTCGAGCTCGAGGTGCTCTACGGGGAGCTCGACGGGAGCTTCCCGAACCATCCCGCCGACCCCATCCAGCCCGAGAACCTCGTGGACCTGCAGCGGCGGGTCCTCGAGACGGGCGCCGACGTCGGACTTGCCTTCGACGGCGACGCCGATCGCGTCTTCCTCGTGGACGACACGGCGGTTCCCCTCTCCGGCTCGCTCACGACGGCCATCGTCGCTGCCGCCATCCTCGACGAGCACCCTGGCGAGACCGTCCTCTACAACCTCATCTGCTCGAAGGCCGTCCCGGAGGTGATCGCCGAGCACGGGGGAGTCGGGGTGCGGACCCGGGTCGGACACTCGTTCATCAAGGCCGTCATGGCCGAGACCGGCGCCGTCTTCGGCGGCGAGCACTCTGGCCACTACTACTTCCGGGACAACTACCGCGCCGACTCCGGCATCATCGCCGCTCTCGTGGTGCTCTCCGTGCTGTCGAAGGCGGGCGTGCCCCTCTCGGTGCTGAGGGAGCCGTTCGAGCGCTACGCAGCCTCCGGGGAGATCAACACCGAGGTGCACGACATCGCCGGGGTCCTCGCCGCCGTCGAGCGGCACTTCGCGCCGAGCGGTGCCGCGATCGACCACCTCGACGGCCTCACGGTCGACGCCGGGGAGTGGTGGTTCAACCTCCGCCCGTCCAACACCGAGCCGCTCCTGCGTCTCAACCTCGAGGCGGCGGATCAGGGCTCGTGCACCCGGCACACGGCCGAGGTGCTGGAGCTGGTCGCGTCGCTCGACGGGAGCGGCGCCCGTACCGACGAGGAAGGGGAGGGCCGTGGCACTTGACGAGCGGCTGCTGGCGATCCTGGCGTGCCCGGAGGACAAAGGACCCTTGCTGTACTTCGAGAGCGAGGACACGCTGTACAACCCGAGGTCGAAGCGGCGGTACCGGATCGTCGACGGGATCCCGGTCCTTCTCGTCGAGGAGTCCGAGATCGTGAGCGACGCCGAGCACGAGCGGCTGCTCGCCAAGGCCGCCGAGGAGGGCATCACGCCGACCTTCTCCACCGAGCCGTGACGTCGCAGGCTGGATCGACCCCGGCCGGATCCCCCGGGGAGGGCAGCTTCCTCCCTCACGACTCCGAGGGGATGCTGGCGGCGACCGCCGCCATGGGCGATCACCTCGCCGCGGCGCTCGATCAGCGTGAGCTCCCCCGGCCCGCCGGCGCCCCCTCGGTGGTCGTCGTCCTCGGCATGGGCGGGAGCGCCGTGGCCGGTTCGATCCTCGCCGCCTTTGCCGCTCCCCGCTCCCACCTTCCTGTCGTCGTCTCGAGCGGGTACCGCTGCCCGGTGGCGGCGGGGAGCTCTGCGCTCGTGTTCGCCGTCTCGTTCTCCGGCGAGACCGAGGAGACGCTCGCTGCCGCGGAGCAGGCGGTGCGCCAGGGGGCACGCCTTGTCGTCCTCACCGGTGGAGGTCCGCTCGCCGAGCTCGCAGCGGCCCACGGCGGCGACGTGATGACGATCCCGCCCGGCATCCCGCAACCTCGTGCCGGAGTCGCCGCCATGGCGGCGCCGCTGCTGCTCGCGGCCGAGCAGCTCGGAGTCGTCGGGGGGGCGAGGCGGGAGCTCGAGCTCGCCCACGAGCAGCTCGCCCGCCGCCTGCCCGGGATCGTCGCCGGCGGGGGGCTCGCTGCAGAGGTCGCCCGGCGGATCGGGCGGACCATCCCTCTCGTGCACGGTGAGAGCGGCCTCGGGGCGGTGGCGGCCCGGAGGTGGAAGACCCAGGTCAACGAGAACGCGAAGGCACCCGCGTTCACGGCCGAGCAACCGGAGGTCTGCCACAACGAGGTCTGCGGCTTCGGCCAGCACGGCGACGTGACCCGCCAGCTCCTGACGGTGGTCGAGCTCCGCCTCCCCGGCGAGCACCCGGGAGTCGCCCGTCGCTTCGAGCTCGTCGCCGAGGCGGTGGGGGAGGCAGTGGCCGACGTGGTCCGCGTGCGGGGAGAGGGCGACGGCGAGCTCGCCGCCTTCTTCGACCTCGTCGCGCTCGGGGACGTCGTGTCGCTTCACCTCGCCGCCCACGAGGGGATCGACCCCGGTCCCGTGCCCGTCCTCGCCGAGCTCAAGGCGAAGATGCGTGCCGGGGCCAGCGCGTGAGCCGTGGGCTCGCCGGCCCCTCATGACGTCGCCGACCTCGATCTCGCGCCCATCGGCCGGGCCAGGGTGGAGTGGGCCCGTCACCGCATGCCGGTCCTCGACGCGATCAGGTCCCGCTTCGCCCGCGAACGTCCCTTCGAGGGGATCCGGATCGGGGCCAGCCTGCACGTGACGGCCGAGACGGCCGTGCTCCTCGAGGCGCTCGCCGCCGGCGGCGCTGCGGTCACCGCCTGCGCCTCCAACCCTCTCTCCACCAACGACGAGGTGGCGGCCTATCTCGCCGGGGAGGCGGGAGTCGCCACCTTCGCCCGGCGAGGGGAGGACCTCGGCCGCTACGCGGCTCATCTCGACGCCGTCATCGACCGGCGACCGACCCTCACCGTGGACGACGGCTGCGACCTCGTCGCCCGGCTGCACGGGCCGCGACGCGACGCGCTCGGCGAGGTGCTCGCGGGAACCGAGGACACGAGGACCGGGGCGCTCCGCCTGCGTGCTCTCGCCGCCTCCGCGGGGCTCTCCTACCCGGTGATGGCCCTGGCAGACGCCGCGACGAGGGTGCTCGCCGACAACCGCCTCGGGACCGGGCAGTCCACCCTCGACGGCATCATCCGGGCGACGAACCTGCTCGTGGCGGGCTCCGTCGTCGTCGTCGCCGGGTACGGCAGCTGCGGGAAGGGCGTGGCGGCCCGAGCGCGCGGGCTCGGTGCGATCGTCATCGTGACCGAGGTCGACCCGCTGCGCGCCCTCGAGGCGGTGACCGACGGCTACCGGGTGCTGCCCATGGACGAGGCGGCGCCCCTCGGTCAGGTCTTCGTGACGGCGACGGGCAACCGGGACGTGCTGCGTCGCGAGCACCTCGAGGTGATGCGGGACGGGGCCGTGCTCGCGAACGCGGGTCAGTTCGACGTGGAGATCGACGTGGCCGCCCTGGCAGGGCTCGCTGGCTCTCCACCGGAGCGAGCCCGCCCGATGGTCGACGAGTTCTCGCTTCCCGGCGGCCGGCGCCTCGTGCTGCTCGCCGAGGGCAGGATCGTCAACCTGGCGCTCGCAGAGGGTCACCCGCCCCAGGTGATGGACCTCTCGTTCTCCCTCCAGGCGCTCGCCTGCCACTGGCTGCTCGAGCACGCCGCCCGATTGCCGGTGGGCGTCCACGAGCTGCCTGCCGCCATCGACGAAGAGATCGCCCGGATGAAGCTCGAGGCGATGGGGGTCCGTCTCGACTCGCTCACGCCGGCCCAGTCGGACTACCTTGCCACGTGGCAGGGGCCTGACTGAACAGGTGAGGCCGGACCTCGGCGACCCCGCCGGCCCCCTCGTCGCCGCCTCGGTAGACTGCCACCGGATGAGCACGTGCGGGTCTGTGGTTGCGAGTCGATGCCAGTCGCAGGCGAAACGACCCACGTAAGGCGACTTGTGGTCGCTGAGCATGGTGCGGCTTAGAGGTAAGCCCTGCCCGTCGCGGCGCCGGTTGGCGGCTCCGGGCGGAGAGGGAGCGAACCGCGCCGACACTCTCCCGGCAGGAGCGCCGCGCCCGTACGGGCCGGCCTCGCCCGGGGGGCGGCCGGGA
The DNA here is from genome assembly GCA_035294725.1 of Acidimicrobiales bacterium. Classification (GTDB taxonomy): domain Bacteria; phylum Actinomycetota; class Acidimicrobiia; order Acidimicrobiales; family Bog-793; genus DATGKK01. The sequence goes on along the minus strand of DATGKK010000024.1, from coordinate 9,034 downwards.
TCTCCTCAGCAGGCGAGTGTGGGGACAAAGACCAGGTCAGCCGCGCGTGCCCGTCCCCGTCCCCATCCCGTGAAGGGCCGGTCGCGACGCGGCCGGCTTGCATCGAGCGAGGAGGAGCCGATGGAGATCGACGTCCACGGCCGCCACGTCCAGCTGACGCACGACGTGAGGTCGCTCGCCGAGGAGAAGGTCGAGCACCTCGGGAGGTACTTGCACGGGGTGGACCGGGCGGAGGTCCTCTTCTCCGGCGACCGCAAGGGCCACCTCGGCGCCCCGGTCACCTGCGAGGTGACGATCGAGGGCAAGGGGCGGGTCGTGCGTGCCGCCGCCGCCGGGGCGAAGCCGGACGCCGCCCTCGAGGCGGCGGTCGACAAGGCGGCCCACCGGCTCACCAAGCTGAAGACCCGGCTCGTCGGACGGTCGCGTCCCCGCCACAAGGTGCCGAAGCAGCAGCTCGGACCAGTCGTTGGGGACGACGGAGCCGCCGACGGGCCCGAGGCGCTCTGAGCGGTCTTCCCCGTTCCGTCACGGCCCGGCCCCCGTCCCGGCCCCAGGTGGACCTCGCGATCGTCGGGCCGTCGGCGTCGGGCAAGACGGCGCTCGCGGCCCGGATCGCCGACCTTTGCCCCGACGTCGCCCTCGTCTCGGTCGACGCCCTTGCGGTCTACCGAAAGATGGACGTCGGCACGGCGAAGCCGACACGGCCCGCCGACCCTGCCTCGCGCCACCCGTGGCACCTCGTCGACCTGGCCGATCCGGCAGAGGAGTACTCCGTCGCGCGCTTCCAGCGGGCCTTCGCGCGCGCACGGGAGGAGATCCACGCGACCGGCCGACATGCCGTGCTCGTCGGCGGCACCGGGCTGTACCACCGTGCCGTGGTCGACGGGCTCGAGCTTCCGGGTAGGTACCCCGCCGTCGCCGCCCGACTCGAGAGGGAGGCGGCGAGCGGTCGGTCGAGCGAAGCCCTCCACGCGCGGCTGCGGGAGCTCGATCCGGTGGCGGCCGGCCGGATGGAGCCCTCGAACCTGCGGCGCGTGATCCGGGCTCTCGAGGTGACCGAGGGGAGCGGCCGCCGGTTCTCGGAGTTCGGCCCCGGCCTTCGCACCTACCCGGAGATCGACACCCTCGTCGTCGGGCTGCGCCTCGACCGGGCGGTCCTGGCGAGCCGGCTCGAGCAGCGGCTGGTGGCCCAGATGGAGGAGGGCTTTCTCGACGAGGTGCGGGCGCTTGCGGTCGCGCCGGGCGGCCTTTCTCGCACGGCTCGGCAGGCCATCGGCTATGCGGAGCTGCTCGGCCACCTCGAAGGGCGCTGGTCGCTCGAGGAGGCCCTCGAGCGTGCTGTGCGCCGGTTGCGGAGCTTCGCCCGGCGCCAGGAGGCGTGGTTCCGGCGCGATCCCCGGGTGGAGTGGTTCGAGGCCGATGACCCCTCGCTCGTCGACCGGGTGATCGAGCGGTGGGAGACTGCCCGGCCGTGACGACGGTGACCCTCCTCAAGTACGAGGCGCTCGGCAACGACTTCCTCATCGCGCTCGACGCGGCGCCGTTCGCCGCCGGCGCCGGGGGGGAGGCGCTCGCCTCCTTCGCTCGGCGGATCTGCGACCGGCACCGTGGGGTCGGCGCGGATGGCCTCATCGTCGCGAGGAGCCCTCGATCCGGCGGCGACGTCGCGATGGAGCTCATGAACGCCGACGGCGGGCGGGCCGAGACGAGCGGCAACGGCCTTCGGTGCTTCGCCCTCGCCCTTGTCGACGCCGGAGCCCTCGCCGGGCCCGAGGTCGCCGTCGAGACCGACGGCGGCGCCGTGCGGGCCGAGGTCGGGGCGCGCTCCGCGAGAGGGTGCGCGCCGGTCTCGGTCGAGATGGGGCCGGCCAAGGTGGGCCCGCCCGAGAAGGTGGAGGGCCTCGACGCGCGCTCGGTCGTGATCGGCAACCCCCACCTCGTGCTGCTCGCGCCGAGCCTCGAGGGCGTCCGGATCGGCGAGATCGGCCCGCGGCTCGAGCGGGAGGTGCCGGGTGGCCGGAACGTGGAGGCGGTCGCCCCTGACGGGAGCGGCGGGCTCGATCTCGTCGTCTGGGAGCGCGGGGCCGGGCTGACGGAGTCCTGCGGGAGCGGCAGCTGCGCGGCGGCCGCGGCGGCGCGAGCCGCCGGCCTCGTCGGCGGGCGCGTCCCGGTGCACAACCCCGGAGGCACCCTCGTGGTCGACCTCTCGGGAGCGCTCGAGGCCCCCGAGGCGACGTTGAGCGGCCCTGCGCGCCGGGTCGCGCTCGTCAAGGTCGAGATCGAGGGTGCCCCGTGACCCTCATCGACAGGAGGTTCCGCGAGAAGATCGTGCTCGTCGGGGTCGTCTTCTGGCCCCGCAGCGCAGACGAGGTCGAGGCGAGCCTCGACGAGCTTGCGCTGCTCGTCGACACGGCGGGGGCGGACGTCGCCGCCCGCATCGTGCAGCGGCGGGAGGCGCCCGACCCCGCCACCTACATCGGGCGGGGCAAGGCCGAGGAGCTCCGAGCCCTCTGCGAGTCCGTCGATGCCGACACGGTCGTGTTCGACGAAGAGCTCTCGCCGGCCCAGCAGCGCAACCTGGAGCGGCTGCTCGGGCGCACGGCGATCGACAGGACGGCCGTGATCCTCGACATCTTCGCCCAGAACGCCCACACCGAGGAGGGCCGAGCCCAAGTCGAGCTGGCCCTCTCGCAGTACCGCCTCCCTCGGTTGCGCGGCAAGGGGTCGAGCCTGTCGCAGCAGGCGGGGCGGATCGGCACCCGCGGCCCCGGCGAGACGAAGCTCGAGGAGGACCGGCGCCGCATCTCGCGGCGTATCCGCAAGCTCGAGGCCGAGCTTCGCGACCTCGAGGCGACGCGCGAGACCCAGCAGCGCTCCCGGCGGAGGGGAGCGCTGCGGACGGTGTCGCTCGTGGGCTACACGAACGCCGGCAAGTCGACGCTCCTCAACCGGCTCACCGACGCCGGCGTGCTGGTCGAGAACCGGCTCTTTTCGACGCTCGACCCGCGTACCCGTCGCCTCGAGCTGCCGGGCGGCGAGGCGGTGCTCATGTCGGACACGGTCGGCTTCGTCCGCAAGCTCCCTCACCAGCTCGTCGAGGCGTTCCACGCCACCCTCGACGTCGTGATCGCGGCCGACCTGCTCGTCCACGTGGTCGACGGGTCGTCGCGCGACCCGGAGGGCCAGATCGACGCCGTCCGCTCGGTTCTGGCGGAGATCGGCGCCGGGGAGGTCCCCGAGCTGCTGGCGGTCAACAAGGCCGACGTCGAGCCGGAGGCGGCGGCGAAGCTCGCCTCGGCTCACGACGGGGCCCCGGCCTTCTCCGCCCTCACCGGTGAGGGGGTGCCGGACCTGCTGCGCCGGGTGGCGGACCGGCTGCGGGCGGAGGACCGATTGGTCGAGCTCGCCGTCCCGGTGGGCCGTGGCGACGTCGTCGCGGCGATCCATCGGGAAGGCGAGGTGGTCGGCGAGAGGTACGAAGGAGAGACCGTGAAGGTGCAGGCGAGGTTGGACGAGCGAGGGGCGCGGCGCTTCTCGGAGTACGTGCAGCGATGACGGGCGAGACGAGCGGAGCCGGCGCGGGCTCGAAGCCGGCGGGCTTCGTCCCCCCGGTGTACCCCTTCGACAACCTGACCGAGCTCGCTGAGGCGGCCTCCCGCCACCCCGGCGGCATGGTGGACCTGTCGATCGGCACGCCGTGCGACCCCCCGCCGGCGAAGGTGGTCGAGGCGCTCGGCTCCTCCGGGGCCGAGCGAGGTTACCCGCCTGCCGCCGGCTCGCCCGAGCTCCGGGAGGCCGCCGCCGCGTGGATCGAGCGCCGTTTCGGCCTCCGGGTCGACCCGGCCCGGGAGCTCGCCGCCTGCATCGGCACGAAGGAGTTCGTTGCCGGGACGCCGCACTTCCTCCGGTTGCGCTGGCCGGAGCGGGACACGGTGCTCCATCCCGCCCTCGCCTACCCGACCTACGAGATGGGGGCGAGGCTCGCGGGCTGTCGCGCCGTCGCCGTGCCGCTGCGTGCCGACGGCACGATGGACCTTGCGGCCGTGAGCCCCGAGGACGCCGAGAGGGCACTGTGCGTGTGGGTCAACTCGCCGGGTAACCCGGCAGGCCAGCTCGAAGACCTCGGGGAGGTCGCGAAGTGGGGGCGAGCGCACGGCGTCGCCGTCCTGTCGGACGAGTGCTACGTCGAGTTCACCTGGGGCGACGGACGGGGCCGGTCCATCCTCGAGCACGGCCTGGAGGGGGTGGTGGCGCTCCACTCGCTCTCCAAGCGCTCGAACCTGGCCGGCGTGCGCGCCGGCGTCTACGCCGGCGACCCCGAGCTCGTGGCCTACCTCGCAGCCGTCCGCCGGCACGCGGGCTTCATGGTGCCGGGGCCGGTGCAGCACGCGGCGGCCGTCGCCTTCGACGACGACGAGAGTGTGGCGGCCCAGCGACGGGAGTACGCCGACCGCCTCGGCTACCTCGCCTCGACCCTCACCTCGGCCGGGATCCCCGTCGAGCCGCCCTTGGGCGGCTTCTACCTCTGGGTGCCGGCGCCGGATGCCCTCCGGACGGGCTCGGGCTCGCCAAGCCCCGGCTACGCCCTCGCCCGGCTCCTCGCGGAGAGTGCGGGTGTGCTCTCGAGCCCGGGAGAGGCCTACGGGCCTGCCGGTGCTTGCCACACCCGCCTTGCCGTGGTCCAGCCGCTCGACCGCCTCCGGCTCGTCGCCGAGCGGCTCGGCGTCGGTTGAGCCGCGCTCGGTACTCTCACCAGGTGGCCGAGCTGAGCGAGGAGATCGAGTCGCTCTGGAGCGAGCGGGAGGCGGGCCGGCTCCGTCCAGGCGATGCCGACGCCTACGGCGCCGTCGCCCGCGCGATCGATCTCCTCGACCGCGGCGAGCTGCGCGTGGCCGAGATCGACGAGGCCGGCACGGTGGTCGTGCACGAGTGGCTGAAGCAGGCGATCCTGCTCTTGTTCGCGCTCTCCTCGGTGTCGACGATGGAGCTCGGTCCGTTCGAGTACGCCGACAAGGTGCCGCTGAAGCACGGCTTCGAGGCCGCCGGGGTCCGGGTGGTGCCCGGCGCCTCAGCCCGCTGGGGCTCGTTCATCGGCCGAGGGGCGGTCCTGATGCCGAGCTACGTCAACATCGGAGCGAGGGTCGGCGCCGACACGATGGTGGACACCTGGGCGACCGTCGGGTCGTGCGCGCAGATCGGCGAGCGGGTCCACCTGTCCGGTGGCGTCGGGATCGGCGGAGTCCTCGAACCGCCGAACGCCGTTCCCGTGGTGGTGGAGGACGACGTCCTCGTCGGCAGCCGGTGCATGATCACCCAGGGCGCCCGGATCGGCCGCGGCGCCGTTCTCGGCGAGGGCACGATCCTCAACCCCTCGATCCCGGTGATCGACGGCGAGACCGGAGAGGAGCTGTCGCGCGGTGTCGTGCCGCCCTGGTCCGTGGCGGTCGGCGCCTCCCGCCGGCGCGAGCTGCCGGGCGGTGAGTTCTACCTTCCCTGCGTGCTCGTGCTACGGCGCCTGAGCGAGGGTGAGCGCCACGACAAGTCGCAGCTGAACGCGATCCTCCGCACCCACGGAGTGTCGGCGTGACCGCCGGGTCGATCGACCCGGGCGAGCTGGCGCGGCTCACCGCTGAGCTCGTCGACATCCCCTCCGAGAGCCACCATGAGGAGGCGATCGCCGCCTTCGTCGAGCGCCGGCTCGCCGGGATCGGCGAGGGCGTGCTCGAGGTGCGACGGATCCGCAACAACGTCGTGGCGAGGACCACGTTCGGACTCGGGCAGCGGCTCGTGCTCGCCGGCCACCTCGACACCGTGCCGGCCAACGGCAACGAGGTCGCCCGCCTCGAGAACGGCGTGCTGTGGGGTCTCGGAGCGGCGGATATGAAAGGTGGAGACGCCGTCTTCATCGAGCTCTGCCGCCTCGTCTGCGGGGAGTCCCGACGTGCCGGAGGCGCGCCGGCAGGACTCGAGACCGACCTCACCTGGGTCTTCTACGCGTGCGAGGAAGTCGACCGGCGGTACTCGGGGCTGGCGGAGGTGGCCGAGGCGGACAGAACCTGGCTCGAAGCCGACGCCGCCGTGCTCGGCGAGCCGACTGGCGCGGTCGTGGAGGCGGGCTGCCAGGGTGTCCTCCGTGTCGTGGCCGAGGTACGAGGAGAGCGAGCCCACACCGCCCGCCCGTGGACCGGGCGCAATGCGATCCACCTCCTCGCCCCGCTCATCGAGGCTGTGGCCCGCTACGAGGAGCGCCGGCCCGTCGTCGACGGGTGCGAGTACCGCGAGGCGCTGCAGGCGGTGTCGGTCTCCGGCGGGGTGGCGAACAACGTCGTGCCCGATGCGGCTCGGCTCGTGCTCAACCACCGCTTCGCCCCTGACCGGACCGCCGCGGAGGCCTTCGCAGCGGTGCGCGAGCTCATGCAGCAGGCTGCCGGTCGAGCGGGCATCCCGCCGGGAGACCTCGAGGTCACGCTCGAGGAGGAGGCAGCAGCAGCTCCGCCCGCCCTCGGCCACCCGGTGCTCGCCCGGCTCGTGGGTGCGAGCGGCGCCCCGCCTCGAGCCAAGCTCGGTTGGACCGACGTGAGCTGGTTCGCGCAGCACGGCGTGCCGGCGGCCAACTTCGGTCCCGGGGAGCCGACCGTGGCCCACAAGGCCGACGAGCGCGTCCCGGTCGATCAGCTCGGTCGCGCCTTCGAGGTGCTGAGGTCCGTCATCCTGCCGTAGAGCGATCACGGCTGACTGCGGATCAGTGCGTCGGAGAGCTCCCGGACCCTTTGAACCGGCGGTGAGCGGGACGTCGGAAGGCGGAGCCTCGCGGACCACCTACGGAGCTCGGCGGCTCTCTACCTTCCGCCCGTAGATCCCCGGGTTCGAGCCAGGCTGCGGGTTGGCCGATCCCCGGCACGCGGCGGCGACGACGTGATCTTGACCGAGGCGAACCTTGGGGGATCGACAAGCTGGATCGGGGCAAACCCGGAGGTCATGAGCGGCTGATACACCCCTCCCGTACCGTGCGGGCGATGGCAGGGTGGCCGAGCTCACAGGCGCCGGAGCACCGTCACGACCTTGCCGTAGACGGTCACCTCCTCGGGGCGGAGCTCGATCTCACTCATCTTCGGGTTCGAGGGAACGAGGACGACCTTGTTGCGCCGCCGCTTGAAGGTCTTCACGGTCGCCTCGTCGCCGGGGATGCCCGCGACCACGATGTCGCCCGACTCGGCGTCCGGCTGGCGGCGTACGACGACGTAGTCACCCTCGAGGATGCCGGCCTCGATCATGGAGTCGCCTCGCACCCGGAGCATGAACAGCTCGCCGCGCCCGGTGAAGTCCTCGGGCAGCGGGAGCACCTCCTCCAGGTTCTCCTCGGCGATGACCCCGGTCCCGGCCGCGACGTCGCCGACGAGCGGCACGTGGACGGCCGGCCGCACGCCCATCGCGGCGCCCGAGCTCGGCTCGAAGTTCACGACGATGGCGCGCGGCTTGGTCGGGTCGCGCTGCAAGAAGCCCTCCCGCTGGAGGACCTGGAGGTGGGCGTGCACGGTGGAGGAGGAGGTGAGGCCGACAGCCTCGCCGATCTCCCTCACCGACGGTGGGTAGCCCCGCTGGCGGATCTGCTCTGCGATGAACTCCAGGATCAGCCGCCTCTTGCCGGCGAGCGTCGCCTCGGCCATGCCGGTCTCCTCTCGTGGTCGGACGGGCCGACCCTACTCCCCCGACGCCGCGAAGGCAAACATTCGTTCGTGGAACACCCATTCGTGGAACACCCGTTCGCTTTCGGGTTGACAGGGAACGGGTGTTCGTGGTTCGATGACGATATCGAACACGTGTACGTGATCGAAGGAGGACGTGATGGCTGCAGCTGCTGAGCGGCGCTACGAACCCGAGGCCGAGCGCGCACGCCGAGCCAGGGGCGCGGGGGCGGGCCGGATGGCCTCGCTCCAGCCCGTCGGCGAGGGGGCCACTGCCGCCGACGCGGGCCCGAACGGCGACGCAGCCGGCGGGGAGCGCGGCTGGAACGTCCTCGCCGAGGAGCTCCTCGCGTACCCGCCCCGAGCCAAGCGCCTGTGGCTCGAGCCCCGCGGCTCGGTGTCCGGGGCCGGGGGAGCGAGCGAGGACGACGCACCTCGCGCGTATGCCGACGCCTGGCTCGAGCGAGAGCTCGCCGCACTGCACGCTCGCCGGGCGGGCGCCCTTCGCGCCGAGCCGGCGCGGTCGGGACGGGCGGACGTCGACCTGCTCGGGGCGCCCCCTCGCCAGCCGGGCGAGGGCTCGTCGGTCCGGGGCGGGTCGCAGCGCTCCCTCGGACACCGTGAGGCCCGTCTTGCCGAGCCCGTGCGCCATCTCGCCGAGGAGCCGTCCCTACGGAGCCTCCGCCGGGTCGCCACCGCTCGCAAGCCCGCGGTGGCGAGGGCACGGTCGCGAGGGTTGCGGCGCCTCCTCCCCGGCGCCGCCACCCTCGCCGTCCTCGCGGCGAGCTGGTTCGCCGTCGGAGCCCTGGCGGCATCGGCGAACGCCGTCCACGTCGTGATGCTGCCGGGATCGACGGCGGTGAGGGGCGGCTTCGTCTACACCGCGAGACCCGGTGACACGCTCTGGTCGATCGCCCTCAGGGCCGAGCCCGGCGCAGACCCCCGCCCGCTCGTCGACCGGCTCGAGGCGGAGCTCGGTGGGGGCACCCTGCAGCCCGGCGACCGCCTCTTCATCCCGGCCTGATCGCCGCCATCTCGGCCACCCCTCCGAGGTACCGTCGGTGTGTGAGGTGTCCCTGGTGCGCAGGCCTCGACGACCGGGTCGTCGACTCACGCGAGGTGGAAAGCGGCGAGGCGGTCCGCCGGCGCCGTGAGTGCGCAACCTGCGGGCGCCGGTTCACGACCTACGAGCGGGCGAGCGAGGCGATCCTGTGGGTGCTCAAGCGGTCCGCGCAGCGCGAGCCGTTCGAGCGGGCCAAGGTGGCAGCCGGCGTGCGAGCGGCCTGCAAGAACCGTCCCGTCGACGACGAGCAGATCGCCCAGCTTGCACTCGAGGTGGAGGAGGACGT
>DATGKK010000023.1:0-12975 GCA_035294725.1 Acidimicrobiales bacterium | reverse complement strand
CGACCGTCCCGCCCGGCCTCGGCCGGCCGGTCTACTTCGGCTCACCCCGGGTCAACCTGCCGTCGTTGCCGATGTACGACGAGACCTACTTCGACCTGCCTCCGGGGTACCCGTCGACGCCGCCGCTCGCGGTCTACCCGGTGAGCGACCCTCGGCCCGTGCTGCGAGCCGACAGCCTCGCCGATCCGCTCGTGATCGCCGGCGACAACATGGGGATCGTCGACGCGGCGGACCTCGGCCTGCTTGCCGGCAACCCGACGATCCTCTACGCCGGCACGCTCGACTGGGACCACTCCCTCGCCCGCGAGGTCTACGGGCACGATGCCGTCCTCGTGCTCACCGACACGAACCGCAAGCAGGCATTCGAGTGGAACAGCCTCTCGGAGAACACCGGCTACACCGAGACCGCGAGCGAGCGGCCGACGGCCTTCGTCGTGAACGACCCGGGCTTCGACCTCTTCCCGGCGAGCGGGAGCTCGGCGCTCACCACCTCCGTGCTCCGCGGCAACGTCGCCTCGGTGACCGCGTCCTCCTACGGGACCGCCTTCACGCTGCGCCCGGAGTGGCGCCCCGCCAACGCCATCGACGGCAGCCTCGCCACGGCCTGGGAGACGGAGGGCACCGTCGGCTCCTCCCTGCTTGGCCAGTGGTGGCAGGTGACGGCGCGCCACCGGGTGAGCGCCGACAGCGTGACCCTCGTGCAGCCGCTCCCGGAGAGGAACGCGTCCTGGCTCACGAACCAGTACCTCACGCGGGTGACGCTCACCTTCGACGGCCGCCATCCCATCACCGTCGACCTCGGCCCCGAGTCCCGCACCCCGAGCGGCGAGGTGATCGCCTTCCCCCGCAGGAGCTTCCGGACGCTGCGCATCCGCGTCGACCGCACGAACATGGTCCAGAACCCCTCGACGCCTCCGCCGGTCGGAGCGAGCCTCGTCGGCCTCGCGGAGGTCCGGGTGGGCAACCTGCGGGCGAGCCAGGTCATCGCGATGCCGTCGGACCTCCTCGCGCACGCAGGTGCCCGCTCGATCTCGGATCGCCTCGTGATCGTGATGACGCGCGAGCGGGTCGCCCCCGTGCCGCCCCGCGAGAGCCCCGAGCGGGCGATCGTGCGCCAGTTCACGCTGCCGGTGGCGCGGGCCTTCTCGCTCACCGGCACTGCCAGGATCTCGACCAGGGTGCCCGACGACGTCGTCGACCGGCTCCTCGGCCGCACGAACGCGCTCGTCGTGGCCGCCACCTCGTCGAGCCGGATGCCGGGGAACCTGCAGGCGACGGCGAGCGCCACGCTCGACGGCGACCGGAAGACGGTGTGGATGCCCGGCCTCGGCGCGGCCGCGGACGTCGGGTCGTGGCTCCAGTACCGCTTCCGGCACCCGATCACGCTCGACCGGATGGTGCTCACCGTCTCCTCCGACGCCGAGCACTCCCGGCCCACGGAGGTGCTCGTGTCGGCGGGCGGCGTCACCCGCACGGTGAAGCTCCCGCCGATCCCGGTCACGAAGGGCGCCGGCTCGGTCACGAGGGTGCCGATCAGCTTCGCTCCCGTCACCGGCAGCGTCCTCCGCCTCACCTTCGCCAAGGTCGCCCTCCGCAACACCTTGAGCTACGAGACCTCCCTCGAGACGGCCCTGCCCATCGGCATCGCCGAGGTCTCGATGCCGGGGGTGCCGCTCGAGCGCACGCCGAAGAGGATCCCTTCGCTCTGCCGGGACGACCTCTTGCGCATCGACGGCCGCGCCGTGCCGCTCCGCATCACCGGCACGACGGCGGATGCCCTTGGCGGCTACGGGCTCACCGTGTCCACCTGCGGCTCGGATCGCGGCGGGATCCGGCTCGGCCGGGGCGTGAACCTCCTCCAGGCGGCTCCCGGCGCCCTCACCGGGATCAACCTCGACCAGCTCGCACTTGACTCCGCACCGGGCGGCGCGCCCATGCGGGAGCCAGCTCCGGGGACCCTTGCCCCACCGGGCGTCGCGAGGCCCGGCTCGCCCGGTTCCGCGCCCGTGGTGAAGGTCCTCTCGGCGAGCTCGACCTCGGCCACGGTCCGGGTGAGCGGGGCACGCTCGCCGTTCGTCCTCGTGCTCGGCGAGAGCACGAACAAGGGCTGGACGGCCTCGGTCGCGGGAGGCGGCAGCCTCACCGAGCACCTTCTCGTCGACGGCTTCGCGAACGGGTGGGTCGTCCATCCCGGCTCTGGCGGAGTGCCCCGTGGGCGGCCGTTCGAGGTGACGCTCACCTTCGCCCCCCAACGCCTTGTCGACTGGTCGCTCGTCCTCTCCGCGCTCGGGGTCGCGGCCTGCCTCGCGATCGCCCTCTCGTCGTTCGTGCTCGCGCGCCGCCGGCGCCGGGCTGGTCCTCGGCCAGGCGCCGCCACGGTCGGGCATGGCGGCGACGGCACCGGCAGCCCTGCCGGAGCCGGGCTGCCGGCGGTGGCCTCGACCGCGCTCCCCCCGGAGCATCCCGAGCTCGACCTCTCACTTCCGTGCTCTCCGGGGCTCTCACAGCCGTGGAAGGTCGTTCTCGGGGTGCTGCTCTCCGGAGCGCTCGGCATCGCTCTCGCCGGCCTCGCCGACGGACTCGTGGCCGCCGCCGTGGTGCTGGTCGCTCTCGCCATCCGGCGGGGCCGGCGGCTCGTCTCGGCGGGCGCTGCCCTTGTCATGCTGCTCGGGGCAGCGGAGGTCGTCCGCCACCAGTTGGTGAACCGCTACCTGCCGGGGGCGGGATGGCCGGCGCACTTCACGCTCGCCTCGAGCCTCGTCTGGCTTGCTGCGGTGCTGCTCGGCGCCGACGCCGCCTGGGAGGCGTGGCGGACCCGCAAGGTCCAAGGCCGGAGCCGGCCCTCGCAGTAGGGTCGATCTGTGCACCTCAAGTCGCTCACGCTGCGGGGGTTCAAGTCGTTCGCGGACCCCACGACGCTCGAGTTCGAGCCCGGTGTGACGGTCGTGGTGGGGCCGAACGGCTCGGGGAAGTCGAACGTCGTCGACGCCGTCGCCTGGGTCCTCGGCGCCCAGGGGCCGAGGGTCGTCCGCTCGGCGAAGATGGACGACGTCATCTTCGCCGGGACGGCCTCGCGCCCACCCCTCGGCCGGGCCGAGGTCTCGCTCACGATCGACAACAGCTCCCGTCGCCTGCCTCTCGACCTGGCGGAGGTGACGATCACGAGGACCCTGTTCCGCACCGGTGAGAGCGAGTACCAGATGAACGGGGTGCCCTGCCGCCTCCTCGACATCCAGGAGATGCTGTCGGACGCCGGGGTGGGGCGCCAGCAGCACGTGATCATGGGACAGGGCCAGCTCGCCACCGTGCTCGACGCCCGGCCGGAGGACCGGCGGGCGATCATCGAGGAGGCGGCGGGCGTCCTCAAGTTCCGGCGCCGCCGCGAGCGGGCGGAGCGGCGGCTCGAGTCGACCGAGGCGAACCTGCTTCGCCTCCAGGACCTCCTGCGCGAGGTGCGGCGGCAGCTGCGCCCCCTCGAGCGGCAGGCAGAGGCGGCCCGCCGGCACGGCGCCGTCGCCGGGGAGCTCGAGGCGCTCAAGCGGTACCTCGCCGGGCGGGAGCTCGACTCGCTCCAGCGTCGCATCGACGACAACGAGGGGGCACGGGCCGGCCTGGCCGCAGGCGAGGAGCGGCTCGGTGCCGAGCTCGCCCGCCTCGACCAGGTCGTGGCGGCCGGCGAGGAGGCCCTTTCTGCCGAGCAGGAGAGCGACGCCGTGCCGGCTCACGGCCTCGCCGAGCGGCTGGCGGAGCGCACCCGCGGCGTCGCGAACGTCGTCACCGAGCGCCGACGGAGGGTCGAGGCGGAGCTGGCGGCGAGCGCCGGGACCGACGTCGTGTCCTCCCTCGAGGCGGAGGCGGCCCGGCTCGGCCGGGAGCTCGCCGCCGCCGCCGAGGCGCAGGCCGCCCTCGGGCCGGAGCAGGCACTGCTCGAGACCGCCGCGAGGGAGCTCGCGGCGATGGAGGAGAGCTTCGCCCGCCGCTTCTCGCCGGCGGGGCCCGGCGAACCGGCCCCTCAGGGTGGGAGCCTCGCCGCGCGCCGTGCCCGGGATGCCGTGGCGGCCGAGCGCGCCCGGGCCGCCGAGGAGCTCGCGCGGGCGACTGCCCGAGCGGAGGCGGCCGCCCGCCAGCGAGCCGAGCTCGAGGAGCGGGAGCTGCAGCTCGCCGCCCGCCTCGAGGAGCTGGCGGCGGGCCTGGCGGCGGTGAGGGCGGCTCAGGAGGCAGCAGAGGGGCGCGAACGAATCGCTGCCGAGGCGGTCACCGCAGCCGAGCAGGTGGCGCGGCAGGCGTCCGAGCGGTCCCAGGGCCTGCAGGCCCGCTCAGACGCTCTCCGCCAAGCCCTCGACGAGGCGAGCGCCCGAGCCGGGGTCGAGCGCCTTGCCGGGCGGGCCGGCGTCCTCGGCACCCTCCTCGACGTCGTCGAGATCGACCCCGGCTGCGAGCGGGCCTTCGAGGCAGCCGTGGAGGAGGCACTGGCGGCCGTCGTGGTCGACGACCCCGTCGAGGCACGCCGGGCCATCGAGCACCTTCGCGAGCGCGGCCTCACGGGAGCCGTGCTCGCCCTCGGCGGCCCACCGGCCGCCCCCGGCACTGCGGCGCTGCCTCCTGACGCCCTCCGCCGCCGGGTCCGCGGCCGGAGCGCGTTGGTCGACGAGCTCCTCGACCGGCTCCTCGCCCGCGTCGTGCTCTGCGAGGGCGGGATCGGGGCCGCCCTCGACCGTGCCGTCGCGAGCCGCGACCTCGTGGTCGTCACTGCGGAGGGCGACCGGCTCTCCCCGAGCGGGTGGCGGCTCGGCGCCGGGCGGGTCGGCGCGACCCGGGCCGCGCTCGAGGCCGCGGAAAAAGAGGCCGTGGCGGCGGAGGAGACGGCCCGCGCGGCGGGCGCCGCCGCCGAGCAGGCCCGCCGGGCCTGGGCCGCGGCCCGAGGCGAGGCGGCCGACGCGGGCAGGGCGGCCGCTTCGGCGGCGGCGGAGGAGCGCCAGGTGCGGGTCGAGCACGAGGAGACCGCTCGGCGGCGGCGTGAGATGGAGGCCCACGTCGAGGAGCTCGAGGCGCGGGCCGGCGAGGCCGCTCGCCACGCCGAGCGGCTCGAGGGCGAGCTGGCCGCGAGCCAGGCGATGCTCGCCGTCGCGGAACAGGCCGAGTCGGCTGCGCGAGATCGCGAGGCAGAGCGGTCGGCCGCCCGCAGGGAGCTCGACGCGAAGGCACGCGAGCTCGCCTCCCTTCGCGCCGACTTCGAGGTCCGCGCGGCCGGCCTCGCCGAGCGCATCGCGGTGCTCGCCGGGCGGCGCGACGAGATCGAGCGCCGCCTCGCCGGCCTCGAGGCCGAGCGGGAGGGTGCCGCCGAGCGCCGCCGGCATCACGAGCGCCGCGCCCGTGCCCTCGCCCTTCTCGCGGGAGCGCTCGCCCGGCTCGCCGGGGAGCTCGACGCCGCCGTGGCATCGCTCGCCGCGGCTCGACGGCGCCACGAGGAGGCCCTCTCGCAGCTCTCCTCCGCCCTTGCGGCGGCGAGGAGCGAGCGCTCGTCGGCGGAGCGAGAGCTGGCGGCCACCCGGGAGCGGCTCCAGCGGTGCGAGCTCGAGCGGGCCGAGCTGCGCGTGCGGCTCGAGACCACGCTCGAGTCGATCCGCCGCGACCTCGACGTCGAGCCTGACCAGGCGCTCGCGGCGAGCTGCCCGGAGCTCCCGCCGGGCATCGCCCCGGCAGCGCGCGTGCGCGAGCTCGAGCGGGAGCTGCGCCTCCTCGGACCGATCAACCCGCTCGCGATGGAGGAGCTGGCCGCCCTCGAGGAGCGCGACCGGTTCCTGAGCGGCCAGCTCGAGGACGTCCGCACCACCCGGCGCGACCTGAACCGGGTCATCGCGGCCGTCGACGAGGAGATCGTGAGCCTGTTCAGCGAGGCGTTCGAGGACGTGAGCGGGCACTTCGCACAGCTCTTCTCGACCCTCTTCCCGGGCGGCACTGGGCGGCTCAGCCTCCTCGAGCCCGACGACCCGCTCTCCTCGGGCGTCGAGATCGAGGCGCGTCCCGCCGGGAGGAACGTCCGGCGGCTCACGCTGCTCTCGGGCGGCGAGCGCTCCCTTGTCGCCCTCGCCTTCCTGTTTGCCGTGTTCAGGAGCCGTCCCTCGCCCTTCTACCTGATGGACGAGGTCGAGGCGGCGCTCGACGACGTGAACCTGCACCGGTTCCTCGACCTCGTCGAGGAGTTCCGCTCCGAGGCCCAGCTCGTGATCGTCTCCCACCAAAAGCGGACGATGGAGTCGGCCGACGTCATCTACGGCGTCACGATGCAGCCCGGCGGCGCCTCGAAGGTCGTGAGCGAGCGCCTGCGGGACGCCCTCGAGGAGGCAGCCGCCCCCGCCTGAGCCCGTGCACCCCGGGGCGAGGCACGAGGTGGCCACAGATAGGCTTCCCGGGCCATGCCGGCTCTGGCCATCGTCCTCATCGTCGTCGCCGTCCTGCTCCTCGCCGGCGCCGGCCTCGTGGCCGGGTCGCGGTCGGCCCGCCGGAGGGGCTCCGCCCGGTCGCTCACCGCACGGCCCGGCGCCGTCGAG
Organism: Acidimicrobiales bacterium; assembly: GCA_035294725.1. GTDB lineage: Bacteria > Actinomycetota > Acidimicrobiia > Acidimicrobiales > Bog-793 > DATGKK01. The sequence goes on along the minus strand of DATGKK010000023.1, from coordinate 6,424 downwards.
GCGGCCCCGGCCGAGAGCTCCTTCGCGCCCGAGGTCGGGGAGCAGGCAGGAGCAGCGGGCATTGCCGCCGCCCCTGCGCCGCCAGGGGCCGCGACCCTCGAGGCGGCGCCGGGCGCCCCTGCGCTTCGCGAGCGGCTCGGCCGTGCCCGGGCGCTCATCGGGGGGTACCTCGACGGCATCCGGGGGCGCGGCGTCGACGACGCCACGCTCGAGCAGCTCGAGGAGGCCCTCATCCTCGCCGACGTGGGGATCACGACGACGACGAGGGTGCTCGACGACTTGCGGTCCCAGGTCCGCTCGGGCGAGATCGAGCGGACCCCTGAGGCCCTCCTCGCCGCCCTTCGCGCCGGCCTCGAGGCGCTGTTCGAGGGGGACAGCCCCGACCTCCGCCACGGCGAGGGCGAGGGCCCGACGGTGTGGCTCTTCGTCGGGGTGAACGGCGTCGGCAAGACGACGACGATCGGGAAGGTGGCGGCCCGTGAGCGGGCCGCCGGCGAGCGGGTGGTCATGGCGGCGGGCGACACCTTCCGCGCGGCCGCCGGTGAGCAGCTCGAGACCTGGGCCGAGAGGGCGAGCGCGACGATCATCCGCGGCTCGGAGGGGGCCGACCCCTCCTCGGTCATCTTCGATGCCGTCCAGCACGCCGCCGCCCGCGGGGCGAGCCTCGTGCTGGCGGACACGGCCGGCCGGCTCCACACGAAGGTCAACTTGATGGAGGAGCTGCGCAAGGTGAGGCGGGTGGCCGAGCGCCCGCCCGGCCAGCTCACCGAGGTGCTCCTCGTCATCGACGCCACGACCGGCCAGAACGGCCTCGTGCAGGCGCGGCAGTTCACCGAGGCCGTCGGGGTCACCGGCATCGTGCTCACGAAGCTTGATGGCACCGCGAAGGGCGGCGTCGTGCTCGCGATCCGCTCCGAGCTGGGGCTGCCGATCAAGCTGGTCGGGGTCGGCGAGTCGGTCGAGGACCTCGTCGAGTTCGACGCGAAGGAGTTCGTCGACGCCCTCTTTGCCTGATCCCGGGGCAGGTCCGCCGGCTCCCCGGCAGCTCAGGCGAGGTTCGCGGCGAGCCACTCCGTGGTGGCAGCAAAGGAGCGCCGAGCCGCCTCCGGCACGGCGAACTGGGGTGCGAGGAGGTTCTCGAAGGCGTGGCCGGCATCCGGCTCGACGCGCACCGTGACGTCGTCGCGCCCTTCGAAGGCCTGCTTGATCCGCTCGACCTGGTCGGCCGGGATGTAAGGGTCCTTGCCGCCGAAGTGGGACAGGACCGGGCACTCGATGTGCCCCGCGAGGTCGAGGAGGTTGGCGATCCCAGAGCCGTAGTAGGACACGCAGGCGTCAGGGTCGCCCTCGGCGGCGACGAGGTAGGCAAGGAGGCCGCCGAGGCAGTAGCCGATCACCCCCACCTTCCTCCCGGAGGTCTCCGGCAGCGAGCGGAGGTGGCCGAGGGCCGCGAGGAGGTCGGCGACCTTCGTCGCCTGGTCGACCTCGGCCTGGTAGCGGCCGACGACGGCGAAGCCCTTCTCGAGCGCCGCCTCGTCGTGTGGGAGGTCGAGCCCAGGCTCGACCCGCCAGAAGACGTCAGGGGCGAGCACGACGTAGCCGAGGCCGGCGAGCTCCGCCGCCTTGCCCCTGAGGAAGTCGTTCACCCCGAAGATCTCCTGGAGCAGGAGGAGACCGGGGCCGCTCCCGGCCGGGGGCAGGGCGAGATGAGCCCGGAAGGCGCCGTCGTTGACCTCGATCGTCTCGTCCCTCTCGGTGTGCGCTGGCATGCGAGCACCCTAGCGAGGAGGCCTCCCGGGGCCTCGTGCCGGGCCGACTAACCTGAGAAGGCTCATGTTCGAGACCCTCACCGATCGGTTCGACGGCATCCTCACGCGCCTTCGCGGCCGCGGCCGCCTTGGCGAGGCCGAGGTCGACGAGGTCCTGCGCGAGATCCGCGTCGCGCTCCTCGAGGCCGACGTCAACCTCGGCGTCGTGCGGGACCTCGTCGAGCGCATCCGCGCCCGCTGCGCCGGAGCCGAGCTCTCGAAGAGCCTCACCCCCGCCCAGCAGGTCATCAAGATCGTGAACGAGGAGCTCACGGCGACCCTCGGCGGCGAGGCGCTCAAGATCACCTACGCCTCCCGGCCCCCGACGGTGGTGCTCCTGGCTGGCCTCCAGGGGGCGGGCAAGACGACGGCGGCGGCCTCGCTCGCGCGCTGGTTCAAGCAGCAGGGTCGCAACCCGCTCCTCGTCGGCGCCGACCTCCAGCGCCCGGCCGCCGTGGAGCAGCTGCGGGTCCTCGGGTCGATGGTCGGCGTCGGCGTCTTCTCCGAGCCGACGGACCCGGTGGCCGTCGCCCGCGCGGGGCTCGCCGAGGCCGAGCGGCTCGGCCGGGACGTCCTCATCGTCGACACGGCCGGCCGGCTCCACGTCGACGCCGAGCTCATGGACGAGGTGCGGCGCATCTCGGAGGCGGTCCACCCCCACTACACCTTCTTCGTCGTCGACGCCATGACCGGCCAGGACGCGGTGCAGACGGCGGAGGCCTTCAACGAGGCCCTCGCCCTCGACGGCGTCATCCTGACCAAGGTGGACGGCGACGCTCGGGGCGGTGCCGCGCTGTCGGTGAAGCAGGTCGTCGGCAAGCCGATCGCCTTCGTCTCCACCGGGGAGCGCCCGTCTGACTTCGAGGTCTTCCACCCGAACCGGCTCTCGAGCCGGATCCTCGGGATGGGCGACGTGCTCAGCCTGATCGAGAGAGCCGAGCGGGAGTACGACCAGAAGGTCGCCGAGAAGGCGGTCGAGCGGCTGCAGGCCGGCCGCTTCACCTTCGACGACTTCCTCGAGCAGCTCCAGCAGCTGAAGAAGATGGGCCCGCTCACCGGCGTGCTCGGGATGCTGCCCGGCGTGCCGAAGGAAGTGAAGAACGCGAAGATCGACGACCGCGACGTCGCCAAGATCGAGGCGATCATCCACTCGATGACCCCGGGCGAGCGGGACGACCCGGCCCTCATCGACGGCTCCCGCCGCCTGCGCATCGCGCACGGGAGCGGCACCTCGACGACCGAGGTGAACAACCTTCTCCGCCAATTCAAGGAGATGCAGAAGATGATGCGCTCGCTCCCGATGAACCGGATGCTCGGCGGCGGCGCGGGACGGGGCAAGAAGGCGGGCGGCAAGGCGAGGAAGAAGAAGGGCGGCCGGGTGACCCCGCCGGCCCGCCACCGATGAGGCCGCCAGCACAAGGTGCCCGGCGCGGCGATGATGTCGACAGTGAGAGCTAGGAAGAGAGGCAACCAGTGAGTGTCAAGCTCCGCCTGATGAGGGTGGGCAAGAAGAAGCAGCCGACCTACCGCATCGTGGCTGCGGACAGCCGTTCGCCACGAGACGGCCGCTTCATCGAGATCGTCGGCACGTACGCACCGCGCTCCGAGCCCTCAGAGATCAACGTGAAGAACGAGCGGGCGCTCGAGTGGCTGACGAAGGGTGCGCAGCCCACCGAGACGGTCCGCAAGCTGCTCGAGATCTCGGGCGTCTGGGGGGAGTACCAGGCGGGGAAGCCTGCGAGGCAGCCCTCCAGCCGCTCGCGTGACCGCGCGGCGGCGAAGGCGACCGCAGCCAAGAAGGCCTGAGCGCGATGACCGACGAGATGCCGGCCAGCCCGGCATTCGAGCAGCCCGACTTCTCGAGCTTCGAGGAGGCGGCCGACGGCGAGGATCTCGACATCCAGAGCGACGAGTACCTCCCCGACGAGGGCGTGCTCCCGGCCGCGAACGCCCGTCCGGCAGCAAGCCGGGCGGAGCGGGTCCTCGATCACCTGGCACGGTCCATCGTCGACGACAAGGACGCCGTCGTCATCGAGGCGCGCGAGAGCCGGGGCCAGCTCCGCCTCGACCTCCACGTCGCTCCCCCGGACATGGGCCGGATCATCGGTCGTCGCGGCCGCACCGCCCAGGCGTTGCGCACGCTCGTGAGGGCGGCGGCCGCCGCCGACGGGCGGGACGCCTTTGTCGACATCGTCGACGGCTGACGGGGGCGTTCCCGGGCTGCTCGAGGTCGGCCGCGTCGCGCGGCCCCACGGTCTGTCCGGCGAGGTCGTCGTGGCCGCGATCTCCAACCGGCCGGAGCGTTTCGCCCCCGGCGCCGTGCTCCACCTCTCCGGTCCTGCCGGCGGGACCCTCACCGTGGCGGAGGCTCGACCGCACCAGGGCCGTCTGATCGTCCAGTTCGAGGGCGTGGCAGGGCGCGAGGCCGCAGAGCGGCTGCGCGGAGCAGTCCTTCTCGCCGAGCCGGTGGAGGACCCCGACGCCTTGTTCGTCCACGAGCTGATCGGCTTGGAAGTCGTCGAGGTGGGCGGCGTGAGCCGGGGGAGGGTGGCCGCCGTCCAGGCCAACCCCGCGAGCGACCTCCTCGTCGGGGAGGCAGGGTGGCTCGTGCCGCTCCGTTTCGTGGTGGAGCGCCGGGGCGACCGCCTTGTCGTCGACGGCCCGCCCGGTCTGTTCGAGTGACGGCAATGGGCGAAGCCCGCCTGCGCATCGAGATCCTCACGATCTTCCCCGAGGCGGTGCGCTCGTTCTGCGAGACGAGCATCCTCGGCCGGGGCCAGCGGCAGGGCCTGCTCGACCTCCGGGTGCACGACCTGCGCTCGGCGGCGCAGGACCCGCACCGATCCGTCGACGACGCCCCGTTCGGTGGCGGGGCCGGCATGGTGCTCGCTCCCGAACCAGTCTTCGCTGCGGTCGAGCTCCTGGGGCCGGTTCGCCCCTTGTACCTCATGTCGCCGGGAGGGCGCCGCTTCGACCAGGCCGCTGCCGAGGAGCTCGTCGCCGGAGGTGGCTTCTCACTCCTGTGCGGTCGCTACGAGGGGGTGGACCAGCGCATCGCCGACCACCTTGTGGATGGCGAGCTCTCTGTCGGCGACTTCGTCCTCGCCGGGGGTGAGGTGGCGGCCCTCGCCATCGTCGAGGCGACCGCCCGCCTCGTGCCCGGCGTGCTCGGGAACGAGGCCTCGGCAACAGAGGAGAGCTTCGCGGCGGGGCTGCTCGAGTACCCCCAGTACACCCGCCCGGCTCAGTTCCGGGGCTGGGCCGTGCCGGAGGTGCTGCTGAGCGGCGACCACGCCAAGGTCGCCCGCTGGCGGCGGGCGCAGTCGCTCCGGCGGACGATCGAGCGGCGCCCCGATCTCATCGAGGCCCGTGGCGGTCTCAGCGAGGAGGAGCGACGGCTCATCGAGGAGCACGACCCGGCCTGAGCGGCGCCCGGGCCTGCCGAGAACATCGTCGCGGCTGCCGCGAGGTCGAGATCAGCGCGCGTGATGATGCCGGAGCCCGCTGGATGTGATCTTCGACCGGAGTCGTGAGCTCTCCGGCGTTGGAGGACGGCGTCGCCATCTCCCGGATGACTTCGCTCGGAGCGCATCCGCGGGCGCCGTCGGATGTCGTCGATCTCCTGGCCAGTGATCCGGTCGCGCGCGTGCCGCTGTGTCGAGCCCCGGCGCCGCCCGGGTGTTCGACCGCCTCACCGAGGTCATGCGACGTCACGGTGACGAGCGGTTCTTCGTACGCGATGGGCAGCTCGACGGAACTGAGGTTCACGCCGCCAACGCGACGACGTCCGTGGAGGCCAGAGTCGACCTGAGCGCCGGCGAGGAGCGCCAGACCCCTCCGAGTGAGAGGCGAGCAAAGGTTCGTGATCCTGTGCCCGAGCGCTCGTTCGTCTGGAGATGCCATGCCAGGGGTGCGCGTGCCCGCGTCGAACCGACCCGCTGCCTGCGGCGAGAGCCTCGGCTCCACCGGCTAGGCTTGCAGGCCGACTCCACCGACGTCGCCGTCCACTCCGAAGGAGCGAGAGCCGCCATGAACCCGACCGACCTCGTCGACCGCGCCAGTCTGCGCGACGACGTCCCCCCGTTCTCGCCCGGCGACACCTTGAAGGTCCACGTCAGGGTCGTCGAGGGCAACCGCGAGCGTGTCCAGGTCTTCCAGGGTGCCGTGATCCGCCGGCAAGGTGGCGGGGTCCGCGAGACCTTCACGGTGAGGAAGGTGAGCTTCGGCGTCGGAGTCGAGCGGACCTTCCCCGTGCACTCGCCGATGATCGCCAAGATCGAGCGGGTCGCCGAAGGCGACGTGCGGCGCGCCAAGCTCTACTACCTCCGTGACCGGATCGGGAAGTCGGCCAAGATCAAAGAGAAGCGCCAGGCGCGGGCCTGAGGTCGGCTGGTGGCGACGGGCTGTCGGCGGTGCGCAACGCCGGGTCGAGCAGCCGGATCGGCGCGGCAGGTACCATGACCAGACCATGGACGCGGTCAACGACGGCGACACCGTGAGCCGCTCGGAGCCCCGGGGACGCAGCTGATGGGCGCCGAAGAAGACCTGGACCAGTTCGAGGCCGAGGTCGAGCTGGCCCTCTACCAGGAGTACCGGGCCGTGCTCCCGATGTTCCG
>DATGKK010000022.1:0-19729 GCA_035294725.1 Acidimicrobiales bacterium | reverse complement strand
GTGTCCTCGCTCGGCCTACGGCCGACCCTTGACCGCCCTCCCTTACTTCAACGCGCCCCGAAGCCCTCAGCAGAAAGTCCCGCGACCCACTTGACAAGCCGTTCCACATCAGTGCCCTGACCACAAAGGTTCGCGCGCCTTCGCCCTGGTAGAGGGCCACGAGACCAGCGGTCCGTGCCCAGGGAGCAGCCGTCGCGGCCGCGGGGAGGGTGTCGAGCAGCCGTCGGGCGCGTCTCATCTGCGACGAGCCGTAGTCGCAGCCGAGGAGTCCGGCAACACGGCCGCGGAGGCTCTTGTTGGTGAAGCCGGTGGCGGCATGGACGACGAGGCAGAGTGCACCGGCCAGGGCCATGGCGCGTTGATCGCCGAAGCGCAGGGCTCCGGTTCGTTGGCCCTCCCGTACGTAGGGCTGGTGGATGCGCTCGAAGAGCGCAGAGCCGATGGCACAGCCCTGGCGGCCGGGACGTTCGATCATAAGCAGACGGTCGTTGACGGCGCGTGCCCGCTCTACGAGCTCGTCTAACTGAGTCCAACAACGCCGCCATCGTCCGCATCCGATCCGCCGCTCGGGGGCTTCCACGACCCCGAGGGCTTCATCACGAGGATCATGCTGGAGTCGCTCCGTCGCTACCTTGGGCCGGCTGACCGACGAATCCGGCAGAAGACCCCGCTTTCGGCCGGCACCGCGTCGCCGCCTCGCCGGGCAGCGAGTTCGAGCCCACGACACCGGACATGGTGACGAAGTTCATGCGATGCCAGGAGCGTCTTTGACGCTGTAGCGCAGGATGAGGTCGGTGCCTGGATAGGTGGTCTCGGCGGCGTGAGCTCCTCGCATAGTGCAGCGAGCGCCCGGGTCCGCCGGGGCGCAGAGAGAGGGTCGAGGCGGACGACGAGCGTGCTGGCGGCCACCTCGAGGTCGCCGGGCGTGTTGCAGGCCTCGCGCAAGAGTGCTCAGGCGTTGATGACCCACGTGAGGTCGGTGCGGCTCGTTGTCCCGGCCCCTTCGTCACCTTCGTACGCAGCCACCGCTGAGAGACCGACCGAGGGAGCAGGACCGGCTACTCGCTGGAGGAAGGGACCTCGTCCGGGAGCGATCGCCAGCGCGAGCCCAGCCTTGCAAAGCCGGCTGCCTCGAGCTCCTCCGGCTCGAGCCCTCTCGACTCCGGAAGGGCGAAGAACAGGGCGCCCGCGAGAGCGCTCGGGAGGAACAGGACGGCAGCCGAGAGGCCGAAGCGGTTGCCCACGTCGGCGACGGCGCCGAAGACGAGCAGGCCCGCCACGGCGCCGAGCACACCCGCGGCGACGACCCAGCCCGCCACCGAGGCCCGCACCGAGGTCGGGAAGAGCTCGTTCACGAGGGCGCCGAGGGCCGGCGCAAGGACGGCACCGGCGAGGACGCCCGCGACGTAGCCGACGACGAGGCCGGCTGCGCTGCCCGTGTAGGTGAGGACGCCGAATGCCGCGATCGCCGCCATTCCGAGAGCCGCCGTCGGCCGCCGGCCGACCCGGTCGGCGAGGTAGCGTCCCGCAAGGAGGCCGGCGAGCCCGGAGACGCCGGCTCCGACGACCATGAGCGCCGTGACGCCACCCGAGAGGTGGACGAAGCTCTGCGCGAAGAGGAAGACGAAGGTGTTCGCCGGCCCGGTGATCACCGAGATCATGAAGGTGATGGCGACCACGAGCCACAGGCGCCTCGCGTGGCGGCCATGGAGGGCGGCGACGCCGAAGACGGGGAGCGCGTGCTCGGGCGAGGCGGCGGCGATGGCGTACCGGTCGGGTTCTGGGACCTTCGTGCGGACGAACTGGACGAGGACAAGGGGCACGAGACAGAGCGCGAGCAGGCCCCGGAAGCCGAGGGTGTGCCGGAACAGGCTGTGGAGGATGGCGGTGATGCCGGCGCCGACCCCGTAGCCGGCAGCGACGAGCGCGACCGCCTTTGCTCGGTCCCGTGACCCCGTCTGCTCGGCGGCGGTCACCTGGCTCACGGCGTTCGTGGCGCTCAGCAACGGCCGGCCGAGGGCGAAGATCACGACGAACCACCAGTAGCCGGGGCTGAGAGTGGTGAGCGCCGTGAGCGCAAGGCCGAGCGTGACCGTGCCGATCAGCACCCGTCGCCGGCCGAAGCGGTCGGCGAGGCCGGAGAGCGGCAGGCCCCCGAGGGAGGCGAGCCTGATGATGGCGAGCCCGATGCCGAGCTCGGTGCCGGACAGACCCGCCTGGTCGGCGATCGAGCTCCCCTGGCTGATGTGGCCGAAGGACTTGGCCACGCTGCCAAGGGCGGCGACGACGCCGAACTGGCCGAAGCCGGAGGCCACGGCGAGCGCCGTCACGGCCCAGACCGTGCGGTCGTTCCAGCGCCGGAGCCTCAGCTCCCTTTCGCCGGTGCCGCCGACGACGGCGTGTTCGCCGAGGGCCGCTGGGCGCTGTTGCTGGTCGTCGACCGGCGCCATGGTGCCTGTCTAGTGTCTGGCCGGGCCGGCCGGCCCTCAGCTCTGCTCCGAGGGCACGCCGAGCATCTCTGCCAGCCGGCGGCACAGCTCCCGCCCGGCGCCGGACCCGAACCAGGCGAGATGGCCGAGCAGGTAGCCCTCGTAGGCGAGGCGGGTGTTCTTTGCTGAGCCCACGATCCCGTGGAAGTACTCGATCTCCGAGAGCGCGTAGTCGACGTGCGCCAACGGGAGCAGGTGGGGAAGGGCCGAGCGCTCCTCGGACGAGAGCGACCGCACGGCGAGGTAGCCGCGCACGAGGGCGGCCATGTCGTCGCCGAACACCCGGCGCCGGCCCGGCGGTGCGAGCCACTCGACGCAGGCTCGCTCGATCGCCACCGCGAGGTCGTAACCGGCCGTCGCCAGGTTGCAGAGCCCGAAGTCGAGCACGCCGCTCACGGTGGCATCCGAGCCAGGGCCGGTCCAGAAGAGGTTCGAGGGATGCCAGTCGCCGTGAGCCCAGAGCGGCTCGAGGTGGAGCGCGTGCCGGCGCCAGCGCTCGTGGAACGGCGCCAGTGCCGCCGTGATCCGCTCCTGCCATCCAGCCTCGAGCGCGAGGAAGCCGGCCAGGCCTGGCAGGCAGCGAGACAGCCGCTCGATGGCGGCCACGGGGTCGGCCGCGTCGATGACCGTTGTCGAGCCGAGGAGCGCGGCCGGGGGACGCGGCCGTCCGTCGTAGCCCTCGCTCGCGAGGTGGAGCTCTGCGAGCGCCCGGCCTGCCGCCTCGGCATGGCGGCCCGAACGGTAGGGCGTCCACGACCAGGCGTCCCGGTAGCTGTCGCAGCCTGGCACGACCCCGAGAATTTCGTAGGCGCAGCCTCCGAGCTCGAGCGTCGGGGCGAGCAGGGGTGGCACCGGGATGCCCCTGCCGGCGAGGAAGGAGGCGAAGTCGTGCTCGGCCTCGAGTTTCCTCGCGTCCCGGACCTGGAGGTCGTGGCGCTTCACGACCATCGAGCGGTCGCCGGCTCGCACGAGCGCTGCCGCCGAGAAGGGCCGGGGCGAGCGCCACTCGATCACGGCCGGTGTGTCGAGGCCGGCAGCGCCGAGCACGAGGCGCACTTCGCTCTCGGTCAGTGGTGGCCAGTCAGGCTCCGCGCCGTCGCCCGCATCGAGGGTCATCCCGTGGACGAGGTGGCTGGGGGGGTCTTTGGCAGTGCTCACGAGTCACATGACGCTACTTGCGGGTCGAGCCGTATTCGCAGCTGGGCGGTTGGGTCTGCTGGCGCTCGCAATGCAGCAGGTGCCCCCGGTCCGCGCCGCCAGGGCCGGAGGTGGCCTAGCTTGGAGGCCGTGGCCGAGGCACCGGGCCGGATCGTGGAGGTGGCCGGCCGCGAGGTCGAGGTCACGCACCCCGAGAAGCTCTACTTCCCTGGCGCGCAGGCGACCAAGGGCGACCTCGTCGACTACTACCTCGCGATCGAGGGGCCGCTCCTCAATGCCGTCGCCGACCGGCCCGCCCTCCTGCAGCGGTTCCCGGACGGCGCGCTCGGGAAGTCGTGGTTCCAAAAGCGGGTCCCGCGAGACCCGCCCGACTGGCTGCGCACGATCGTGGTCGCGACGCCGAACGGGACGGAGTCCAACGCCCTCGTCCTCGCGGACATGGCGCACGTGATCTGGGCCGTCAACCTCGGCTGCCTCGGCTTCCACCTCTGGCCCTACACGGCCTCGCGGCCCGAGGTCGCCGACGAGCTCCGGATCGACCTCGACCCCCAGCCGGGCCGGGGGATCGACGACGTGCGGGCGGTCGCGCTCCTCGTCCGGGACCTCCTCGAAGAGCTCGGGGTCACCTCGCACCCGAAGACCTCCGGCAACCGCGGCATCCACGTCTACGCGCGCCTCGAGCCTCGGTGGGACTCCGTCGAGGTGAGGGCGGCCGCCCTCGCCCTCGCGCGCGAGCTCGAGCGCCGCCACCCCGACCTCGTGACGGCAGCGTGGTGGAAGGAGGAGCGCGGCGAGAGGGTCTTCGTCGACTTCAACCAGAACGCCCCCCACAAGACGGTCTTCGGCGCTTGGTCCGTGCGCCCCCGCACGGGAGGGCAGGTGAGCACGCCGATCCGCTGGGAGGACGTGCCGGCGGTCGAGCCCGACGACCTCACCCTGCGAAGCGTGCCCGGGTGGGTGGCCGCCAACGGCGACCCGTGGGCCGGGATCGGGGACCTCCCTCAGTCGATCGAGCCGCTCCTCGAGATGGCCGCGTCCGACCGCGCTGCGGGCCTCCCGGACGCGCCCTGGCCGCCCCAGTACCCGAAGATGCCGGACGAGGCGAGACGGGTCGCGCCGAGCCGCGCCCGGAAGGAGTGACCGCCCCGGCCCGACCGCCGCTCCGGCCCGCGGCAGCGGCCCGGCAGCGACCCGACCCGCCCCCTCGGGCAGTAGCGTCGCTGCCGTGCCGACACCAGTGTTGTTCGCCGGACTGGTCGACGATGCGGGCCTCTTCCCGCCAGCACAGCTCCCGATGGCCGAGGCGCTCGCTCGGCACCGGGCGGACCAGGCTGCCGGGAGCGAGGTGCTGAGCCATCGCTTCGTCTGCCCGGCGAGCCGGCTCGAGGAGCTGGTCGCCTGCCTGCGGCCCGACGACCGGCTCGCCCTCTCGCTCATCGTCTCCCCGCTCGACTCGGGCGCGATCGAGGCGGCAGCCGGCCGGGTCGGCGAGGAGCCGAGGCTCGAGCTCGCCGGGATCGAGGGCGTCCTTGCCGAGGGAGCGGCGCTCCCCGTTGCGAGCCTGCCGGCCGGCGTGCCCGTCTTCGCCGAGCTGCCCGTGACCGGGAGGTGGCAAAGCGGTCTCGAGGCCGTCGTTGCCACCGGCGGGCGTTCAGGCGTCAAGATCCGCTGTGGTGGGATGACGCCGGAGCTGTTCCCGAGCGCAGCCCAGCTCGCTGACGTGCTGTGCGCCTGCGCGGCCGCCGCCGTCGCCTGCAAGGCGACGGCAGGGCTCCATCATGCGGTGCGCTATCGCGACGAACAGACCGGATTCGAGCACCACGGGTTCCTCAACCTGCTCCTCGCGGCTGCCCGGGCGGTGTCCGGAGCCTCGCCCGGGGAGGTCGCGGCGGTGCTGTGCTCGAGCGACGCCAGCGCCCTCGTGCGGGAGGCGATCGAGATGCCGGCCGCTCGTGCCGAGCGGGCCCGCGCCCTGCTCGTCTCCTACGGCTCGTGCAGCACGAGCGAGCCGGTCGAGGACCTCGTCGAGCTCGGGTGCCTCGATGAGCGGGTGCCCGGCGCGGCGGGCACCGCCGGCGCGCCGGGGCGGCGATGAGCGCGGCGAGTTGGGTTCCGGTCCCGGAGGGGTCCGGCTTCCCGGTCGGGAACCTCCCCTACGGCGTCTTCTCCCGCCTCGACGAGCCGGTGAGCCGGCGCCGGGTCGGGGTCGCGATCGGGGACCACGTGCTCGACTGCGCAGGGGCGCTCGGGGACGAGGTGTTCGCGGCCCCGTCGCTCAACCCCTTCATGGCGCTCGGCCGGGAGAGCTGGAGCTCGGTCCGCAGCCGCCTCACCGAGCTGCTCACCGACGAGCGGCACCGTCCCGACGTCGAGCCCCATCTCGTGCCCCGTGGCGAGGTCCGCCTCCACCTGCCGATCGAGGTGGCCGACTACGTCGACTTCTATGCCTCCGAGCAGCACGCGAGCAACGTGGGGCGGATCTTCCGGCCCGGCGGCGACGCCCTCACGCCGAACTGGAAGCACCTGCCGATCGGGTACCACGGGCGATCGGGAACGGTGGTCGTCTCCGGGACGCCCGTCCGCCGGCCGTCCGGCCAGCGCAAGGCTCCCTCCGATCCGGCGCCGGCGTTCGGACCCTCGCTCCGCCTCGACATCGAGGCGGAGGTGGGGGTGATCATCGGCGTGCCCTCCGTGCTCGGCGAGCCGGTCCCCACCTCGGCCTTCGCCGAGCACGCCTTCGGGATCGTGCTCGTCAACGACTGGTCGGCCCGCGACATCCAGGCCTGGGAGTACGTTCCCCTCGGCCCGTTCCTCGGGAAGTCCTTCGCGACGTCGATCTCGCCGTGGGTCGTGACGTTCGACGCCCTCGAGGCGGCCCGGATCGCGCCACCACCCCAGGATCCCGAGCCGTTCGAGTACCTGCGAGTCGACGAGCCGTGGGGCCTCGACCTCGCCCTCGAGATCGAGTGGAACGGCACCGTCGTGTCCCGGCCTCCGTTCCGCGTCATGTACTGGACCGGACCCCAGCAGCTCGCTCACATGACCGTGAACGGCGCCTCGATGCGCACGGGCGACCTGTTGGCGTCGGGCACGGTGTCCGGGGACGGGAGGGAGGAGCGGGGCTCGTTCCTCGAGCTCTCCTGGAACGGCACCGAGCCGGTGCGGCTCGCTTCCGGAGAGGAGCGCTCGTTCCTCGAGGACGGCGACACCGTCGTCATCAGGGGGACGGCGCCGGGCCCTGACGGCGAGCGATTCAGCCTCGGCGAGGTCGCCGGGACGATCGTGGGGCAGTAGGCCGGCTCACTCCGGCTCGCCCGCGCGCTCGTCGAGTGAGGCGAGGAGCTCCTGGTACCGCTGGGGCATCGTGACCGTCGATCGCATGGCGACGGGGATCGGGTAGCGCACGCCGCCGGCGTGGGTCGCCTCCAAGCCGGTGACGATCTCGGCCGCACGCTCGGCGGGGAAGGCGAAGGCCATCTCGGTGTCCTGGGCCATCCCGAAGACCCTGTCCCCATTGCAGGGGAGCACGACCTTCGGCTCGTTCGTCGTCATCGTCTGGATGACGAGCTCGGCGCAGTCGAGCCGGCCGCCCGACGCGCTCTCGATCCGCCCGCCCCGGGCGTGCAGAGCGGCGTTGACGAGCCTCATCACTTGGGCGCTGTTGCCGTAGACGACCACGACGTGGGGCTCGAAGGTGAGCCGCGAGAGCGGTGCCACGCAGAGCCGCTCGTACCTGCCGGTCGGGAAGCGCCAGGTCGCACCTTCGAGCGCCCTCGCCGCGCTCTCGTCGGAGCAGTACATGCCGAGAGCGGCCTCCCCGGCGTCGTAGCGGGCGTTGGCGGCGCGAAAGCCGAAGGCGACCGACGCAAGCGGGCAGATCACGTCCTCCTTGCCGACGGCGATCGACCAGCCGAACCGCCGTGCGATCCCGATCGACTGGCAGACGATCCATCGCTCCCCGACGTCGCGGCTCGGCACCCGGACCCCCTCGGGCAACGGCTCGCCCGGAGCGAGCATCCGGATGCCGAGCGGGAAGGTGTCGGGGCGGATGTAGCGGGCCAGCGCGGCGTCGAGATCGGTCGCCGTCATGGCGACGTGTCTAGCCGCTCAGCGGCCACCGTGGTGACCGCGGCGGCGGCCACCGCGGCCGTGGTGGCGCAGGCCCCGCGGACGGCCCCGGGAGCTGCGATGCCCCGCCGGTTGCCGCGCTCGCAATCCGTGCCCCGCCGGACCAGGGCGGGCCGGATGGCCGCTGGCCGGCCCGTGATGGCGGTGGGGGGCGGGCGCGGCCGGACCTGGCGGCCCTGGGACGGGCCGTGGGGCGGCAGCCGGCTGCCCGATGGCCGCCGGCGGCACCGGTGCGATGTCGAGGACCGCACCAGTGCCCGAGCCGGACCCCGCGACCGGCGAGCCTCCTTGCGGGCTCGGGCTCGACCCGCCGTGAGTGGAGCCGGCCGGCGCCGAGCTCGTGCGAGCTCCGGAGCCTGCGCCAGCTCCGCTCCCGCTCGTGCGGCGCGGGCGGGCGCCCGGCGCAGCGCCCGCAGAGCCGGCACGCTCGGGCGCGGAGCCGCCGGTGGCCCCTCGTCGTCCAGTGAGCCGGCTCGCCGTGGGCGCCCGTCCGGTCGTGCTGGTGTGATGGTGGTGCCCGGCGCTGCCGCTGCCGATCGCGAACGGCACTGGCGCACCGCCCCCGTTTCCGGTCAACGCCGAGCCGACGCCCGGGGTGGAGTCGCTCTCGAGCGAGAGCGCGACGCTCAGCGCGCCGATGACCACGAGCAGGACGGCGGCCACGGTGCCGAGGCCGGCGGAGGTGGACGCCCCGCGGCCTCTCACTCGCCGCTGGCGGTAGGGCGGATCAGGGGCTTGCGCTCCCGAGGGCGCTCCGGCCGCGTCGTTGGAGGGAGCGGCGGCGGCGCCCGGCATCACCGTTGAGGAATCGTCGGCCGCCGCCGGCCCGACGGCAGCGGCAGCTCCGGCTGCCACGCTCGTCGCCGGGAGGGCAAGGGAGGTTGTGGTGGAGCGCCGCCTCGCCCGGGAGTCGTAGAGCGCGGCATCGGCGGCGGCGACGAGCAGGCTCGGCTGCGCCAGCGCCTCGGGACCGACGGTGGCGAGGCTCGCCACCCCCCAGCTGAATGAGGGGCCGTCGAGCGCCATCGCTCGCCGCAGCATCGACTCCGCCCCCTCGGCGCTCGTGAAGGGGGCGACCACGACGAACTCGTCACCGCCGATCCGGTAGAGCGAGTCGCTCGCGCGCAACACCTGGCGGAGCGTCCCGGCGAGCCCGACGAGTGCTGCGTCACCCGCTTCGTGGCCGTGCGAGTCGTTGATCTGCTTCAGCCCGTCGAGGTCGATCATCGCGATGGCCAGGTCGACGCCATCCTCCGCGGCCATGAAGGTTGCGCGGGCCAGGTCCTCGTTCAGGGCGAGACGGTTCGCACAGCCCGTGAGCGGGTCCGTCCGGGCCGCCGCGCGCAGATTGGCGGCCGCAGCGTCGACGGCTTCCCGGCTGACCTGGTCGATGAGGGCGGCCACGCGCCGCGCCGCCTCGGCGGGATGCAGTGGTGGCGGGCCCTCCCCGGCCGGGGAGGGAGTCGCGACCGCGGCGACCGCCTGCTGCTCAGCGAGCACGGTTCTCAGCGCCGAGAGATAGGTCAGCACGTCGGCGGGAGCCGAGAAGCGGGCTCCCCAGCTCCTCGCGGCCCGTCCGAGTGGCGCAGAGCCCTGGTCGGACTCGAGCGAGTCGAGCAGTGCGTGGAGCAGGTAGTGGGCCTGCGGAGTCAGGCAGGGGCCGACCGACACGCCCATCTCCTGGCATCGTCGGACCCATGCTGCGAGCACCCGGCGCCGCTCGCTAGGGGGGATCGAGCTGCTATCCATGTTTGCCACTCAGAGTATCCGATCGACCACTAATAGTCGTCCCCATTGTGCCGCACCGAGAAACCTCCGGGGTGTCATGTCGCTCCCGACGACCTCGAGGTGCCCTCCGAAGTGCGCCCCGGTCATGACCGTCCGAGCGGCGCGTTGCTAGGATGACGATCAGGCACGCGGACGTGGCTCAGTTGGTAGAGCATCACCTTGCCAAGGTGAGGGTCGCGGGTTCGAGTCCCGTCGTCCGCTCTCGATCGTTCCCCCTGGTAGCCGGGCTGCTGCCGCTCCCTAGCGCTCGACACCTTGCCCGTGGTTTGGTGTCGCCCGGACTGGAGGCGAGTCGCGCCCGATGAGATCCACCGGCTGCGCCCGTCTCCACGCCGAAGGGCCTCCAGCGAAAGGAATCAGCCATGACACGACGGGACTCAGCTCCGATGGGGGCACCGTGTTGGGTGGAACTGTGGACCTCAGAGGTGGAGAGCAGCCGGCGGTTCTACGCCGAGTTGTTCGGTTGGGTGGCAGAGGAGCCGAGCCCCGAGCACGGCGGCTACTTCATGTTCACCAGAGACGGCGTGCCGGTCGCTGGTGCGATCGGCGACATCGGCGATCTGCACGCCGACGACACTTGGAAGCCCTACCTCGCCTCGGGTGACATCGGGCAGACCTTGAGGCTTGCTGCCGACCATGGCGCAAAGGTGCTGGGACCTGCGATGCCCGTCGGCGACCTCGGCGTCCAGGCGGTGATCACCGACCGGCAGGGACTCGTCATCGGCGTCTGGCAGCCCGGCACCTTCCCCGGCTTCACCGTGATCAACGAGGACGGCGCGCCCAGGTTCTTCGCCTTCGACACCGAGGACTACCACGGGGCAGTGGACTTCTACCGGAAGGTGTTCGGCTGGGACCCGCTCGAGGAGACGACCGACGACGGGCACCACTATGCCGGCTACATGGACCCCGAGACGGGCCGCCCGCTTGCCGGCATCGGCGACGAGGTCGAGAACCTGGCTCCAGGCGCGGCGCCGGCCTGGTCCGTCTTCTGGCAGAGCGACGACCTCGATGCCGCCGTGGCACGGGTGCTCGCGCTCGGCGGGTCGGTGCTCAACGCCCCTCGGGACGGCGGGCTGGGGCGGGTCGCGCACGTGGCAGATCCGGCCGGAGCGCCGTTTCTGCTCTGCGAACCGAAGCATTGACGGGGTCGAGCCGCCTGCGCACACGCCCGTGCTCGGCCGCGTGCTGGCGCCGTGATGGCGCGCGGGCGTCCGCGGTCGGTCGTGACGGGGTTCCGCCCACGGCACGACCGTCGCGGTGCGCTCTCCGGCAGGAGGGGGTGGGGGTGATCACCGAACGGCACGACCTCGGGGCAGGTGCCGCCCTGGCCCGGCGGTGACACCGCGCACCGATGGCGAGAAGGATGACCGCCACGGCTCCGACAAGGCGGGGTCCAGTCCTCGGTCACCGGTGCTCGCGGAGCAGCTGGTGGCCGTCGGCGAGCTCTCGCACAATCTCCTCAAGGGTTTGGCTGCCCCGCCTCCTCTCGTGTGGACGTCCTTGCCCGTGATGGTGGATCGGACTCGCATCGTCGGTCGATGGCAGCCTGCGGAGCCCGCCACCACACCAGCCAAGCTGAGGTGCAGCTGAAGAATGGGCCCCCAAACTTGGGGCGCATCATCACGCGATCCTCGACGGCCTCTCAGATGAAGTGCCTGCGCTGCTCGACGGATGGCTCATCATGATGTTCCTGCCTGGCGCTACGCGCTGCTGTAGTCAGGTAGTGCCGAGGTGAGTCGCCGGTGTTAGGGTCCGCGCAGGTCCGACGATCGCCTGCCCGCCTCGAGTCGAAGGGGGACATGAGTGCCGACGATTGCGCGAGATGGCGTGCGTCTGTACTACGAGGACACGGGCGTCGGCTCCCCTGTGCTCCTCCATACCGGTGGAGGCGGCGACGGGCGTATGTGGACGCTCGCCGGCTACACCGAGGATCTAGCCGGCTACCGATGCGTGCTCCTCGATCACCGAGGTCGGGGACGCAGTGACCAGCCAGCCGGCGTTGCCGCCCACCGTATCGAGGAATACGTCGGCGACGTCATCGCCGTGCTCGACGCTACCGGTATTGACCGGGCTGCCATGATCGGCTACTCGAGCGGCGCCAGGATCGGCTTTCGGGTGGCTGCCGCCCACCCTGACAGGATATGGGCATTGGTGGCCATTGGGAGCGTGCCGGAACCCGACGACGATCACAGCGCCGACTCGGCGGCGATTGGAGCGCGGACAGCTGAGATCCGCGCAGCCGGCATGCAGGCGGCGATGGAAGCTATGGCGGCAAGGGAGTCCGAGCCGCCACCGCCATGGTTGATGGACAACCTCGCCACCACTAACGCCGAGATGTTCGCCCTCTCGATTGAAGCATGGGTCGGTGCCGAGTCCTCCTGGAGTCTGCTTCCCCGCATTTCTGCCCCGACGCTGCTCATCGCCGGGGAGAAGGAAGCTCCCGAGGGAGCCGCCGACCGTGCGGCTCGGCACCTTGGGAGCGGGCGAGCTGCCGTCCTGCCCGGCTTCGGCCATCTCCAGACGTTCTGGCACCGCGAGGTCACCGGTCCCATCGTCGCTGCCTTTCTTGCGGAGATGTCAAGGGGTGCCGAGCCCGCCCAGTGACCGATCGCCCGGCCCCTTGGGGTTCAAGCAGGAGTCGCCGCAGGGCGGGCGGACGGGCGATGCGTTGACTGCTGAGGCCGCACAGGGCGGCACGACAGGGGTGGACGCCCGTACGGAGGTGCCGGCCTGTCGAGGGCCGGGCACCGGCCATGGGTCATCATCGCGACCATGATCCGGTCGGGCTCATCGCCGACCCACGTTGGCGTCGGTCCGAGCCCGCCCCATGCCGCTCGCAACGGGGTGTGCCGGATTGGTAGGGAGCGGTCTTCTCTCCGGCGCTCTCCGAGGTGCCTGGTCTCATGAGCACCGGACATCCTCGAGTCCCTGCCCAGGCGGGTCCATCTCGACGTGATCGCTCCGTCGAGGGTCCTAGCCACCCGCCCATGCCCGGCCTTCGCCGAGCCATGGGAGCGAGCGCCGGCGTCCCGCTGCCATGATCGGTGACTGGCCGGGACCTCACTGAAGCCTCCGGGTTGGCGCTGGCGCCGGAGGGGCGCGCCAACGCGGACGCCGGCGGCCGCTACGCTGTGCCCGTCTTCGAGCCACCCCGGTGGGTCGACCGATCGCCGACGCCATTCATCGGCGGGCTGCCGCACGACGGTCGCCACCCTCCGCTGCAGCGACGCAGGGTCCGGTCCGCCGGGCGACCGGAGTGCTCATTGGGTGTGTCGCTCCCCAGTTCACTAGCGGCGCACACGCGCCCTCACTGCGGAGTCGAATTTGCTGTCCACCACCTTCTCGAAGCTCGGCGTGCCCGAGCGCCTGGTCGCCTGTCTCCAGGACGCCGGTATCACCGAGCCGTATCCCATCCAGGCTGCCACCCTGCCCGACGCTCTTCGGGGTGCGGATCTCTTCGCGCAGTCGCCGACCGGGTCCGGAAAGACGCTCGCCTTCGGCATCCCGCTCGTCGCCCGGCTCGCGGGAGCAAGGAGCCGCCACCCGCGGGCCCTCGTCCTCGCCCCGACACGGGAGCTCGCGGCGCAGATCACCGAGGCGGTCCGGCCGCTCGCCCGCGTGAGCGGTCTCCGGGTCGCTCCCTTCTACGGGGGGACGGGCTACCAGCGTCAGCTCGACTCGCTCGCCCGCGGGCTGGACGTCGTCGTCGGCTGCCCCGGGCGGCTGATCGACCTGCTCGAGCGGGGAGCGCTCCATCTCTCCGGGGTGGAGGTGGTCGTGGTGGACGAGGCCGACCGCCTCGCCGACATGGGGTTCCTCCCTGCCGTGCGGCGCCTGATCGCCGAGGTGGCGCGTGAGCACCAGACCATGCTCTTCTCGGCGACGCTCACGAAAGAGGTGGAGCGGCTCGTCCGGGACCAGCAGGTCCAGCCGGCTCGCCACGTCCTCGAGCAGCCCTCTGACGACCTCGGGTCGCGCACGCACGAGTTCTGGCTGGCGAAGCGGGAGGACCGGGCGCGCCTCACGACGGCGCTCGTCGCGACCCACTCGTCGTCGATCGTCTTCTGCCGGACCAAGCACGGGGCGGACCGCCTCGCCCGCCAGCTGAGCCGGGCCGGGCTCCGGGTCGTCGCACTCCACGGCGACCGCTCCCAACCCCAGCGGGATCGGGCCATCTCGCAGTTCCGGGAGGGCCGGGCGGACGTGCTCGTAGGGACCGACGTCGCGTCGCGGGGCCTCCACGTCGACGGCGTCGAGTGCGTGGTCCACTTCGATCCGCCGGCCGACGTCGACACCTATGTCCACCGGTCGGGTCGTACCGGCCGGGCCGGGGCGTCGGGTCGCGTCGTGTCGCTCGTCTGCCCGGACCAGGAGCGCCAGTCCCGCCAGCTCGCATCCGGTCTCGGCCTCGACGCCCGGCTCGGTCCGCCTCCCCGCCTGCCCGAGCCGGGCGCCGCCGCGCGAGTCCCCGCCGCTCGGTCGGAGGCCAGCCGGGAGCGGCAGTCGACCGCTCCGAGCGCACGAGCCACATCTGCACGCGTGCCGGCGCGGGGGAGGAGCGGGGGCACGCGCCGGCGTGCGCGGGCTGAGCGCGCGGGCTCGAGCCCACGCGAAGGTGCATCCCGCCCCTCGAGGGTCCCTTCTCGCAGACTGCCTCGGGCGTCATGACGACGATCGTCGCGGAGCGAGCTGCGGCGCCCGTCGTCGCGGCGACACGACCACCCCTTGCCCGCCAGGCCATCACCGCACTCCTTGTGTTCGGTCCTCTTGCGGGTGCGGTCCTCGCCGCCGTCGCTCTGTTCCGGGAGGAGGCGTCGGCCGCCGACCTCATCATCGCCGCCGTCCTCTACGTCGTGACCGGCCATGGGCTGTCGGCCGGCTATCACCGGATGTGCACGCACAGGGCCTTCCGGGCGCGACGAGTGGTCCGGATCGCCCTCGTCCTCGCAGGATCGCTCGCGTTCGAGGGCGGCGTGCTCGGCTGGTCGGCGAGCCACCGCCGCCACCACGCCTACACCGACGTCGAGGGCGACCCTCACTCGCCCCATCTGTCGGGCTCGACTGCCCGGGGCCAACTGCGCGGCGCATTGCACGCCCATGTCGGCTGGCTCTTCCGCCCACCGCCCGAAGAGCGGGCGCGCTGGATCCCCGATCTCCTGGCGGACCCGGACCTCGTCGTTCTCGACCGGCTCTTCCCGCTCTGGTGCGCCGTCTCGCTGGCCTTGCCGGCGCTGCTCGGCTTCGCGGTCACGGGGAGCGTGCGCGGCATGCTCGGAGGCTTCCTCTGGGGCGGGCTCGTGCGCGTCTTCATCCTCCAGCAAGCGACGTTCGCAGTGAACTCGGCCTGCCATCTCTGGGGCCGCCAGCCATTCCGCACCCGCCGCGGGGACGAGGCGCGGAACCTCGCGCTACTTGCCCTGTTCGCGTTCGGGGACAACTGGCACAACCTCCACCACGCCCTCCCGCGTCTCGCCCGCCACGGCGTCGATCGGCACCAGTGGGACTCGACCGCCCGGCTCATCTCCATCCTCGAGCGCTTGTCGCTCGTCTCCGAGGTGCGCTGGCCGGAGCGCGAGCTCCTCGAGTCACGCCGGCGTGAGCTGCAGACCGAGACGGTAAGCTGACGCGAAGTGGGTCGGCGCAGTGCGCATGCCGACCTTGGCCGTCGATCATCCTGGTTCTCGGCGACACGTTGCGCGCGAGAGGAAGAACAGTGACGACCGGCACAGTGAAATGGTTCAGCTCGGAGAAGGGCTTCGGGTTCATCACCCAGGACGAGGGCGGCTCCGACGTGTTCGTCCACCACACAGCCATCGAGGGCAGCGGGTACAAGAACCTCGAAGAGGGCCAGAAGGTGCAGTTCGAGACCACGCAGGGCCCGAAGGGCCTCCAGGCGAGCGCAGTCCGTCCTGCCTAGGAACGGAAGGCCGGCCGAGGCACGAGACCGCCGGGACGGCAGGCCGGCGGAGCGGCAGTCGACGCCGCGCCCTCGGCGTACCAGCGACCAGGACGCCCTTGTCCTGCGGGGTCAGGGGCTCTCCTTCGCCGCCATCGCCTCACGGCTCGGGCTGCGGCGCTCGAGCGACGCCTTCGAGGCGTTCCATCGCGCCCTCGGATCGAGCAGCGGTGACGACCGCCCGGGCCTTGTCCGTCAGGAGCTCGAGCGGCTGGAGGTGCTGGAGGCGCGCATCCGCTCACGAGACGCGGCCGAGCCCCAGAAGATGCGCCATCGCCTCGTGGCATTGGAGGGAATGCGTGAACGGGTCACACGAGCACACGGCACCTGAGACGGCAGGCTCTGCGGACGTCGCCGCACGGCGCTGCCAGCGGCTGGTCGACTCCGAGCTCGGCAGGGAGCAGTGCCCGAACGTGGCGGCTTGGACCGGCACGCTCCATGCGGGGCGCGACCTCTACGCCGTCGAGACCTGTGACCGGCACCGGTCCGGGGTGATCGACGCAGAGCCGCTCGACGGCGATTGGGACCGCCTCTGACGCGAGGCGGCACCCTCAGGTCCCGAGGTGCCGTGTGAAGAAGCTCTCGTAGGCGTCCCGCTCCCACAACGGGGTCTGCACGTGACCGCCCGGGAAGATGTGCATCGCCTTGTCCTTCGAGCCGATGGCGTCGAACAGGTCGAGGCCGGACTGCCGGCTCATGAGCTCGTCGTCCCACTGGAAGACGAACAGGACCGGCATCTCAAGGCTGCGGGCCGCCTCCTCGAACGACCGCCCTCCCATGCCGAGCCCGGCAAGGCCGAGCACGGCCGCCTTGATCCGCCGGTCGGAGGCGACGTACGGCAGGCCGATCGCCGTCCCCATCGAGACTCCCCAGTAGCCGACCCGCTCGTCGGCGAAGCCGCCCTCGACGAGCGCGTCGAGGGTCG
The DNA here is from genome assembly GCA_035294725.1 of Acidimicrobiales bacterium. Taxonomy (GTDB): domain Bacteria; phylum Actinomycetota; class Acidimicrobiia; order Acidimicrobiales; family Bog-793; genus DATGKK01. The sequence goes on along the minus strand of DATGKK010000022.1, from coordinate 3,285 downwards.
CCGTCCACTCGAGCACGCCTCGCCGTGTCCTCTCGGCCCACTCGGCGCTCTGGGCCTCCGACACCACGCGCGGACCCTGCCCGGGTCCCCCGGCGATGCGCGCCTCGAGCGCCCGCCGGGCGGCAGCCGCCGCCTCCGGGTCCCGCACCCTGTCGCCGTGGCCGGGTGCGTCGATGGCGACGGCGCTGTAGCCGAGGTGGCGGACGAAACGCCGGGCGAGCGACAGGACGTAGTCGACGCGCTTGTGCGTCGTCCCCCCGTGGCCGATCAGGACGAGAGGTGTCGGGCCGTCGGCACGCTCGGGCCGCCAGATGAGGCCGGGAACGCTCTCCCCCTCCACCTCGAGAGCGAAGCTGCTCTCTTCGACGCCCCGTTCGCTCCCCACGGTCGTGATGTCCATGTCGCTCCCCCTGGTGTGATGACCGGGGCCGACGCTACCCGACCGGGCCCGGGCGTCCCCTCCACCGAGCCGGCGCGGCGGCGGGCGCTACAGGAACGTGGACGCGCCGACCGAGGAGCGGCGACGGCGTTGAACGATCGGACCACCCCCGCCCGAGCCATGGGGCTCGGGCACGAGAGCTCACCGGGTCGCGTCCTCGTGAGCGAGGTGAGGCCGTCTCGGCGCAAGCCCGAGCCAGCGCGGGAGCACTCGACCGCAGGCTGTCCCGTCTCCCGGTGAGGAACCGCCGAGGAGGCCGTCAGTTGCTCGCCGCCGTGGCGAGCTCGGCGCGGACGCTCCGGCGGGCGAGGAGCCAGTAGACGAGACCTCCGACGACAAGCCCCATGAAGAAGCTGAAGTCCGAGCCGGAGGTGCGGCTCGAGAGCGGCCCCACGAACGCACCGGAATCGATCCAAAGGCAGGAGGCGACCATGCCGGCGACCTGGGCGACCACCCCGGGGAGGTGAAAGCCCCGGTTGCGCCAGTAGATGCCCCCGTGGCTGCGTAGCAGGTCCGTCGCCTCGTACTGGCCTCGACGCAGGAACCAGTCCACCACGTAGATGGCGAGCCAGGGCGAGAGCCACACGATGAGGAGGCTCAAGAATTCCGAGTAGAGGCGGTTGAAGTCGGAGTTGAAGATGGTGACGCCGCCGACGAAGGTGGCGATGGCCATGTCGATCATCACGCAGTGCCACCGCTTGAGCGGCAGCCCGATCGCCTGCAGTGTGAGGCCCGACGAGTAGAGGTCCATCGTGTTCACGGCGAACAGCGTGAGGATCGCGACGAGCAGGTAGGGCGTGACCACCCACCCGGGGAGCGCCTTCGGCAGGCCCGCGATCGGGTCGCTTGCCGTGGCGACGATGGAGGCGATCGCAGCGCCGAGTATCTCGAGCAGCACCGCAGGGATCATCCCTCCGAGGGAGGGCCAAAGGAACAGTCCCCGCTGGTCGGCGTCCTCGGGCAGGTAGCGCGAATAGTCGCTCCCGGTGTTGGCCCACGACAGCCCGCCGGCCGAGATGACGAGGGCGATCGCGACCATGATCGTGGCCCATCCCGCGCTGTGGGAGATCGCCGAGAGATGCACCTTGCCGGCCACGGCGACGGCCATGATCACGAAGAGCGGGATGAGGAGGTAGGCGAGGTACCTCTGCACGGTCACGATCGTCTGGTGGCCGAGCACCGGGAGGAACGACTGCAGCGCCATCGCCGCGAGCAGGAGCACGACCTTCAGCCACGTCGATGGGGCAACGCCGGCCTCGCCGAGCAGGGCGAGGGCCGCGAGGACGATGAGGGCCATCCCCGAGGCCTCGAAGCCGACGCAGGTCACCCAGTTGAACAGCGCAAGGCCGCGCCCCCCGTTCGGGCCGTAGGGGGCGCGGTTCACGGCGAAGGTCGACGTGCCGGTCCTCGGGCCTTGCAGGCTCGTCAGCCCGACTCCGAAGAAGATGAGGTTGCCGAGGAGGATGACGAGGATCGCCTGCGCGAACGAGAGGCCGAAGTAGATGACGAGGGCGCCGTTCACGGGGTAGAAGACGTTGAGGTTCGATCCCATCCACATCCAGAACAGGTCGACCGGCCGCCCCCGGCGCGACCCGGTCGGGACGAGGTCGATGCCACGCTGCTCGACCTTGAACAGCTCGTCGTCGACAGTGGGCGGGGCGCCGGCTCCCGCCTCGTGCACCTGAGTGGTCATGGGGCTCCCCCTTCTCGTTGCCGTGCCAGCTCGACGACCGGTGGCAGCTGCTCGAACTCTGTGCCCGCAACGAGCTCCCACAGCACCTTCCCGAGCGGGTGGCCGCCGGCGTCGACCCGGATCGTCTGAGTCGGAGTGACGATCCAGTCGACGCGGACGTCGTGGGCTGCCCTGTCGATCGGCAGGTCGACCACCTGGCAGTCGTGCACGACGTCGACGATCTCGCTCGTTGCCTCGACGGCGCCCGCCTCCGAGAGGAGGGCCCACTCGAGGTCGAAGTAGCCGTGGCCCTTCCCGATGCGCAGCCCCTCGAGGTTCACCGCCGAGCCGCCCGTCACGAGAAGGCCGATCGTCCCGAGCCGGGAGATCTCGGCCAGCGTCACGGGGCGCGCGAGCGCGTCCATCCCGTCGAGGGTGGCGGCGTAGCGTTCCTCACCCGGCCGCACGCGGCCTGGCTCGAGGTAGAGGAAGCCGCGGCGGATGCCGTAGGTCGTCATGAGGAGGCGCCTCCCCTCCTCGATCGCTCGGTGCCGCACGGCTTCGGTGCTGTTGTCCGGCGTGATGAACACCAGGTCCGCTCGGTCCCAGGAGGCGAGAGCACGCACGCGCTCCGCGCATGCCTCGGACCCCTCGAAGTCGGCGATGAAGGAGCTGAAGTCCCAGTGGAAGCGGGAGTCGGGTCTGGCGACCGCGCGGAGGGCGGCCCAGACCTGTTCCCGCACGACTCGTTGCGGGTCCAAAGGGGGGGCGAGGGCACTGGACGGCTCGCCGGTGCCGCCGCCCCGCCCGGGGGCGAGCCCATCCTGGGAGGCCGGAGGCGGTGGCAGGGTCACCGCACGTCAGGCGGCTCGGCGCCGCGAGGCCTGCCGAGCATCGCGCAGGTAGGGCCGAGTGGAGAGGAACTGCCGGGGCACCCTGTCCCAGACGAGGCCGCTCGGCTTCGGGAGCGGCTCGCAGCGGATCTGCTCGGACGGGGTGACGATGACGTCGCAGATGGCGTCGAGCTCGGCATGCGGGACGCGGTCGGGAACGACCTGGCAGTCGTGCACGACGGCGACGACTGGTGTCGTGGCGTCGACGAGGCCGACCTCGGAGAGAAGGCCCCACTCGAGGTCGAAGTAGCCGTGACCCTTGCCGAAGTGGACGCCTTCCC
>DATGKK010000021.1:0-34008 GCA_035294725.1 Acidimicrobiales bacterium | reverse complement strand
GGTCTCGATCCCGGCCTCGTGCGCCGCCTCCTGCCATGGGTCCAGCTCCTCGAGGGGGAGGTCGGGAAGGATCGCCGCGCACACGCCGGCGGCGGCAAGCTCGCTCGCGCTCCGGCGGAGCCCGTTCCGTGCGATGAGGTTGTAGTAGGTCATGACGGCGACTGGCGTCCCGCCGAGGTCGGCGCCCGCGAGCCCGGCGAGGATCGCCTGTGGCGTCGCACCCCCGGCGAGCGCCCTCACCGAGGCCTCCTGGATGACGGGCCCGTCCATCACGGGGTCCGAGAACGGGAGCCCGACCTCGATCGCGTCGACGCCGGCAGCGGCGACGGCCTCGAGCGCGACCCGCCACTCGCCGAAGCCCCCCGTCAGGTACGGCACCAGCAGCTTGCGCCCCTCGGCTCTGCGCTCACGCAGAGTCCTCTCGAGTGGCCCCTGCGACCTGTGGGCGGCCGGGCTCACCTCCCCCGTCCCTGCTCGAGCTCCATCACCATGGCCACGTCCTTGTCGCCCCGGCCCGACATCGTCAGCAGGACGGTCGACCCGTGCGGGAGCCCATGCCCGGCCTCCCGCACGATCCAGGCAAGGCCGTGCGACGGCTCGAGAGCCGGGATGATGCCCTCGCTCTCCGCGAGGAGGCGGAAGGCGGCGAGCGCCTCGGCGTCGTCGGCCTCGCCGTACTCGGCCCGCCCGGCCTCCGCAAGCTGCGCGTGCTCGGGCCCGATGCCCGGGTAGTCGAGCCCGGCCGAGATGGAGTGCGCCTCGAGGACCTGACCCGCCTCGTCCTGGAGGAACCTCGATCGCATCCCGTGCACGATGCCCGGGATCCCCCTGCGGAGCGCAGCGCCGCCGGCCGCCTCCACTCCGACGAGGCGCGCCCCCGAGTCGACAAAGCCGGCGAAGGTGCCGGCGGCGTTCGAGCCTCCGCCCACGCAGGCGACCACGACGTCGGGGTCGCGCGAGAGGAGCTCCCGGCACTGCCGGCGTGCCTCGTCGCCGACCACCCGCTGCAGCTCCCGCACGAGGTAGGGGAACGGGTGAGGGCCCATCACCGAACCGATGCAGTAGTGGGTGTCCTCGACGGTCGCGACCCAGTCCCGCAACGCCTCGTTGATGGCGTCCTTCAGAGTGCGAGAGCCGGAGGTGACGGGCCGGACGGAGGCGCCGAGCAGGTTCATGCGGAACACGTTGAGCGCCTGGCGCTCCACGTCGACGGCGCCCATGTACACCTCGCACTCCATGCCGAGCAGTGCCGCCGCGGTCGCCGTGGCGACCCCGTGCTGGCCGGCACCGGTCTCCGCGATGAGCCGGCGCTTGCCCATGCGGCGGGTGAGCAGCGCCTGGCCGAGGGCGTTGTTGAGCTTGTGGGAGCCCGTGTGGTTGAGGTCCTCCCGCTTCAGCAGGAGCCGGACGCCGAGGCGCTCCGAGAGCCGGTGGCACTCGGTCACCGGCGTCGGCCGGCCGCAGTAGGAGCGCAGGAGCCCGTCGAGCTCGCTACGGAAGGAGGGGTCGCTCCACGCCGAGGCGAAGGCGGCCTCGAGCTCCTCGCAGGCGGGCACGAGCGACTCCGGCACGAAGCGGCCCCCGTACTCGCCGAAGCGGCCGAGGGCCCCCGGCCGGCCCATCAGGTTCTCGGGCGCGCTCACAGGTTCGTCTCCTCCTGCCAGTCGAACGGCGCCGGCTCGGCGGTATCGGGCGGCTCGTACGGATCAGGCTCCGCAGCCCGCGCCGCCTGGATGAAGGCGCGCACCTTCGAAGGGTCCTTCTTGCCCGGCGACGACTCGACACCGGTGGCGGCGTCGACCCCCCAGGGATGGACGGTCCGGATCGCCTCGGCGACGTTCTCGGCGTCGAGGCCCCCCGCGAGCACGATCCGGCGGCTTCGCGGGGCACCCTCGGCGAGCTTCCAGTCGAAGACCTTGCCGGAACCGGGCGACGGGGCGTCGACGAGGATCGCCTCGGCCGGGTACTCCCCGGCCCTCGCGAGCCGGGGGTCGCCACCGGCGAACGCCTTGATCACGAGCGGGACCCGCTCGGCGACGAAGCCGGTCTCCTCCACGCTTTCGTTGCCGTGCAGTTGCGCCGCCTTCAAGCCGGCCCGGTTGACCACGTCGACGACGGTCCGGGGCAGCTCGTCACGGAAGACGCCGACGGTGAGGATCTCGGGCGGGAGCCTCCGGGTGATCGCCTGGACCGCGCTCGGGGACATCTGGCGTGGCGACGGGGCGAAGATGAAGCCGACGGCATCGGTCCCCATCGCCACCGCGAGGAGGGCGTCCTCCTCGCTCGTGATCCCGCAGATCTTGACCCACATCAGCGCGCGGCCGCCGCGGCAGGAGCCGCCATCGCCCGGACGGCAGCGACCCGGTCGGGAGCACGGACGAACGCCTCCCCGACGAGCACCGCGTCGAAGCCGGCCCCGGCGAGCCTCGACAGGTCGGCCGGCGAGGAGATCCCGGACTCCGCCACGCGCACGACGTCGGGCCCGAGGGTGCCGGCGACCCGGACGGCTCGCTCCGGGTCCACCTCGAAGGTGCGCAGGTCCCTCTGGTTCACGCCGACGACCCGGGCGCCGGCGGCGATCGCCCGCTCGGCCTCCTCCTCGTCGTGCACCTCGACGAGCGCCGTCATGGACAGCTCGCCCGCCCGCTCGATGAGGCTGCGCAGCTCAGGATCCGAGAGCGCCGCCACGATGAGCAGCACGGCGTCGGCGCCCATGAGGCGGGCGTCGTCGACGTCGGACACAGCGACGGTGAAGTCCTTGCGGAGCACCGGCAGGCTGGCGGCGGCCCGGGCGGCCACGAGGTCCTCGGCACTCCCGCCGAAATGGCGCTCGTCGGTGAGGACCGAGAGCGCCGCAGCGCCGCCCGCCTCGTAGTCACGGGCGATCGCAGCGGGGTCGAGCAGAGGAGCGAGCGGTCCCTTGGAGGGAGAGCGCCGCTTCACCTCGGCGATGACGCCGATGCCCGGCGCGGCGCACAGAGCTGCCGCGAAGTCGCGGGTCGGGTCGGTGGCGAGCGTCGCCGCCGCCCTTGTTGCGAGAGCCGCGCGATCGCGCTCGTCGGCGGCAGCACGGGCACGGTGCCAGGCGACGATGTCGTCGAGGAACCGCGCCATGGAGGGAGCCTACTGTGAGGAGCTCGCGGCACCCGACTGCGCCGTCGCGCTCACCGGGCCGAGCCCTCCTCGGGGGCTGCGCGAGAGCCGTTCGTCCGCCGTCGTGCTCACGATGAGCGGCGAGTGGCAGAGCACGAAGAGCCCTGCCGACATCACCGCGAGCGACGCTGCATCAAGCGCGAGGGCGCCCGCCCCGCCACGGAGGTTGTCCCCGAACAGGCCGACGCCGATCACGATGCTCACGATGGGGTCGACGATGAGGAGCGACGCCTGCGAGGCGGTGATCGGCCCGGCGTGGTAGGCGCTCTGGGCGAGGATGACCCCGCCTGCGCCCGCCACGATGATGGCGTAGGGCTCGAAGTGCTCCATGAGGAAGGCAAACCCGCCGTGGCCGAGCAGGGAGGTGGCGGACTTCACGAACGCGGCGCAGAGCGCGAAGGAGATCCCGGCGGCCGCTCCGTACCAGGCTGCGCTCCAGGCCCGCGAGCCCCGGGGCGCGAGCACGAGGGAGGCGCCGACGGCCGTCGCGCAGGCGACGATGACGATCGCCCACCCTCCCCCTCCCGGCATCGTGGTCCCGCCGCCCTGGTTGCTCTCGCCGAGGAAGACCCCGAGGCCGGCGACCGTTCCGAGGCAGCCGAGGGCCTCGCGCCATCCGAGCGGCCGGCCGAACCACACCCGGAGGATCACGACGAGGAAGAGGAGCTCGGTGACGAGGAGGGGCTGGACGAGCGTGAGCCCGCCTTTCGAGAGTGCGGCCGCCTGGAACAAGAAGGCGAGGGACATCGAGAGCAGGCCGAGGAACCAGATCGGGCGGTGCAGGACGTGGTTCACGAGCCTCCAGCTGAGCGAGGAGCCCGCAGGAGCGGTCTCGACGCCCATCCGCTCGAGGATGGTCGCGAGCGCGTTGCACAGCGCTGCGGCGAGGGCAAGGACGATCGCCACGTCGCCGGTTCTAGCCCCCCGGGGCCGGCGGTGCCGCCGGGAGCGGCAAGATCGTCGCGAGGAGCACACCGGCTCCGGTTGCGAGCTCCGCCTCCACGGGCTCGTCGCGAACGTGGGCACGCTTCACGAACGCGAGCGCCACGAGCCCGCCCTCGCCGTCGCGAGCGACGCTCGTGAGGGCGCCGACCTCCTCGCCGGCAGCGACGAGGCGGTCTCCGGGCCGGGCGAGCCCGCCCCCGGCATCGGCGGCCCGCACGAGGCGCAGGCGCCGCGGCACCTTGGCCCCCCGGGCGTCGAGCCGCGCGACCAGCTCCTGGCCCGTGTAGCAGCCCTTCGTGAACGAGACCGTCCGCTCGATGAAGACCTCGCCGGCCTCGTGGGGGATCGTCGCCTCGGTGAGCTCCCGGCCGAGGCGGGGCACCCCCGCCGCGATGCGGGCGGCCTCGAAGCGCTCGTCCTCCTCGGCGGACCCGCCTGTTTCGTCGCCGACCTCAACCGCCGCCGAGACCCGGGGCGGGCCGAGGCTGTCGTAGCCGGCACCGGCCCGCTCGGTCGCGAGGACCCCGACCGGCGCGAGGGTCGACTTGACCCGCAGCTTGAAGCGAGCAAGCCGCTCATGAAGCTGCTCGCCGTAGCCGGCCTCCACGTCGAGCAGGACGGCCTCATGGCCGAGGCGCGTGACGCGGCAGAACGACTCGATCTTGCCCTGGGGGGAGAGGACGAGGGTGAGCCGGGAGCCGCCCTCGGCGAGGCCCTCCAGGTCCTGGGAGACCTGGCCCTGGAGCCAGGAGAGCGCGTCGGGCCCATCGACGAGGACGCCGTCGCGCCAAAGCTCGCGGACCCGAGGCTCGTCAGCCATCCACCGGTGCAACAGCGCGGGCGCCCGCGAGCTTCCGTGCCCCGGCCACCGCGGCCAGCACGGCCGCCGCCTTCGCCGCGCACTCGGCATCCTCGGCCGCCGGGTCGCTGTCGACCACGATGCCGGCGCCGGCCTGCACGCACGCCCGCCCGTCCGGCAGCGCGACGAGGGTGCGGATCGCGATCGCCGTGTCGAGGTTGCCGGAGAAGTCGACGTAGCCGATCGTTCCCGCGTACGGGCCGCGTTTGGTGGGCTCGAGGGTGTCGATGATCTGCATGGCCCGCACCTTCGGCGCCCCCGAGACGGTCCCGGCCGGGAGCGTGGCACGCAGGAGGTCGACCGGTCCCTTCCCCTCGACGAGCTGCCCGGAGACCTGTGAGGTGAGGTGCATGACGTGGCTGTAGCGCTCGAGGGTCATCAGCTCGTCGACCTGCTCGGTGCCAAAGGCGACGACGCGGCCGATGTCGTTCCTCGCGAGGTCGACGAGCATCACGTGCTCCGCGACCTCCTTCGGGTGCTCCACGAGCTCCGCCTCGAGGCGGCGGTCCTCCTGCTCGGTCGCGCCCCGAGGCCTCGTGCCGGCGATGGGCCGGATCAGGACGCGCCGGTCGAGGAGCTGGACCATCGGCTCGGGTGAGGCGCCGACGACCGAGCACTCCTCGTCCCGGACGAAGAACATGTACGGGCTCGGGTTCACCTGGCGCAGTATCCGGTAGACGTCGAACGGGTCGCAGCCGAGCTCGAGGTCGAACCGCTGGGAGAGCACGACCTGGAAGGCGTCCCCGGCGCGGATGTGCTCCTTCGCGACCTCGACCGCCTCCCGGTACCGCTCGCTCGAGACGGTCCGGCGGACCTCGCCGGCCGGGAGCGCTTCGCCCCTCACCGGGGGCGGCACGAGCGGCTCCGCGACCGGGGCCGCGAGATCGGACTCGAGGCGGCCGAGCCGGTCGAGGGCGTGCTCGTAGGCCGCCCGGACCTCGTCGTCGGACGCCCCCTCGGCCAGGACCGTGTTCGAGACGAGCGTCACGCGCTGGCGCCAGTGGTCGAAGGCGGCCAGCTCCCCGATCACGAACAGGACGGCGTCGGGCAGCCCGAGGTCGTCCGCCGGGGGCTCCCCGAGACGCTCGACCTCGCGCACGACGTCGTAGCCGAGGTAGCCGACCAGGCCGGAGTGGAGCGGAGGAAGCTCAGGGGAGACCGGCGAGCGGACGTCGGCGATGAGGGCCTCGAGGGCGGCGAGGATCCCGTCGCCGGCCGGCACCTCGACCGGCAGCTCGCCCTCGGCCTCGACGCGCCCTCCCCGGGCCACGATCCTCGCGAGGGGTGCTCTGCCGAGGAAGGAGAACCTGCTCCATCGCTCGCCGTGCTCGACGCTCTCGAGGAGGAAGGCGGCTCCCTCACCCGCGAGGGCCCGGAAGGCGCCGACGGGCGTGAGGGTGTCGGCAACGAGCTCGGTCCAGACCGGCACGACCCGGTGGGCCCGGGCGAGGGAGCGGAACGAGTCGAAGTCGGGCCGGGCGGCCGGCCGCGCCCGGCTCAGCGCCGGAGCTCCCCCGAGGCCGCCGTGGCGGACCCGAAGGAACGGTAGAAGCAGGACCGCTCACCGGTGTGGCAGGCGCCCCGCCCGTGCTGGTCGACGAGGAGGAGGATCGCGTCGGCGTCGCAGTCGTAGCGGGCCTCGCGGACGAACTGGCGATCGCCGGAGGTCTCCCCCTTGCACCACAGCTCTTGCCGGCTCCGGCTGAAGAACCAGCTCCTGCCGGTGCGGAGGGTGAGCGAGAGGGCCTCCTCGTTCATCCAGGCCACCATCAGCACCTCTTTGCTGGTGGCGTCCTGCACGACGGCGGCGACCAGTCCGTCGGCGCCGTAGCGGATCGCGCCGAGCTCACCCGGGCGTACCTGGATCGGGACCGGGTCGCCGGCGACCTCGGTCCCCATCCCGCTTCGGGGCTCCGCCCTGCGAGCGCTCACAGGTAGAGCCCGGTGCCGCCGTCGATCCGCTCGGAGGCCACGGCGTGGATGTCACGCTCCCGCAGGATGAGGAAGTCCTCGCCCTGCACGTCGACCTCGAAGCTCTCCTCGGGGTTGAACAGCACCGTGTCGCCGGCGCGGATCGTGCGCACGTGAGGGCCGACCGCTGCCACCTCGGCCCAGACCAGCCGCTTGGAGACCTGCGCCGTGGCGGGGATGAGGATCCCGGCGCGCGAGCGCCGCTCGCCCTCGCTTTTCGGGATGCTCACGAGCACACGGTCGTTCAGCATCGTGATGGGCTGCTTCTTCCCGGCGGCGGGCTGGCCGGCCTGGCCGCCCTCCGTGCCGGTCGCCGCGGTGGTCGAGGTCACCGAAGAACGGTACCGCAGGGTGCCCTGCCTGCCTGCTCCACCGCTTCGCGCCGGCCTCGGACGCTCAGCGCGTGAGGCCGAGCGAGGCTCGCTGCGCCTCGGCCAGGGTGAGGGTCCCCGACAACAGCGCCGTGCCGATGATGACCCCTGCCACCCGCCGGCCAGCCGCCTCGAGGCGTGCGATGCGGGCGATGTCGGCCGCCGAGCCGATCCCGCCAGAGGCGAGGATCGGGAGGGTGCTTCGCGCGAGCAGCTCGCCGAGCGTCGCGAGGTCCGGTCCCGCGCCCGTCCCGTCCCGGGCGATGTCGGTCACCGCCACCGCGGCGAGCGGCCGGCGGCCGAGCCGGTCGAGAGCCTGCTCGAGCGAGATCCCGGTCCCCTCCGTCCAACCCCGGACGGCGAGCTCCCGCCGGAGCAGCGCGCCCGAGAGGTGCTCGGTGCGGTAGTCGAGCCCGACCACCACCCGGCCCGGCCAGCGCTCGAGCAGCTCGGTGAGGAGGTCCCCGTCGCCGCTCACCGCCGCCGTGCCGACGACGACGCGTGCCACCCCGCCGTCGAGCAGCGCCGCTGCGGCGGCGACGGAGCGCACCCCGCCCCCGGCCTGCACGAACAGGCCCGTCCGCCGCGCGATGCGCAGCACGAGGTCGCGGTTGGCGGCCTCCCCCGCCCTCGCCGCGTCGAGGTCGACCACGTGCAGGCGGGTCGCGCCCTCGTCGAGGTAGCGGGCTGCCACCTCGAGCGGGTCGCCGTAGCGGGTCTCGTCGTCGAAGTCGCCCCGGCGCAGCCGCACGCACCGCCCTTCCCGGATGTCGATCGCCGGCCACAGGTCCATCGCGCCCCCCTTGTTGTCGGTGTCAGGTCAGAGCATGCCTTTCGTGGACGGCACTTCCGACCCCTCCACTCGCACCGCATCGCGAAGCGCCCGCCCCACACCCTTGAACGACGCCTCGAGGACGTGGTGGGGGTTCCTGCCCTCGACGAGGGCAAGGTGGAGCGTGATCCCGGCCGAGCTCACGACGGCGCGCCAGAACTCCTCGGCGAGCTGGGCGTCGAAGGGGGGCGTGCCGAGCGGCAACGAGGCCGTCCCGAGATCGATCGCGTACCGCAGGTACGCACGGCCGGAGAGGTCGAGGGCCACGTCGATGAGCGCCTCGTCGAGCGGGAGCGAGAGCGAGGCGAAGCGGCGGATCCCGGCCTTGTCGCCGAGGGCGGCGCCGAGCGCCTCGCCGAGCACGATCCCGACGTCCTCGACGGTGTGGTGGGCGTCCACGTCGAGATCGCCCCTCGCCACCACGGCGAGCGCGAGGCCGCCGTGGCGGCCGAGCTGCTCGAGCATGTGGTCGAAGAACGGGAGGCCCGTCGTGATCTCAGGTGGAGCCGGCCGGTCGAGGTCGAGGCGGACCTCGACCTCGGTCTCCTTGCTGCGCCGCGTGCTGGCCCCGGTCCGGGACGGGAGCGGTGCCGGCGCCGTCTCAGGCATAGAAGCGGTAGACCGCCTCTGCCACGCAGGCGGGCTTGTCCTGACCCTCGACCTCGAAGGTGAGCCCCATCACGACCTGGGCACCTCCGGCGATCTCCTCGACCTCCTGCAGCTTGGCTCCGAGGCGGAGCTTCGCGCCGACCGGCACCGGGGCCGGGAACCTCACCTTGTTGCAGCCGTAGTTGACGCCCATCTGGACCCCGCCGACCGAGTACACCTGGGCAAGGAGGGCCGGGGCGAGCGAGAGCGTGAGGTAGCCGTGGGCGATCGGGCCGCCGAAGGGGCTCTCCCGCCTCGCCCGCTCGGGGTCGACGTGGATCCACTGGTGGTCCCCGGTCGCGTCGGCGAAGCGGTTGACCTGCTCCTGGGTGATCTCGATCCAGTCGCTGTAGCCGAGGTGCTCCCCGGCGTGGGCCTTCAGGGACTCGATCCCCTCGATGTGGGTCGCCATGTCTCCGGACGCTATGCGAGCGGCGCCGGAGCTGCCACCCGAGCGGCGCGAGGCCGCCGGAGACCGCCGGGCCCGAGCCCCGCCGCCAGCTGGCCGCATGCGGCGTCGACCGCGCGCCCTCTCGTCGCCCGCACCGTCACGTTGACCCCGAGGGCACACAGGCGGTCGCGAAAGGCGGCGACCGTGGCGGGCGGGCTCCCGGCCAGCGCGTAGCCGGGCGTCGGGTTGAGCGGTATCACGTTGACGTGCGCCCCGAGCGGGCGGGCGAGGCCCGCCAGCTCGGCTGCGTCGCGCTCGCGGTCGTTCACCCCGGAGATGAGCGCCCACTCGAAGGTGATCCGCCGATGGGTCGCCTCGGTGTACCGGCGGCAGGCCGCCATGAGCGCGGCGAGGTCGTAGCGCCGGTTGACGGGCACGAGCTCGTCGCGCAGCTCGTCGTTGCCCGCGTGCAGCGAGACGGCGAGGTTGAACTGCAGGCCCTCTCCGGCGAGCCGGAGGATCCCAGGGACGATGCCGACGGTCGAGATGGTGATCGAACGGGCCGCGATGCCGATCCACTCGTGGGCCCGCCGGAGCGCCGGGAGCACGTTCCCGTAGTTGGCGAGGGGCTCGCCCATCCCCATCAGCACGACGTTGGTGAGCCGGCCCATCCCCCGCTCACGGGCATTCCGGGCGGCCAGCACCACCTGCTCCAGGATCTCGCCGCTCGTGAGCTGGCGACCGAAGCCAAGCTGCCCGGTGGCACAGAACGAGCACGCCATCGCGCAGCCCGCCTGGCTCGACACGCAGGCGGTGGCGCGGTCCCGGTAGCCCATGAGCACGGTCTCGACCCGGACCCCGTCGGCCGCCTCGAGCAGCCATTTGACCGTCGCCCCTCGGTCGCTCGAACGCTCCCCGACGACGTGGAAGGCGGGGGCGAGCGCGGGCGAGGCCCCGAGCCGCTCGCGAAGCGCCCGCGGGAGGACGGTGAGCTCGCCCGGCTCGGCGAGCTGGCGGTACAGCCCGTCGATGAGCTGGTCGACCCGGTAGGAGGGCTCGCCCTCCATCAGGCGGGCGAGCTCAGTGCGCCCGAGGTCGTAGCGGCTCACGGCCGCGCCCCGCCCGTGGCGGGGGGCACGTCGGCGATGTAGGCGCGATCGACGTGGTCGTCGTGGAACCCGAGCGAGCGGTAGAGGGCCCTCGCTCCGACGTTGTCCCGGTCGACGTAGAGCATCGCCTTGTCGAGCCCGAGCGAGGCGAGGTGCTCGAGGCCGGCCAGCACGAGCTCCCGCCCGAGCCCGCGGCCCTGGAAGTCCGGGTTGACGGCGATCACGTAGATCTCGCCGACGTCGCCGCTGCCGTGCTCGTCCTCCTGCACCTTGGTCCAGCAGAAGGCGGCGAGCTGGCCGTCGACCTCGTGGAGGAGGAACCCTTCGGGATCGAACCAGTCCTGCGCCTCCCGGTCCTCGAGGTCCTGGCGGGTCCAGGAGCCCTGCTCGGGGTGGCCCCGGAAGGCGCGGTTGTTCACGTCGAGCCATGCCTCCTCGTCCTGGCCGGGCCGGAACGGGCGAGTGGCAACCGTGGAGGCGGCCTGCTCGACCGGGAGCCGCCGGCGCATCTGGTAGAGGTCCCGGCCTCGCGCCAGGCCGGCGGCAGCCGCGACGGCGTCGTCCGCCTCGCTCGGCTTCGGCACCCACAGGTGCACGTGCCCCCCGCCCTCCGCCGCCACCTCGGCGAGGGCCGCCGCCACGAGGTCGCTCCGCAGCCTGGGCTCCGTGCGCCAGTCCGGGTGGACGACGTACTCGAGCGCCCAGGTGCCGTGGCCCCGGCTCAGCTGGGCGTAGCCGATCACCCGGTGCCGCCGGGAGACCTCCCTTGCCACGAACCCGGCGAAACCCTCCCGCCCCCCCTGCACGAGGTCCAGCCACTTGTGCTCGCCGAGGGCGCGGTGCCCATCCGCCCGCGAGGCCGCCTCGATGAGCAGCGAGAGCGCAGCGATGTCGGCCTCGCCCATGCGGCGCTTCACCTCGACCTCGTGCACCGCGAGAGGGTACTGCCGCCTCGGTACGCTCCCGCTCCATGCCGCGAGAGTCCAAACGAGCCCGGGCAGCGCGAGCGAGGGAGATCGCCCGCCTGCTCGCCGGGGCCTACCCCGGCACCGCCGCCGAGCTCTGCGCGCTCCGCCACGACGGCCCCTTCCAGCTCCTCGTGGCCACGATCCTCTCGGCTCAGTGCACCGACGAGCGGGTGAACATGGTCACACCCGCGCTGTTCGACCGCTATCCCGACGCGCCCTCGCTCGCCGGCGCGAGCCGGGAGGAGCTCGAGGAGATGATCCGCTCGACCGGCTTCTTCCGCTCCAAGGCGAACCATCTCCTCGGCATGGCCGCAGCGCTCGCGGACCGCTTCCCCGACCGCTTCCCGACCGAGATGGACGAGCTCACCTCGTTGCCCGGAGTCGGGCGCAAGACGGCGAACGTGGTGAGATCGGTCGCTCTCGGACTGCCCGGCCTCCCGGTCGACACCCACGTGACGCGCCTCGCCCGCCGGCTCCGCCTCTCGGAGGCGACGTCGCCGGAGAAGATCGAGGCCGACCTGTGCGCCGAGCTCCCCCCGGAGGAGTGGGGCGCGATAAGCCTCCGGCTCATCCTCCACGGCCGGAGCACCTGCGTGGCCCGCTCGCCACGCTGCGGAGACTGCCTTCTCGCCCCGCTCTGCCCCTCGGCCGGCGTGGGGCGCTGATGACAGCACGATTAGGCCGCGCTATTGTCTATACCGGAACCGGTTCCCGCCACCTGGTTCCATTGAGCGGAGATCGGGATCCGCCGCCCGACCCGCTCCGCGACGGCGCCCTTCGGGGCGCCGTCGGCGCGTCCGGGGTCAGGCCGCTCAGCGGGACCGGTCGAGCATCCTCCCGAGGCGCCGCTGCGCGCTCGAGAGCGACCGCTCCACCTCGAACAGCTCCCGGGCGACCTCCTCCTCCTTGTCACGCCGCGCCGCCTCCGCCATGCCCCCGACGCGGGCGAGGAGCTGCTCGAGCGTCGAGGTGATCGAGGAGAGCTCCGGGACCTGTGCAGCCATCGCGCCATCTTCGCGGATCTGCGGCAACGGCCGGCAGCCGCCCCTACCCACCCGGCCGCAGCGGGTGCCTTCGCTAGTCTGCGCTGGTGCTCCACACCCTCGACCTCCGTGACGCCACCGGCGACCTCCGGTCGCTCCTCCCGAGGCCGGACCTCGCCGGCGAGGGTCCCGTGGCAGAGGTGCGGGCGATCGTGGCCGAGGTGCGCGCCCATGGCGACGCCGCCCTTCGCGAGTACTCCCGCCGCTTCGACGGCGTCGACCTCGACGAGCTCTCCGTCCCCCTCGGCGAGGCCGAGGCCGCCCTTCGCCGGCTCCCTCCCCCCTTGCGCGAGGCCCTCACGCTCGCCCGGGACAACATCGAGGCCTTCCACCGGGACCGCCCGGAGGCCCGCCACACCTACTCCCGGGGCGGTGTCACGATCGACCTGCTCGAGCTCCCGGTCGCCCGGGCGGGCGTGTACGCCCCAGGCGGGCGGGCGAAGTACCCCTCGAGCGTGCTGATGACGGCCATCCCGCCCAAGGTGGCGGGCGTCGGCGCCGTCGCCCTCTGCGTGCCGCCGGGACCGGACGGCCGCCTCCCCGACGAGGTGCTCGCTGCCGCCTCGCTCGCCGGGGTCGACGAGATCTACCGGGTCGGCGGGCCCCAGGCGATCGCCGCCCTCGCCTACGGCACGCGCAGCATCCCGAAGGTGGACGTCGTCGTCGGGGCCGGGAGCCGCTGGGTCTCGCTCGCGAAGCAGGAGGTCCGCTCGGTCGTCGGGGTGCCGGCCGCCTTCGCCGGCCCCTCGGAGGTGGTCGTCGTCGCCGACGGCACGGTTCCCGCCGCCTGCGCCGCGATCGACGTCATCGTCCAGGCCGAGCACGGCCCCGACGGCCTCTCGTGGCTCGTGACCTGGTCGAAGGCCGCGCTCGACGAGATCAACGCCCTCATCGCGGAGATGGTGGCGGAGGCTCCCCGCCGCAGCGAGATCGAGTCCACCCTCGCCGCAGGAGGCTACGGCGTCCTCGTGAGCGGGCCGGAGCAGGCGATGGCCGTCGCCAACGAGATCGCGCCCGAGCACCTCGAGCTGTGCTGCGAGGACCCCCGCCGTCTCCTCCCGCTCGTGCGCAACGCCGGGGCGGTCTTCCTCGGCCCGTATTCGCCAGCGTCGCTCGGCGACTACGTGGCCGGCCCGAGCCACGTGCTGCCGACCTTCCGTTCCGCCCGGTTTGCGAGCGTGCTCGGCGTGGAGGACTTCCTCCGCCGGGTGCATGTGATCGAGGCGAGCCCGAACGGCCTCGCCCGCCTCGCCCCGAGCGTGGAGGCGATCGCCGAGGCGGAGGGCCTCTTCGCCCACGCCCGGTCCGTCGGCGTCCGCGAGGAGCTCCGCTCTGAGCGGGTCTGAGCAAGCCAGAAGGCCGCCCCGCCCCCGCCACGGGGCCGCTCTCGGCGAGGGCTACCACTCGCCCCAGCTGAGCGTCGAGGTGCGCCTCAACACCAACGAGTCCCCCGAGCCGCCTCCTGCCGGGTTCCTGGAGGAGCTCTCCGAGGCAGCCCGCCGGGTCGACGCCCACCGCTACCCCGACCGGGAGGCGACCGCCCTGCGCGGCGCCATCGCCGCCTCGCACGGCCGGCAGGCGGCGGAGGTCTTCGCCGCCAACGGGTCAAACGAGGTCCTCCAGTGCCTCCTCCTCGCCTACGGCGGCCCCGGGCGGCGAGCGCTCGTGTTCGAGCCGACCTACGCCCTTCACGCCCACATCGCCCGGCTCACCTCGACCGAGGTCGTGGCCGCCCGGCGGGACCGGCACTTCGCCGTCGACGCCGCGTCCGCCTGCCGGCTCATCGAGCGCTCCCAGCCAGAGGTCGTCTTCCTCTGCTCGCCGAACAACCCCACGGGCAACAGCGAGCGACGAGAGACGATCGAGGCCGTCGCCACCGTCGCCGAGGGCCTCGTCGTCGTGGACGAGGCCTACGCGCAGTTCGCCCGCTGGTCGGCCGTCGACCTCCTCGACCGCTTCCCGGCCGTCGCCGTCGTCCGGACCTTCTCGAAGACCTGGGCACTCGCAGGGCTCCGGCTCGGCTACCTCCTCGCCCACCCCGAGGTGGTGGCCGCCTGCCAGGCGGTCGCCCTGCCCTACCACCTCGACACCGTGAAGCAGCAGGCGGGCGTCGCCGCCCTCGGGCATGTGGAGGAGATGCACGCCCGCGTGGCGCGCCTTGTCGCCGAGCGGGCCCGGCTCGAGGCCGGCCTTTCCGACCTCGCGGTCGACACCTGGCCCTCGGAGGCGAACTTCGTCCTCTTTCGGCCCCGCTCCCGCCCCGCGAGCGAGGTCTGGCAGGGTCTCGCCGACCGCTCGGTGCTCGTCCGGGACGTCTCCGGCTTCCCAGGCCTCGACGGCTGCCTGCGGGTCACCGTCGGCACCGCCGAGGAGAACGGCCGCTTCCTCGCCGCCCTCTCCGAGGTCCTCGCCGAGGGCCCGTCGGTAGGCTCGGGCAGGTGACGCGGGCGCCGGAGGGCTTGCTCGAAGGGGACGAGAAGCGCCGCGCCGTGACCGAGATGTTCGACGCCATCGCGCCCCGCTACGACGCCGTCAACAAGGTGATGACGTTCGGGCTCGACCTGTGGTGGCGGCGCAGGACGGTCGCCCTCCTCGGCCTGCCTGCTCGCTCGCTCGTCCTCGACCTCGCCTGCGGCACGGGCGACTTCCTCCGGGTCCTCGAGCGTGCCGGGCAGCGCCCGGTCGGCCTCGATCTCTCCGAGGGGATGCTCCGCCACGCGAGAGCGGGCTCGTCACCCCTCGTCCGCGGGGACGGAGCCGCCCTCTGCTTCCCCGGTGGAGCCTTCGACGGAGCCGTGAGCGGGTTCGCCCTCCGCAACTTCTCCGACCTGAGGGCGGTGCTGGCCGAGCTCGCCCGAGTCGTCCGCCCCGCCGGCCGCGTCGCTGTGCTCGAGGTGGCCGAGCCGTCCGCCCCGCTGCTGCGGGCGGGATACCGCGCCTGGTTCAACGGGGCGGTCCCCCTCATCGGCCGCCTCCTCTCCGACCCCGGCGCCTACCGCTACCTCCCCCGCTCGGTCGCCTACCTCCCCGCGCCGGCCGATCTCGTCGCCATGCTCGAGGCTGCCGGCTTCGGCGAGGTTCGCCGGCACCTCCTCACCGGCGGCGCCGTCCAGGTGCTGACCGGGACCCGAGCGTGACCACCCACCGCCCGCTGCGAGCCGTCGAGCGGCCCATCTCGCCTGCGCAGGCGAGGCTCCTCCGCCAGCTCGCCTTCGCCTCCGGGCTCGTCGTCGAGCGGGACGGCTGCGCGCTGGCCGGCATCGGGGAGGCGCTCACCTTGAGCCTCCCCGCCGGGCTCGGCGACCCGGCCGGCCTCGACGAGGCGACCGGGCGACTGCGGGCAGTGTCAGCGGAGCCCGTCGGGGCCGGCTCGCCCGGCGCCGTCGCCGTCGGCGCCCTCGCCTTCCTCCCCGGCGCGCCCGGGTACCTCACCGTTCCCGAGGTGACCGTCCTCGCCACAGAGCCGAACGACCTTGGCACCCACCCGCCCTCGGCCGTCGTCGTCGCGCCCGAGGGCGCCCACGACCAGGTCTGGGAGGCGATGATCGCCACGGCGAGGCGGGAAGCCGGGGCCGCGTCGGCATCACCGCCGCCGGACTCGTTCCGGCTCGAGTCGGCACGCTCCCATGCCGACTTTCTCGAGCGGGTGGCCCAGGCCGTGGGCGAGGTACGCAGCGGCCGCCTCGACAAGGTCGTCCTCGCCCGGGAGGTCGTCGTCGAGGCGAACCGGCCCCTGCGCCAGGCCGACCTTCTCGAGCGCCTCCGCTCCCTCCATCCCTCCTGCACCACCTTCGCCGTGGACGGGTTTGTCGGGGCGACGCCAGAGCTGCTCGTGCGCCGCCGCGGGGCCGTGGTCGAGTCCGACCCCCTGGCCGGCACCGCGGCACGAAGCGGTGATCCGGAGGCGGACCGCGCCGCCGAGGCAGCCCTGTTCTCCTCGGAGAAGGAGCGGGCCGAGCACCGGACCGTCGTGACGGCGATCGGGGCGGCGCTCGCCCCGGTCGTGGACGAGCTCGAGGTGCCAACAGAGCCGGGCATCCTCGAGCTGCGCAACGTGTCGCACCTCCACACGAAGATCAGGGGCCGGCTCCGTCCCCTCCCCGCCCGGGCCGAGCTCCCGAGCGCGCTCGAGCTTGCCGCCCTCGTCCACCCGACCCCCGCCGTCTCGGGCTATCCCGTGGACCTCGCCCTCGAGTACCTGGCGAAGGCCGAGGACCTCGATCGGGGCCGGTACGCCGGGCCCGTCGGCTTCGTGCGGGCGAACGGCGACGGCGAACTCCATCTCGGCATCCGCTCCGCCTTCGTCGACGGCACCGTCGCCCGCCTCCTGGCAGGAGTCGGGATCGTGGCCGACTCGCAGCCCGAGGCAGAGCTACGCGAGACCCAGCTCAAGCTCCAGGCACTCCTCGCGGCGGCGGTGCGGCCGTGACGAGCCGCCAGTAGCGCCGCACGGCGCCCGCGACGACCTCGGGCTCCTCGAAGGGGAGGAGATGCCCGAGGCCGGGCCGCATCACGAGCTCGGCCCCCGGGATCGCAGCGGCGAGCTGCCTCGCGGCCTGGGCGGGGACGACGTGGTCGGCCGTGCCGTGGATGACGACGGTCGGATGGGCGACGAGGTGGAGCCGGCTCTCAAGAGCCGGGGTCTGCTCGACGAGCGAGCGCTGCTCGACGAGGAACGACCGGCGGTCCCTGCCGAGAAGAGCGCGCCCCCCCTCGGCGAGGGCCGAGCGGACGGCCGGGTGGCGGTTGGCCCGCTCGAGGACCCGCTCGCCGAGCGAGCTCCCCGCGAGCCGCCCCACGTTGCCCACCGCTCGCTCGAGGCCGAGGGCTCCGGCCCGCAGCAGCTGCTCGCCGAGGACCGGGAGGGCGAGGAGGCGGTCGAGGTTGCCGAGGGCGGCACCCACGCCGACCGAGCTCACGAGCACGAGCACCGAGACGAGCTCGGGGTACGAGAGGGCGAGCTCGATGGCGATGCCGCCCCCGAGGGAGTGGCCGACGACGACCGCAGGCGAGGTCGCGTCCGCGAGGTCGCGAGCGGCGAGCATCCTCGCGAGGGCCGCCGCGTTGCCGGCGAGGCTGGTGGCCGGGCGAGGGTGGTTCCCCCAGCCGGGACGGTCAGGGGCCACGACCCGGAAGCTCGGCGAGAGGAGGTCGGCCACCGGCGCCCAGGAGAGCCCCCGTCCCGGCTGGCCGTGCACGAGGAGGACGACGGGCCCGCGTCCGGCGTCGATGGGGACGGCCGGTGGCGAGCCGGTGGGCTCAGGCGCGGCCCCCACGCCGTCCTCGGCCCGCCGGGGAGAGGCGCCGGGCGAGGCGCTCGATGCCCCAGAGCGTGACGAGGGCGAACGCCTCGGCCACGGTGTAGGTCGACATCTTCGAGCTGCCGAGGGTCCGGTCGACGAAGCGGATCGGCACCTCCTCGATCTCCGCCCCCGCCTGGAGGGTCCGGTAGGTCATCTCGATCTGGAAGCCGTAGCTGTCGGCTCTGATCGCCGAGAGGTCGACCTTCTCGAGGATGCGCGCCGCATAGGCGCGGTAGCCCGCCGTGGAGTCCTTCACGGGCAGGCCCAGCATCACCGCTGCGAAGACGTTCCCTCCTCTCGAGATCAGCCGTCGCGAGAGGCTCCAGTCAGGGATCGAGCCGCCCGGGACGTAGCGGGAGCCGATGACGACGTCCTTGCCCGCCTCGAGCGGTGCCACGATCGAGGGGAGGGCAGCGGGGTCGTGGGAGAGGTCCGAGTCCATCTCCACGAGGACGTCGTAGCCCCGCTCGAGGCCCCAGCGGAAGCCGTCCCGGTAGGCGCTGCCGAGCCCGGACTTCCCCGGGCGCCGCAGCACCTCGATCCCGCCGAGATCCTGGCCCGCCTTCTCGGCGAGGTCGGCCGTGCCGTCGGGGCTGTTGTCGTCGACCACCAGCACGGAAGCCTCCGGCAGCGACCTGCGGACGAGGGCGAGCACGTTCGAGATGTTCTCGGCCTCGTTGTAGGTGGGCAGGACGACGAGCACACGCATCCGGGGCAGCCTACTCAGCCTCGCCGGGCGGACCGGGGCGCTCGTGGCGGCCCGCCTACCGCCGCGGCGGTCCCGTGCGGTGCCGCTCCCGGTCCCGGGCACGGCGGCGGGCGGCGTCGGAGCCGCTCCCGCTGTCCGGACCGGCGCCGGCGGGATCCGGCTCGCTCCTGCCGTTCCCCACTCCTCCCGGCGCCCGCGGCGTCCCGCCGGGCTCCCGGCCTGCGGCGGTGCCTGCCTGCGGGCCTCGCGCCCCTGGCCTTGTGGTGGCGACGAGACCGGTGTCGAGGCGGTCGGTGCCAGAGGTCGCGACGGCGACCTCCTCGCCGACCCCGAGCAGCTCTGCCCCCGTCCGGTGCCGCCAGAGGTCCCGGACGACCACCTGCACGGCCGAGCCGGCCGGCACGGCGAGGAGCGCCCCGACGAACCCGCCCGAGATCGAGCCCACGACGTCGCCGAGCGCCGCCCCGAACAGCACCGACACGAGGACCCAGAGCGAGTTGAGCTTCACCGTCCTGCTCATCACGATCGGGTAGAGCACGTGGTTCTCGATCTCCTGGTAGACGAGGAAGACGACGAGGGTGACGATCCCGGCCGGCAGCGAGTGCAGGGTCGCGATGATCACCGTCGGCACGCCGGCGAGGAGGCCGCCGACGAGCGGCAGGAAGTCGACGATCGCCACCCAGACGCCGAGCACGAGCGGGTACGGCACACCCGTCGCGAGCAGCGTCACCGCGATCACCGCCCCGGCGATGAGCGAGGTGGCGAGGTCGCCGGCGACGTAGCCCACGACGGAGCGCTCCACGTCGGCGACGATGAGGGCGACCCGCTCCGCCCGCTCCGGCTGCATCCAGGCGAGGACGCCCCGGTAGAGCCGGGGGGCATGGATGAGCAGGAAGAACGTGAGGAACACGATCGTGACGACCCCGACGACGCCCGAGAGCACCCCCTTGCCGACGCTCAGCGCCGGCTTGCCGAGCCGTGAGATGAGCGCCTGGGCGCCCCCGTTCTTCGCCGTCACGTAGTGCCCGAGGTGGAAGTCGGCGACGAAGCGGCCGATCTCGCCGCGGCCGTGCTCGGCCTGCCTGATGATCTTCGGGAGGGCGCTCGCGAGGTGCTCGGCCGCGCTCACGACTGGGTGGAGGATCACGAACAGGACGGTGCCGAGAATCGCGAAGCCCGCCACGAACACGACACCCGTGGCAAGGCCGCGCCGCACGTTGCGCCGCTCGAGCGCGCTCACGAGGGGATGGAGCAGCACCGTGAGGAACAGCGAGATCAGGACGAGGAGCAGGACCGTGCGGAGCTTCCACGCGACCACGGCCGCCACGAGCGTGAGGAGGACCACCCCGTCGACCATGAGCGAGGCACGCAGCACCCGGCGCTGGAGCTCGCGGCGCGCCGAGCGCTCGGGGTCGACGGCAAGTCCGGGCACCCTTGCGCGCCCGCTCGGGGGCGGTCGGCTCCCCTTCGGCTCGGTCACCTCACAAGTCAAGCCCAACTTCGGCCCCGCGCTGCGCATCCGGCGAGTTCCGCCCGGCACCGGCGCGCTCCTGCAACCATGGTGCGATGGCGAAGGAGGAGATGCTGCCCGCGCCGGCCGGGACGGCGCGCCGGCGCAGGCGGCTCCGCATCCCCCGGCTCGCCCGGCACGGCCTCACGCTGTTCGTGCTCCTCCTCGTCGTCGAGTACCTCGTCATCCCCGACCTCGTGGTCGCCCGGAAGTCGCTCCACGCGATCGAGCAGGTCAACGTCGCCCTTCTCGTCGTCGCCTTCCTCCTCGAGGTGGCGGCCCAGCTCGCCTACGCCCGCCTCACCCTCGTCGTGCTGCCCCCCGGTGCGCTCAGCTTCTCGAAGGTCCTCCGCATCAACATGTCGGCGCTCGGGGTGAGCCACATCCTCCCGGGCGGGACGGCCGGCGGGACGGGCCTTGGCTACCGGCTCATGACGACGAACGGCGTGAAGGGCACCGACGTCGGCTTCGCCGCCGCCACCCAGGGGATCGGTTCCGCCGTCGTGCTCAACGTGCTGTTGTGGAGCGCCCTCGTCGTCTCCATCCCGATCGAGCTCGCGACGGGCCATTCCCACCACGAGTCGGCCGGTCTGTACATCGAGATCGCCGCCGTCGGCACCGTCCTGCTCTCGCTCGCGGCGGGCCTCGTCTACGCCTTCACGCGCGGCCAGTCGTGGGCGAGGCGGGTGCTTCGCGCTCTCGCCCGCCGCCTCCCCTTCCTCACCGAGGCGGCGACGGAGCAGTTCGTGGTGAGGGTGAACGAGCGGCTGCGGGCGCTCGGGTCGGACCGCCGCCTGCTGGCCCGGGGGGTGCTCTGGGCGACGGCGAACTGGCTCCTCGACGCTGCCTGCCTGTGGATCTGCCTGAGCGCGTTCCACCAGGTGCTCGACCCCGTTGTCCTCCTCGTCGCGTACGGGGTCGGCAATGTGCTCGCCGCCATCCCGCTCACGCCCGGCGGCCTCGGCCCGGTGGAGGCGGCGACGGCCTTCGTGCTGCGGGGGTTCGGCGTGCCCTCTGCGATCGCCCTGCTGGCCGTGCTCGCCTGGCGTCTCTACAACTTCTGGCTCCCGATCCCGGTCGGCGCGGCGAGCTACGTCTCGCTGCGCGTCGGGCGGGGAGCCTCGGTCCGCGAGCAGCGGCGGATGCTCGGCGAGATGGCCCTCGAGGCTCGCGAGCCGATCGGGGACGAGGCCTTCGAGCAGAGCCGGCTCGTCCACGCGCCCTTCGAGCGGCGCGAGCAGGCCCGCGCAGGCGAGTGATCCGGGCTCGATGCGGCGGGACGGCTGTGCTAACAACGGCCCGTGAGCCACGAGCCTGAGGAGGAGCTGGAGCGGCAGCTGCCGCCCGGAATGGCGGCGCAGCTGTCGGGGCCCTCGTACTCCGGGCCGGCCACCTTCGCCCAGCGGCCCCTCCTCACCGAGCCTGAGCAGCTCGACAGGTGGCGCCCGGACGTGGCCGTCGTCGGGGCGCCCTGGGACGACTCGACGACGAACCGGCCCGGGGCGAGGTTCGGCCCCCGCGCGCTGCGCGCCCTCGCCTACGGCCCGGGCACCTACCACCTCGACCTCGGCGTCGAGCTCTTCGAGCACCTCGAGGTGGTGGACTACGGCGACGCCCTCTGCCCGCACGGGCTCGCCGAGGCGAGCCACGCGAGCATCCGGGAGCGGGTGGGCGAGATCGCGAGCCGCGAGATCATCCCGGTGATCCTCGGCGGCGACCACTCGATCACCTGGCCGGCCGCGACCGCCGTGGCCGAGGCGAGGGGCTGGGGCCGGATCGGCCTCGTCCACTTCGACGCCCATGCCGACACGGCGGACTCGATCGACGGCAATCTTGCGAGCCACGGCACGCCGATGCGCCGCCTCATCGAGTCCGGCGCTATCGAGGGCCGCAACTTCGTCCAGGTCGGGCTGCGCGGCTACTGGCCGCCCGAGGAGACCTTCGAGTGGATGCGCGCCCAGCAGATGCGCTGGCACCTCATGCAGGAGGTCTGGGAGCGGGGGCTTCCGGCCGTGATGGAGGACGCCGTGGCGGAGGCGCTCGAGGGCACCGACGG
Source organism: Acidimicrobiales bacterium (assembly GCA_035294725.1). Taxonomy (GTDB): domain Bacteria; phylum Actinomycetota; class Acidimicrobiia; order Acidimicrobiales; family Bog-793; genus DATGKK01. The sequence goes on along the minus strand of DATGKK010000021.1, from coordinate 12,140 downwards.
CGTCTACCTCTCCCTCGACATCGACGTGCTCGACCCGGGCTTCGCCCCGGGCACGGGCACCCCTGAGCCCGGAGGGCTCGCGCCCGCCGACCTGCTGCGGGCCGTGCGGAAGCTCGCGATCGAGACTCCGCTCGTGGCGATGGACGTCGTCGAGGTGGCACCGGCCTACGACTGGGCCGAGCTCACGGTGAACAACGCCCACCGGGCGGTGCTCGAGATGCTGGCCGGCCTCGCGGTGCGCCGCGGCGCTCCCCGGCGGGTCGTGGCGCCGGCGACCCGCACCCGGTGAGCACGCCGGGCAGCGAGCGCCCCGGCTGCTAGGCGCAAAGCGGTGAAGTACCGAGCCTGTTGCGTGAGGCATCAGGATGAAGGGATGCGCCGGTAGCTGGACAGCTCCGGCGCTGCGAGGTGGCCTGGTCGAGGGGTCCGACCGCCAAGCCGGCTTCGGACGCTCGGCGTCGCCTCTCAGCAGGCGATCCCGACCGCCGTCCGGCTGTAAGGGGCCGTCGACGGGTCGAGCCGGGCGCGCCTGTAGAGCTTGAGGAGATTGTGGGTGCCGCAGATGAGCTTCCACTCCGAGTCGCCGGCGGCTTCGCCTCTTCGCATCAAGCCTCGGATGCCCCGGACGTCTTGATCTGGCCGAAGACCGGCTCGATGAGCTGCTGGCGTCGGCGGTGGAGGTCACGCCGGGCCCTTCTCGAGACCTGGCCTGAGACCTGTTCTCTTTCTGTTGGCCTCAACAGAGAGATGACGCCCCTCGTGCTCACGTCCTGACTGAGCTTCGCCAAACCCCTTCTCTAGGAGGCCGTCTCCTCCCGCGGAAGGGCACCGGCCCGCTCTTTGGCCGCGGCGAGGATCGGCGAGGAGCCGACTACGGCCCGGAGGGCGGCGGTGAGCCCCACGGCGGCAGGGCGCACGAGGGCGACCCGCACCGGGACCGGGCGGTACAGGCCGAGCGCCGTGCGGGCCCAGCCCGGGAGGAGGTCGATCGCCGCCTCGCAGATCGTCGTGTAGGCGTACCGCTGGAGCACGGCATCGCCGAAGGGCGAGCTCGTGAGGAACCTCACGGTGCGGCGCGCGAGCGCCGTGCCCTCAAGCACCGGCCGCACCGACCGGAGGTACTCACGGACCGCGGCCGTCCGCACGGGCACGGGCCCGGCTCCCAGGCGATGCGCCACGATCGACATCTCCTCGAGGTACCGGTCCTTCTCATCGGCGAGCAGGAGGTGGCCCGAGTACCGCTGGTGCGCCCTGAGGAAGCTCCACACCTCGGTGACGTGGACGTAGGTGAGCAGCTCGGGATCGCTCGCCCGGTACGGCCCGGCCGGCGACTCGCCCTCGACCACGGTGTGGATCCTGCGCACCCGGTCGACGAGCTCGGCCGCCAGGCCCTCGCTCCCGTAGGTCGTGCCCGCGATGAACTCCGCCGTCCGCTGGAGCCGGCCGAAGGGGTCGGAGCGGTAGCCGGAGTGGTCCTCGACCCCCTGCATGACCTTCGGGTGCAGGGTCTGCAGCATCAGCGCGCAGAGCCCCCCGACGAGCATCGAGGGCAGGTCGGCGTGGACCTGCCAGGCGATGGAGTCGGGCCCGAACCAGCCCGGGTCCCCCGCAGGCGCGCGGTAGCGCTCGATGCGAGTGCGCACGAGGACGTCGGCCTCAGCCATGGCCGGCCACCTCCTCGAGGTGGTCGGGCTCGAACTCGTCGTGGTGGCGGCGGCGCAGGTCGAGGATGGCCGGGAGGCCGAAGGCCTCCTCGAACAGCCCGCTCTTGCGGTGGAACATCCAGGCCTCGAGCTCCCCCTCGCCTCTCGCCGGCGCCGAGATCACGGCCCGGGCCCCCTCGAGCTCCACGGTGATCTCGCCGACGATGTCGGCATGGCTCACGTCGAGACCGTCCGCGATCCGCAAGAGCGCGAGGAGGCCGAGCACTCGCCGGCGGTCCTCGGGCGCGAGGGCGTCCCAGGCGGGGAAGCTCTCGCGCGGCCGGCCCCGGGTGTGGTAGCGGGCGAGGCAGGTGAGGATCCGGACCTCGTCGGGTGAGAAGCCGCGCAGCCCTCCGTGCTCGATGAGGTAGGCGCTGTGGCGGCTGTGGCCGTCCCGGCTCACGTGCTCGCCGATGTCGTGGAGGAGCGCGGCCAGCTCGAGCAGCTCCCGGTCCTCGCCCGAGAGCCCGTGCAGGGGGGTCGTGCCGTCGAACAGCTGGAGCGCCATCCGGGCCACCTCGGCGGCGTGGTGCTCGCGGTAGTGGCTCCGGCGGCAGAGCGAGAGCACCGAGGCCCGGCGGATCGCCCGGGGGTCATCGGAGAAGTCTGCCCGGTCGTGCCGGTTGAGCACGTGGAGGACCATCCCCTCCCGAAGGGCCCACTCGGAGACCGTGAGCGACTCGAGCCCGGTCGCCGCGAGCAGCCCCTCGAGCACGACGACGCCGGCCGGCAGCAGCTCGGCGCGCCGGGCGTCGATCCCCGGGAGGGCTGCCCGGTCCTCGACCCCGAGGCGGAAGACGAGCTCGGCGAGGTCCTCGAGGGCGTTGATCGGGACCGTGAGCTGGTTCACCGAGGTCGGCACGATGCCGTCGCGCAGCGCGGCGGAGGCCCGGGCGATGGCAAGGAAGGTGCCGGAGGAGCCGATCAGCTGGCGCGGGCCCCGGGCGAGCAGGTCCGGGAGCACGTCGCTCAGCTCTTCGTCGACCCGCCGGCGCAGGCGCGCCCGGTCCTTGTGGGTCGGGGGGTCGGCGCGCACGAGCTCGGCCGTGAGCCGGCCGACCCCGAGGTGGAGGCTCGTCGCGTAGCGCAGGCCGAAGCGGTCCCCGACGGCGAGCTCGAGCGAGCCGCCGCCGAGATCGGCGCAGAGCGCCGGCGAGGGCTCCATGACGACGCTCGCCCGGATCGCCTCGAAGACGAGCTGGGCCTCTCGGATCCCGTTCACGACCTGGACCCGCACTCCCGTCTCCGCCTCGATGCGGTCGGCCACCTCGGGGCCGTTCGCCGCCTCGCGCAGCGCGGCCGTGCCGTAGGCGACGAGCTCCTCGGCGCCCTGCGCCTCAGCGAGGGTGCGAAAGCGCCGCACGACCTCGATCGCCGACTCCACGGCCTCGTCGGTGAGCCGGCCCTCGCGCGCCACGACGTCGCCGAGGCGCAGCATCTCCTTCTCGCGCACGAGCGGGACGAAGCTGCCGTCCGGGCGGGTCTCGACGACGAGGAGGTGGAACGAGTTGGACCCGAGGTCGGCGGCGGCGATGCGCATCGGTCCCGGGCTCTAGGCGGGGGCGTCCGAGGACCGCCGCTTACGAGCCCGCTCGAGGGCGAGCTCCTGGAGGCGCCGCTGGGTGCTCACGCCGCTCCGGGTCGCCACGCGCCGCCAGGAGCCGTCGGGGCCGAGCTCCCAGGCGTTGGTGTCGTCGGCGAGGTTGAGCGCGAGCGTCTCGTCGAGGCGAGCCTGGAGCTCGGGGTCGAGGACCGGGGCGAGGGCCTCGACGCGGCGGTCGAGGTTGCGCTCCATCAAGTCGGCCGACCCGATGTAGTAGCGCGCCCCCCGCTCGCTCCCCGGCGCGCCGAAGCGATAGATCCGGGAGTGCTCGAGGAAGCGCCCGACGATCGAGCGGACCGTGATCGTCTCCGAGAGGCCCGGCACCCCGGGGCGCAGGCCGCAGAGCCCCCTCACGATGAGCTCGATGCGAACACCCGCCTGGCTCGCCCGGTAGAGGTGGTCGATCACCTCGGGGTCGGTGAGGCCGTTGACCTTCACCGTGGCCCTGCCCTCCGGGCCGTGCTCGGCCTCGATCTCGAGCTGGCCGAGCACCCAGGAGCGAAGCTCGTGGGGCGCCGTGATGATGCGCCGGTGCCGCTGCTGGCGGGCGTAGCCGGTGAGGTAGTTGAACAGCTCCGTGAGGTCCGCTGCGAGCTCCGGGTCGGCCGAGAGCAGGCCGAGGTCCTCGTAGACCCTCGCCGTCCCCGAGTTGTAGTTCCCCGTCCCGACGTGGCAGTAGCCCCGCAGCGTGTCGTCCTCCCGCCGGATCACAAGGGCGGTCTTCGAGTGGGTCTTCAGGCCGACGAGCCCGTAGACGACGTGCACCCCCGCCTGCTCGAGCTGCCGGGCCCAGGAGATGTTCGCCTGCTCGTCGAAGCGGGCCTTCAGCTCCACGAGCGCCGCCACCTGCTTGCCCTGCTCGGCGGCGCGGATGAGGGCGTCCACGATCTCGGTGTCGCGTGAGGTCCGGTACAGGGTCTGCTTGATGGCGAGCACCTTCGGGTCATCGGCGGCCTGGTTCACGAACGCCTCGACCGAGCTCGCGAACGAGTCGTAGGGGTGGTGGACGAGGACGTCCCGCTCGCGCACCACCGCGAACAGGTCGACCGGCTCGTCGTCGGCCGTCGCGAGCCGGGGCGGCGTCATCGGGACCCAGGGCGGGTCGTGGAGGTCGGGCCGGTCGACGGCATGGATCTCCCAGAGCTGGGAGAGGTCGATCGGCGAGGCGGTCTCGTAGACGTCGTCCGGGCTGAGCTCGAGCTCCTCGAGGAGCATCTCGAGGATGTCGGCCGGCATGTCGCCGCCGACCTCGAGGCGCACGGCACGCCCGAAGCGCCGCCGGCGCAGCTCGACCTCGACGGCCGCGAGGAGGTCGTCGGCCTCCCCCTCCTCGAGGGCGAGGTCCGCGTTGCGGGTCACCCGGAAGGCCCAGTGCCCCCCGAGGGCCATCTGAGGGAAGAGCCGGTCGAGGTTGGCGGCGATGAGCTCCTCGAGCACGACGAAGCGGGGAGCCGTCCCCACCTGGACAAAGCGCGGGAGCAAGGGCGGGACCTTCACCCGTGCGAAGCGGTGCTCGCCCGTGCGGTCGTCGGCCACGAGCACGCCGAGGTTGAGCGAGAGGTTCGTGATGTAGGGGAACGGGTGGCCCGGGTCCACCGCAAGCGGCGTGAGGACCGGGAAGATCTCCCGCTCGAACAGCTCGAGGAGCAGCTCGCGCTCGGACGGCGCCAGCTCCTCCCAACCGACGATCTCGACCCCCGCCTCGCGAAGGGCGGGGATGAGCGCGCCGACGACGACCTCGTCCTCCCGGCGCGCGAGCTCGCGGCACCGCTCCCCGACGAGCTTCAGCTGCTGGGCCGGGCTGCGGCCGTCGGCGGAGCCGGTCCGGACCCGTGCCGCGATCTGGTCCTTCAGCCCTGCCACCCGGACCTGGAAGAACTCGTCCATGCCGCTCGCGAAGATGGCGACGAACTTCACCCGCTCGAGCAGTGGGACGCCCGGGTCTTCGGCGAGGTCGAGGAGCCGGTCGGCGAAGTCGCACCACGACAGCTCCCGGTTGAGGAACCGCTCGCTGCTCGCAAGGTCGACCGGCGGGCCGGCGGCGACCGGCTCGCACGGCGCCTCGGGCTCGACCGGGGCGATGACGTGGGTCTCCACGACGCGAACGCTACCGTGACAGCGTGGCAGCGATCACGGCGAGGGCCTCGCGCTCGCATCCCCGCCGCCGCAGCGAGCTCGGGCTCATCCTCGTCGGGGTCGTGGTCGTCCTCGCCGCGGACGTCCTCGCCTACCTCGGCACCTACGACCGGCTCCCCCCCAACCTCGCCGTCGCCGGGGCGGCGATGCTCGCCATCGGTCTCGTCGCCAACCTGCTCAACCGGTTCCTCGTCCCCGAGGCCGACCCGGTCGTGATGCCGGTCATCCTCGTGCTGAACGGCCTCAGCTACGTGATGATGGTCCGCCTCGAGCCCTCGCCCACGAGCTCCCCCCACCTCGCCGGCCTGCAGTCGATCTGGTCGGTGGTGGGGCTGGTCGGCTACGGCGCCACCCTCGTCATCTTCCGCCGCTCGCGCGACCTCGAGCGGTACCGCTACCTGCTGGCGGCGCTCGCGTTCCTCCTCCTCCTCCTGCCGCTCGTGCCCGGACTGAAGGACTACGCCGCCGACCAGAACGGGGCCTACCTCTGGGTCAAGCTCGGGCCCATCTCGTTCCAGCCGATCGAGTTCTCGAAGATCCTCCTCGTGATCTTCTTCGCGTCGTACTTCGTCGAAAAGCGCGAGCTGCTCTCGATGGCGACGACCCGCATCGGCGACCGGCTCGTACCGGACCTGCGCGGCTTCGGCCCGGTCGCCCTCGCCTGGGCGGCGTCGGTCGGCGTGATCGTGCTCGAGCGGGACATCGGCTTCTCGCTCATCTTGTTCGTCGTCTTCCTCACCATGCTCTGGGTCACGACGGGCAGGTGGACCTACATCCTTCTCGGGATCGTCGCCTTCGCCCTCGGGACCTTCGTCGCCGCCCACCTCCTCGCCCAGGTGAACGAGCGGATCGAGGTGTGGCTGGACCCCTGGAAGTACCTGTCGACCTACGGCTACCAGCCCGCCATCGGCGAGGTGATGATGGGGAGGGGCGGCACGACCGGGACCGGCCTCGGCCTCGGCGGGGCGCCCTACATCCCGGTCGCCCAGAGCGACTACATCTTCGCCGCCATCGGCAACGAGCTCGGGCTCGCGGGCACGGCCGCGGTCGTGGTCGCCTTCATGCTCCTTGCCGGCGCGGGCGTGCGGATCGCGACGAGGGCCCGCTCGGAGTTCGCCAAGCTGGCCGCCCTCGGCTTCACCGTCGTGCTCGCGTTCCAGTCCTTCGTGATCATGGCGGGCGTGACGAGGCTGCTGCCCCTGACGGGCGTGACGCTCCCGTTCGTCTCCTACGGGGGCTCGTCGCTCGTCGCGAACTACATCATGATCGCCCTGCTGCTGCGGATCTCCAACGAGGGGGCCCAACCGGTGCTGACCGAGCCGCCACGAGTCATCGCGCCGCGGCGGTACTCCGCCGCCGGGACCTGAGCAGGCGGACCGAGCGGGCGGGTGCTCGGTCAGTTCGCCCCGGCAGCGGCCGCGCCGGCCGCGTCGAGCACCTCGGGCGAGGCCATGATGGGGACTGGGATCGGCCGGCGCAGCGCGAGGGCGATCGCGTCCGAGGGCCGGCAATCGATCGTGCGCACGCCGAGCCGGCCCGAGACGACGAGCTCCGCCACGAAGTTCGAGCCGTGCACGGCCGTGATGCGCACCTGGTCCAAGGTGAGCTCGAAGGTGTCGAGCAGGTCGGAGACCATCTGGTGGGTGAGCGGTCGGGGCGTCGGGACCCTGCGGGCGGCGTAGCCGATGGCCACGCCCTCGGCCCCGCCGACGGGGATCCTCAGCTCCCGGTAGGGCCACTCCGCCTCCTGGAGGACGACGACCGGGTGGGTCGAGGGCAGCACGAGGGAGACGTCGACGAACAGCAGCTGGCACATCGGGGGAGGCGGGGTGAAGCCGAGCGGCCCGGTCTCGGTCTCCGCGCCCGCCGCCGTTCCGGGCTCGGCCTCGACGGGCTCTGTGCCCGCGCTCGCCCCGTTGCCGGGCGGGATGGCGCCGGCCGTAGCCGAGTCGGCCGCCGTGCTGGCTCCGTCGCTGCTCGTCACCGGCGCGTCACCCGCCGCATCTCGACGTTCAGCACGAGGCCGATCGTGGCGAAGAACGCGAAGGTGGCCGAGCCGCCGTAGCTGAGGAAGGGGAGAGGAATGCCGGTGATCGGCATGAGCCCGATGTTCATCCCGATGTTCTCGAACACCGAGAAGGCGAAGAAGGCGAGCGCCCCCACGCAGAGCAGGCGGCCGAACGAGTCCCTCGCGGTCTGGGCGGCCCGCAGAATCCGGAACGCGAGCAGGCCGAACAGGCCGATCACCGCCGCTGAGCCGATGAAGCCGAGCTGCTCGCCGAGGGCGGAGAAGATGAAGTCGGTCGACTGGTTCGGGATGAGCGAGAGGTCGGTGGCAAGGCCGTGGCCGAGCCCGACGCCCTTCAGGCCGCCGGCTGAGATCGCGAGCTTCGTCGTGTACAGCTCGTAGTTCGCCCCTTGGATGTCCTGGTTCTGGTGGAGGAAGCTCGTGAGACGGGAGAGCTGGTACGAGTGCAGGAGATGGAGCTCCAGCGCGGCCACGAAGGCGACGGCCACGAGGACGGCGAGGAGGAGGAGATGGCGGAGCCGCACCTCGGCGGCGAGCATGACCGCGGCGAGCGTGACCCCGAGCACGATGGCCGTGCCGAGGTCGGGCTGCTTGTAGACGAGCAGCATCGGCACCGCGGCAAGGGCGAGCAGCCCGGCCGTCTCCCGGAGCGAGAGCACCCCCCGGCGGCGGCTGCAGTAGGTCGCGAGGGCGACGATGAGGCCGAGGGCGGCGAACTCCGAGGGCTGGAGCTGGAGGGGTCCGAGCCCGTACCAGCGCTGGGCGCCGAGGGCCGACTTCCCGACGACGAAGACCCCGGCGAGGCCGAGCACGACGAGGCCGTAGATCCCGTACCCCCAGTTGCGGAACTTGTGGTAGTCGATCGAGGCCACGACGACCATGACGACGATGCCGACGACCACCCAGAGCGCCTGGCGCTCCAGGTAGTAGTGGGAGCTCAACCCCTGCTGGACGAGCGCGTCACGAGTCGCCGTGTAGACGAGCACGATGCCAAGGAGGGCGAGGGCGAGCGCCGAGCCGACGAGGACGAGGTCGACGTGGCGGAGGAGCGCGAGAAGCGACCGGCGTTCCCGGCGGGAGCTGAGCGCAACCTCGCGCCCGTAGGAGACGGCGGTCACGCCGGACAGGATACCGGGCGCCCCCTCGCCCGCAGGGAGCAGGAGCCCCCTCGGCCCGACCGCTCAGAGCCCGGCGGCACGCCGCATGACCTCGAGCGGCGCCGGGACGCCGGCCCAGCGGGCGACCTGGAGGGCCGCCTGGTGGACGAGCATCCCGAGCCCGTTCCTCGTCGTGGCGCCGCAGCGGCCGGCTTCGGCGAGGAACGGGGTCTCGGCCGGGTCGTAGACGAGGTCGACGACGATCTGGCCGCTCCCGAAGCGGCTCGGGTCGACCCCGGCTGGCCAGCGAGAGGCCGCGCGCTCGTCCCGCCCTTCCGGCAACGGGGGCTCACCGTCGCTGTTGGCCCCCCCGGCCGCCGTGAGCATGCCGACCGGGGTCGCCTGGATGACGAGGTCGGCCGCGTCCAGCTCCTCGGGGCGGGCGACCCGGCCGGCCCGGCCGGCCAGTCCCGCGGCCCGGAAGGCGCGCGCCGGGGTCCGGTTCACGACGAGGACCTCCTTCGCCCCTGCCTCGGCGAGCGCGAGCACCGCCGCGCGCGCCGCTCCCCCGGCGCCGATGACGGCGCAGCGCCGTCCCTCGGGCTCGAAGCCGAGCCCGTCGCGCAGCTCCTCGATCAGGCCGGCACCGTCGGTCGAGTCGGCGACGACCTGGCGCCCCTCGAAGGTGAGCGTGTTGGCCGCCCCGAGGCGCCGCACGGTCTGGCTGCGCCGGCTCGCGAGCTGCGCCGCCTGGTCCTTGTGCGGCGTCGTGACCGAGAGGCCCACGAAGCCGAGCGCCCGGGCGCCCTGGACGGCGGCGCCAAGGTCCTCCGCGGCGACCTCGAAGGCGGCGTAGGCCCAGTCGAGACCGAGCGCCTCGTAGGCAGCCGCGTGGAGGCGGGGCGAGAGCGAGTGCGAGACCGGCGAGCCGACGAGGCCGGCGAGGCGCGTCGTCGCGCCGGCCACCTCGACGCCCGGGCTGCGGGGCGGCGGCACCGACTCTCTCACGCTCCGGCCCGGGCGCGCCGGCGCGCGAGCCACGCCTCGAGGAGCACGGCGGCGGCCTCTGCGTCGATCCCCGCTCGTCCCCGCCGCTTCCGGGCCCGGGGGCGACCCGCCAGCTCGGCTCGCTCCCGCCGGCGCCTGGCCGCCTCCACCGTCGTCAGCCGCTCGTCGAAGGTCTCGACCGGAACCCCGAGGGTGACAGCAAGGGCGGCGGCCTCCTCCTCCGCCGCCTCGGCGGCTGCCCCGCGCCGGCCCGAGAGGCTGAGGGGCAGCCCCACGACGACGAGCTCGGCCCCCAAGCGGGCGACGGCAGCTGCGAGGGCCTCGTAGTCGCGGGCCCGCTCGCCGCTGCGCTCGATGACCGCCTCGGGAACCGCCAGGGTGCCGCCCGAGTCGCAGGCCGCGACGCCGACCCGGCGCGCTCCGAGGTCGAGGGCGACGACTCTCACGGCCCCGCCAGCTGCGAGCGGAGGATCTCGAGCGCTGCGTCGAGACCGGCGGCGTTCCGCCCCCCTGCCGTGGCGAGCTCGGGGGACCCCCCGCCCCCACCGCCGATCGCCGACGCGGCCGCCGAGGCAGCGGCCCTCGCGTCCAGCCCCGCCTCGCTGGTGACGGCGACGACGAGCGACACCCTGCCCTCCCCGGTCACGCCGGCGAGGGCGGCGGCACGCATGCCCGGCCGGTCCCGCAGCGAGAGGGCGACCTCCCGCAGCTCCTCGGGCTCGAGGCCGTCCCGGCGGGCGATCACCACCCCGTCGGCGGCGGCGGCGGCGAGCTCCTTCGCGGCGGCGGCGAGCTGGCCGGCTCGCAGCCGCTTCAGCTCGTCATGGAGCGAGCGCTCCCGGGTGACGAGGCGCGAGAGCGCCACGGGCACCTCCTCGGGCGCGGCCCGCAGGGTCTCGGCCGCTTCCCGGAGGGTCCGGTCCACTTGCTGGATGTGCTCGAGCGAGGCCGCTCCGGTCACCGCCTCGAGGCGCCGCGTGTTGGCCCCGATCGAGGCTTCCGAGAGGATCTTGAGGGGCCCGATCATCCCGAGGGCTCGCACGTGGGTGCCCCCGCACAGCTCGACCGAGCCGTGGCCGGCGCGCACGACCCGGACTCGCTCGCCGTACTTCTCCCCGAAAAAGGCGATCGCACCCTCGGCCTCGGCGTCCTGCTTGCTCGCCTCGGTGGTCGTCACCACCTCGTCGGCGATCACCTCCTCGTTGACGAGCCGCTCGACCTGCTCGATCTCCTCGCGGCTCAGCGGCCCAAAGTGGCTGAAGTCGAAGCGGAGGCGGTCAGGGGCGACGAGCGAGCCCTGCTGGCGCACGTGGTCGCCGAGCACCACGCGCAGCGCCCAGTGCAGAAGGTGGGTGCCGGTGTGGTTGCGGCGGATGGCGTCGCGGCGCTCGGCGTCGATCTCGGCCTCCGCCTCGGAGCCGGGCTCGATGGTCCCGTCGGCGACGTAGCCGAGGTGCCGGGTGAGGCCGTCCACGACCGAGGTCGTGTCGAGGACCCTGAATCGCCCCGTCGCGGTCGTGATCGTCCCGGTGTCGCCGACCTGGCCGCCGCCCTCGGCGTAGAACGGGGTCCGGTCGAGGAAGACCTCGAGCAGCTGGCTGCCCGCTGGTGCCCGCTCCCCGTCGACGTTCTCGAACTCGGCCGGCACCGCGCTCGGCACGACGGCGAGCACACGCGCCGTCGCGCGGTCGTGCTCGTAGCCGAGGAACGCCGTCGGCCCGTGCTCGGCGCGGATCTCCCGCCACCTTCTCGCCACCTCGTCCGGGGCGGCCGCCGCGGCGCGCGCCGCCTCGCGCGCCCGGGCGCGCTGGGCGGACATGGCGGCCTCGTAGCCCGCCTCGTCGACGGGGATGCCCCGCTCGGCCGCCACCTCCTTCGTGAGCTCGAAGGGGAAGCCGTAGGTGTCGTGGAGCCGGAAGGCGAGCTCGCCGCCGATCTCACGGGCGCCGGCGCCGAGCTCCTCCTCGAGCAGGGCGGTGCCGGCGCGCAGCGTGCGGAGGAAGGCCTCCTCCTCGTGGACGACCACCTTCTTGATCCGGTCCCGGCCGCGCTCGAGCGCCGGGTAGGCCACGCCCATCGTCCCGATCACGGCGTCGACGAGCTCGTCGGTGATCACCTCGCGCCGGCCGAGCTGGTGGGCCCGGAGGACGGCACGGCGGATGAGGCGGCGCAGCACGTACCCGCGCCCCTCGTTGGAGGGGAAGACGCCGTCGGAGATGAGGAAGGTGAACGCCCTCGAGTGGTCGGCCACGATGCGAAGGCCACGGTCCGAGAGCGCCGCCTCGCCCCCGGGGCGGCCCGTCAGCTCGGCCGCCCGCTCCACGATCGGTGCCACGGAGTCGATCGCCTGCACGTGCGGGACGTCCTCGAGCACGACGAGCAGGCGGTCGAGGCCGGCGCCGGTGTCGATGTTGGGGCGGGGCAGCGGCACGAGCTCCCCGGAGGCCTGCCGGTCGTACTGGGTGAAGACGAGGTTCCACACCTCGGAGTAGCGGCCCGAGCCGTCGGCGCCCGGCGCGGCAGGGCCCCCGTCGGGGCCCTCGGTGCGGTGGTCGAAGAAGATC
>DATGKK010000020.1:0-7269 GCA_035294725.1 Acidimicrobiales bacterium | reverse complement strand
ACCTGAAGTTGTGGATCACCCACTCGTTCGAGGGGGCGCGGCGTACCTTCCTCGTTGAGAAAAACGAGAGGTCGGCGTTGGAGCGCCGGCGAGGAACGAACGCCAATGTTGAGCGTAGTGAACAACGATGTTAGCGATCACCGTTTCCTCCCCGGACTCGATCACCGAAACTCCCCAGGTGGCGATCTTCCAGGCGCGCTCGCGGCTCGGCCCCGAACCGCTCGAGGTGCTGATCTCCAAGGTGGCGGTGCCGATGGCAACCGACGAGGCGCCGGGAGCGTGGCTCGGAGGACGCCGACTCGTCGCCATCGACGGGACGTTCCTGACCTGGCCGACACCCCCGAGAACGCCGAGTGGTTCGGGCGTCCACACCGGGGTTAACAAGGGAGAGCAGGGCGTCCCTCGAGACGCGAGGGCGACGGAAGTGGAGTGGCTCCTGGCGGCCTGTGACCTTGCGATGCTGACTGGCAACCGGGATCGAGTGCTCATGTTGGTCGCCAGGCTCGGGCTTCGCAGCGTCGAGGTCGCGCGCCTCTGCCTGGACGACATCGACTGGTGGGCCGGCAAGTTCGCCGTGCGCGGTAAGGCCCACACCCCGATCGCCTTCCTCTGCCGGTCGAGGTGGGCGAGACGTTGACGGCGTGGTTGGAGCGTCGGCCGGCGACGACATCGCGGCGTGTGTTCGTGACGACCAGAGCACCGATGGTCGCGATCCGGCCGTCGCTGGTCAGCGAATCGCTGCGGCGGGTATGTCGGCGTTGCGGGGTCTATGGATGCGCATCCGGGCCCGCTCGGCGCACCACCGATCGGCGTGGCGCTGGCCGAGTTCCACCACGACAGCCTTCTGTTGCTGCGCGCCTTTGAGGCTGTCGATGCAGAGGGGTGGCCGAGACGCACGCCGATGGTGCGCGGTTTGGGGAACGAGCAGTCGTCGCCAGACCCGACGCTTCGTGATGACGATCATGGGTTTCATCTGGTAGATCTGTCTGGGCATCGGCGCTCATACCTTGCGGACCTGAAGCGGTGGATGGGCTCGTGCCATCTGGTCGTAGTCGTCGTCCTGCGTCACTACCGGCAACCCGAGGTCAATGGCGGTGGCAGCGATCAGGGCGTCGGTTAGTTTGACGGCTCGCTGGATGCCGGCGTTCCGGCAGTCGCTTACGAGACGAGCCCACGCGGCCATGACGGCCTCGCTGATCGGGACGGGATCCACTCGCCGGGCCAGGGTCAGCGTGCCCGCTCGGCGAGCGCGCGATGTGTCGTCCGCAGCGCTCAGCACTCCCAGTTCGAGCTCGCCGATGGTCACGACCGAGACCGTCACCCGGTCGGGCAACTCCCCGAGCGGTCGGCCCACCTCACTGGCGATGAACACCGAGGTGTCGAGAAGCCCGGCCGAGTCGTTCAAAGTTCGTCCAAGGTCTGTCCGGCGAGCACATCAAGGTCGTCACGCAGACCCGGGTCGGCCGCCCGCTCCGCCAGCCCGCGACGTAGCAGGTCGCCTGGAACCCAGCGGGACCGTTGGGCGTGGGGAACGATGTCGGCGATCGCCTCGCCGTGGACGGTGAGAACCACCCGCTCGCCTGCCCGGACGGCATCGATGACCTGGCTGGTCCGATTCCGTAGGTCACGTACGCCGATCTCCATGTGCGACAGCGTAGCACGACGGCCGCTGACGTGATGTCGGGGTCGTAACGACCGCCGCGGGTCACTGGCGTTCGAGAATCGCCTGCAGACGTTCCTGCCGTTCAGCCGGGTTCCGCCCTCCCTTTTCCGCCTTGTCCTCCTACTAGGGTGGCCTGGCTGATATCATCTTGAGAGAGTGATATCATAGCGACATAAAACAGCTCCTCCTCAGGGTTCCGGACGACATCCACCGTCGATTGGCCGCTCGCGCCGCTCGCGCCGGTCAGAGCGTCAACGCCGTGGCCAACGAGATCCTCGACGCGGCAGTCGACGCCGACGAGGGCGACCGGCGGACCCGGCTACGCGCACGAGCGGCGGCGTTAGGAGTGCTCGGGTCAGCGACTGGTCCGGTCGTGAGTACCTCCAAGCGACGGCGGATCCTCGCATCGACGAAAGGCACCGGTCCTGTCGTCGACCAACTCCTTGCTGAGGAGCGCGAGCGGGTGTGATCGTCTACCTCGACTCCTCGGTGCTGGCGCGCGCCTACCTGGCCGACGAGCCCGGACACGAAGAGGCGACGTCGCTGCTCGCGGACCTCGAGATCGGGCTCGTCACCGGCACTTGGACCCGTGTAGAGGTATCTGGCGCCTTGGTGCGTGCGGCTCGGGCAGGGCGAGGTGACGAGGCGGGCCTCTTGGAGCTGCTCGACGGGGATCTCGGAACGGACGGTTCGGTGACAGTGGTCGCCGCTGATCAGAACGAGGTCGGGGAGCGTGCTCTCGACCTCGTTCGTGAGCACGCCCTTCGTGCCATGGACGCATGGCATCTCGCCGTGGCGATACTGACGCTACCGAGCCTGGCCGAACCGGGAGAGGACGTCGGCTTCGCGACCCGAGATGTAGCGCAGTCCAGTGTCGCGGTGAGACTGGGTCTACGACTCGTGTAAGTCGACCACCGTCAAGAGCCACTTCGCCCGCATCTCGCCACATTCGATCTGGGTGATCGCGTCCAGGTCGCCGTCTACGCCTACGAACACGGCATCGTCCGGCCCGGCACGAAGTAGTCACGTCACCAAGTAGTCACGGCCAAGGTCATGAAGGTGACGTTCCGCTCCCGGGAGGCAGTAAGGAGAACCTTCGTCGTCCCGGCCGAGTCCGTCCGGCAGATCAACCATCGGGAGACGAGCGCCGGGTCGTCGCCGTCGCGCTGGCCAGCCCGCACGGCAGCCGGGAGCTGGCAGATGGTGTCGTCGAGCACCCTCACGTGGTCGGCGACGGTGTTGGTGCCGGCGTTCCCGGGACGAAGCATGCCAGAGAGCGCCTCGCCGGTCGCGTCGGAGAAGCAGAGGATCGGGTGGAAGCCGTAGCCGCCTTTGTAGGTCGGCGCCGCCTTCTCCTTTCCCTGGGAGTGGATCTCGACGAGGGTCGAGTCGATGTCCATGACGACGCGACCCGAGCTCGTCACCGAGCTGCGCGGCCACACCTCGGCTCGCACCGGAGCCGAAGAGGCCGCCATCTCGGCTCTCACCTCCGGCGTGACGTCGTGCACCGCCCGGTGAGCGTCGAGTCCGAGCAGACGCTCCGAAACAGCGCTTCCTCGCACCGGAGCAGCTCGATGTCCGGCACAGCTCTCCCCGCCGCCGGCGAGGACGAGCATCGCCTGGGTGAGGACCTTCCCGCGGTCGTGGGTCAAGGTCGGTCGCTCGGGATCGGTCGAGACAACGCATTGCCGAGCCCGAGCCGATCGGCGAACGAGCCGAGAGCGTGCCGCCCGACGCCTTGACCTGAGCGTTGGTACCGGGAAGCGAGGCGAGATGCCGCCTCGCTGCGGTGACGGGCTCAGCGGACAGGAACGAGCTCGACGTCGTTGGCGTTGTCGCCAGCCAGCTCTCTCACCCCGCGGTCCAGCGTCGCGAGGCGCGCACCGTGACGCCGTGCGACAGCGAGGAGATGGGCGTCCGTGACCAGGCGGTACGTCACCACCCGTGTCGTGTCGACGAGCTGTTCGCCGG
The DNA here is from genome assembly GCA_035294725.1 of Acidimicrobiales bacterium. Classification (GTDB taxonomy): domain Bacteria; phylum Actinomycetota; class Acidimicrobiia; order Acidimicrobiales; family Bog-793; genus DATGKK01. The sequence continues at coordinate 3,635 of DATGKK010000020.1, read as the reverse complement.
CGAGCAGCTCCACGTCATCGGGCAGGAAGGTATGACCGGGGACGTGCCGCAACTGGGCAAGGAGGGCGATGGCCTGGATAGGTGCGACCGCCGTCGGGATCGCCGACGAGTTGCACGACACCCTGACGAACCCGCTCTCGGTGACTGGTGTTGTTGCCCAGCTCCGCCGCCTCTTGCGAAACCACCGCTGGGCGGCGACGTGGTGCACATGGTTCGGCCAAGCCAGGCTCACCAACAGGTTCACGTCCAGTAGGTCCGTCACGGCTCGTCCAACGCTGCCTGGACCATGTCTGGGGTGATCGGCGGCGCGTCCGCCGGGACGCGAAAGACGGGAAAGCCTTGCTCATCGTCGAGCTCGACGTGGCTGGGGGCGAGCCCACGGCGTGCCAACTCGGAGATGACACTCCCCAACGAGCGCCGCTCGGATTGGGCCAGCGCCCGGGCTGCTGCAGCGACGTCGTCGTCGAGATTGAGCGTCGTGCGCACAGGCGCCGACTTTAACATCACAGCATCACATCATGATGTCAGACCACGGCGAGACGGGTCGGCACCCTGAGGCGGCGCACCGCCTCGCATCGTGTCACCGGCCGATGGTCGTCCCTTTGCCCGGATGGCCGACGTACAAATGGGTGACCTCGATCTCACGTCACCACGGGTCGGGGAGTTGCCGCCCGCCTTCCTTGCCCCAACATTCCGGAGACGGTGTGGCCCTTGACGTGCGGGTCACCGCGCTCGCCGGCGTGACGGATTGCTACGGTGAGCAGTAACGACCGAGGGCATGGAGTCACTGCCGGTGACGGAATCCTGGGTGTGCGCAAGCTGTGGAGCGGAGTGGCCCCGGGTCATGCGTTACTGCGGCGAGTGCGGCGCGGAGCTCGACCCTGCTCCGGTTCGTCGCCGGGACGGCGAGATGCGAGTCCTCTCGATCGTGTTCTGCGATCTCGTCGGGTCGACGGCCCGCTCGGCGCGCGTCGACCCAGAGGATCTTCGGGACCTCGTACGCACCTACCACGCAAGCTGCCGTGCCGCAGTCGAGGAGCTCGGCGGCCGGATCATCCAGTTCCTCGGCGACGGTGTGCTGGCCACCTTCGGCTCGCCTCCCGTTCTCGAAGACTCGAGCAGGCGGGCCGTCGAGGCGGCACTCGACATGGTCCGGGCGACCGCGCGCCTCAAGAGCCCCGACGGCCTGCCGGTCGAGGCCCGAGCGGCCGTCCACACCGGCACGGTCGTGCTGAGCCACATCGGGGAGGGGGCTGCGGCCCGCCACCTCGATCTCATCGGCGAGGCGGTCAACGTGGCGGCTCGACTCCAGGCTGAGGCGGCACCCGGCGGGGTTCTCGTGAGCCAGACAGTTGCGGACAGTGCCGCCGGCCACTTCCTTCTCCACCCGATCGGCAAGGTCACCCTGAAGGGGGTGAGCGAGCCGGTCGGGGCCTACGAGGTGGTCGCACGGACAGCTGGCCTCGACAGGCTCTCGGCTCGGGCGGTCCTGGGCGCGCTCTCCCCGTTCGTCGGACGGGAGGCGGAGCATGAGCTCCTCGTGAGGCGGTGCCGCCAGGCGATGCGAGGTGAACCGCAGATCGCCGTGCTCGTCGGCGAGGGCGGCATCGGCAAGTCCCGCCTCGTGAGAGAGGTCCGGCGCTCGCCCGAGCTCGCCACGGCCCGAGCCCTTGTCCTTCGCGGAGCGCAGGACCGGGCGACGACGCCGTTCGGTCCGGTCATCGCCCTCCTCGCGTCCGGAGCGCAGGGGGAGATCGAAGTGCCGGAGGAGGTGGTGGAGCTGCTCGAAACCCCGGTGGTGGCCGAGACCCCGGAGACGAGGCGGCGGCGGACCATCGATGCGATCTGTGAGTGGGTCTGCGGGCTCGCGCGCAACGAGATGTTGCTCGTGCTCGTCGAGGACCTGCACTGGGTCGACCCCTCGACGCTCGAGGCCATCGGGGTGCTGCACGCACGTGCAGCCGGCGCCCACCTGGCGGTCCTTGCCACATCTCGCCCACCCTTCGCTGCCTGGCCCGTGGCCGAGGATCTCACCGTCATCCAGCTCGATCGGCTGTCGGACGAGGCGATCACGCAGCTACTGACCTCGCTCGGGGTGGCAGACCTCGAGCCGCTGCGCCGGCTCGTTGGCCGCGCCGAAGGGGTGCCCCTCTACCTTGAAGAGATCGCCGCGCTCGCAGCTCGCGGCGAGTCGCTTGACGCCGGCCAGGTGCCGCTCACGATCGCGGAGCTCCTGAGCTCGCGGCTCGAGGCGACCGGTGACAGCGCGCTGGCGGCCGATTGCAGCGTCCTCGGGGTCGAGGTAGAGGTGTCGCTAGCCGCCGACGTCCTGGCCCTCCCCGAGGACGCCCTCCGGCCTCGGCTCGACCATCTCGTGCAGGCGGGCGTGATGCGACCTGCCCAAGGCGGTCGCACCTACCGGTTCCGCCACGGTCTTTTGAGGGACGCCGCCTACGGCATGCTCCTTCGCTCGGACAGGAGCCGCCTCCACGCCGCTGCCGCCCGGGCTCTCCTCGAGCAGCACCGGGGGGAGCGCTTCGAGGAGATCGCTCGGCACTTCGATGCCGCCGGGGAAGCGGGCGAAGCCTGGCAGGCCTGGGAGCGAGCGGGGGAGCACGCGGCGAGCCGGAGCGCCTTTGTCGAGGCAGCGGCCTTCTACGCCGCCGCGCTCGAGTCGGTGCGGAGATTGCCGGAGTCGCTAGAGCGAACGGTCGCCGAGCTGACCCTCGCGATTGCGGCCGCTGGTGTTGCCTACCGCCGGTTCGGGGGCGGGTCGGCCCAAGCGGTGCAGATGAACGAGCTCAGCCAGGAGCTCGCGGAGAAGGTGATCGCCGAGCAGACGCTCGACCGGCGCACGAGGCTGTCCCTCCTCGCCACCCTCTGCAGCTTCTATTCGAGCCGTCCGGACTACCGGCGTGCCGCCGAGCTGGCGCCTGAGCTCGTGCGCTACCAGGAGGAGGGAGGGTCCGGCGCCGTCGTCGCCTCCCTGCTCGAGGGCGTCACCGCTCTCATGCAAGGAGAGGAGGAGGTCGCAGAGCGAGCGCTGGGGCTCTGTCTCGAGCGGTACGACCCGGGCCGTCGCCAGCTCGCCCATCCCGATGCGGGCGTCGCCGCAGCAGCCTCGTTCGCTCACCTCGCTGTGGCCCGGGGTGCTCCGGGTGAGGCGGCGGGGTGGATCGAGAAGGCCTTCGAGTACCTCACCTTCCACGACGAGCCCTTCTCCCGTGGTTGGCTCCTCCTCACGGCCGCAAAGGTGTACGCACGCAGCGACGACCGGGCGAGGGCGCACCGGCATGCGACGGCCGCTCACGAGCTCGCGCTCGAGCATGGCTTCGAGCAGATCGAGCCGCAGGCTCGTGCCCTTCTCGCCTGGTCCTCCGGGGAGAGGGCGGACGACGCATCGCTCGAGCAGATCCAGGCCGGCATCCGCGACATGGAGCGGTCCGGCTCCCGGTCCGACTCCTCGCTCCCCATGCTGCTCCTCGTGAGGAGCCTCCTCGATCTCGGCCGCGTCGAGGAGGCTCGATCGGCCTTCTCAGAGCTCCTCGACTTCTGCGAGGAGACCGGTGAGTGGATCTACCGGAGGGAGATCACCGCGCTCGGGCGCCGTCACGGTCTCTCGGCTCGGTGGGCGC
>DATGKK010000019.1:0-64999 GCA_035294725.1 Acidimicrobiales bacterium | reverse complement strand
CATCCGCCCCGACCAGGCGACGCCCGAGGCATGGCGAGGGCTCGACCGGGTCCGGGTCGAGAAGGTCGACGCCGCGACCGCGGACCTGCTCGGTGCGGCATGGAGATCCCGGACGCCGCTTGTCATCGAGCTTCAGCCGGGTCTCGGCCTCGATCACCCTAAGGAGCCGCCCGCCGAGGCAATCACCGACCTCCAGCCGTGGGAGTGGAGCGTCGACCTCGACCTCGTCGGCGAGCGGTTGCACCATGCGCTGTGGGCGAGCTCCGTGGATGCTCGAGCGGGACAGTCGCGGTACCGGTGGGCCGCTCACGCGACACGGCTCGGAGCAACGATCGACCCTTCTGGCGAGGCCGACGTGATCCTGCCCGACGGGCGCAGAGCGATCTGCGACGGCGGCCCGCTCGACGTCTCCCTCGCTGGCAGGCTGGGGTCAGCCGTCGTGCACCGGCTCGGGCTCGAGCACGGGTCGCTCGAGCCGCTCGCTTGCCCGCGACCGACCGGGCTGGATCTCGCACCGGACCAGCTCGCCGCCGTCGCCGAGCCCCTCGCGGGAGCCCGAGTGATCGCCCCCGCAGGATCGGGCAAGACGCGGGTGCTCACCGAGCGGGCACGCCTGCTCCAAGCAGGATGGAAGCTTCCCGCGGCGGCGATGGCACTCGTGGCGTACAACGTGCGCGCTGCGGAGGAGATGCGGACCCGGCTGAGCGACCTGCCGGCGCTGCGCATCCGCACCCTCAATGCTCTTGCGCTCCGCCTCTGCGGGGGGAGGGTCACCGTCGAGGAGCCCGACGTCCGTCGCATCCTCGGTGACCTCGTCCCGTTCCCCCGCCGGGCCGAGACCGACCCTGCAGCACCCTGGCTCGAGGCACTCAGCCGGGTGAGGCTTGGTCTGGCGCAGCCCGATGCGGTGGAGGAGGAGATCGGTGATGTGTCCGACCTCGACGACGTGACCCGCCGCTACCGCGCCACCCTCGCTGACAAGGGCCTCGCCGATTTCGACGAGCAGGTGACGGTCGCCCTCGAGCGCCTTCTGGCGGATCCGGTGTGGCGCCGGCGGAGCCAGCGCTTCGCACGAGTGCTGCTCGTCGACGAGTTCCAGGACCTCACACCGGCTCACATGCTGCTCATCCGCCTGCTCTCCGGTCCGGCCGGCGCCGTCTTCGCCGTCGGGGACGACGACCAGACGATCTACGGCTACTCCGGCGCGACCCCCCGGTGGCTCATCGACTTCGACCGGTGGTTCCCGGGCTCCGCCGACCATCCCCTGCAGGTCAACTACCGGTGCCCCGCGCCGGTGGTGACGGCGGCCGCCTCCCTTCTTCGCCACAACTCGGTCCGCGTGCCAAAGGAGATCCGCTCCGCGAAGGCCACCGCCGGTGCCGCGCTCACCGTCGCGGACGGCGCGGACCGACCCGCCTCCACCACGGCCCGGCGGGTTGCCGAGCTGCTGGCCGGCGGCGCCGGAACGGCCGAGGTCGCGGTGCTCGCCCGGGTGAACGCATCGCTCGTCCCGGTGCACGTCCTTCTCCGCCATGCCGGTATCGCCGTCAACCGCCCTGCCGACAGCCACTTCCTGCAGCGAGGCGGGGTCCGGGCGGCGCTCGCCTGGCTGTCCGTTGCGACCGCACCACCATCATCGATCCCGGGCAGTTCCCTGCGAGAGGCGGCGCGGCGGCCGAAGCGCGCCATGAGCCAGTCGCTCCTCGACCTCGTGGCGAGGCGGCGATCACTCGAGGGCCTCACGAGCCTGGCCACGTGGCTGGAATCGAAGGGCAGCGGCCGGGAGGCCCGCAAGGTGGAGGAGCTCGCCGCAGACGTGAGGGCCGTGCGGCGAGCTGCGGAGCGCGAGGGTGCGACCACCGCCTCCGTGCTGAGGCTGGTCCGCTCCCAACTCGCCGCTGGCGGTCTCGACGCCAGCGCGGATGCCCTCGACCGATGGGCTCACGGTGCGATCGCGTCCCACTCCGACGACTTGGCAGCGCTGAGCGAGCTGGCAGAGCTCGAGCCGGATCCGGCCGGTTTCGAGGACTGGCTCCGCGAGCACCTCGCGGGGCCGAGCAATGAGTCGGGCGTGACGCTCGCCTCGATCCACTCGGTGAAAGGTCGTGAGTGGCCGCACGTCGTGCTGCACCATGCCACAGACGGCCTGCTGCCGCACCGGCTCGCAGCCGACGTCGAGGAGGAGCGGAGAGTGTTCCATGTCGCGCTCACCCGCTGCGTCGACACGGTGACCGTCGTCACCGGCTCACCCCCCTCACCGTTCGTGGCCGAGATGTCAGGCGCCGCTCCGTCTGCGTCGGCGACGAAGGCCCGCCCTCGCGCGGAGCGGTCAGACGGTGCCGAGGCGGGTGCTGGCCGCCATAGACCTCCGCCTCGCCGCCCCAGCCCCTCGCCCCGCTCGGAGAGAGCGCAGAGCCGGCCGGCCAAGCTGAAGACGGTCCCGGCAGCCGTCGGGTTGCGCTTCGAGCAGCAGGGGCACGACTACGAAGTGACGTCGGTCGCCGGTGGCGGGGCGACCGCCGCAGTTCGGGGGGGCCGGGCGTTCATCGTCGTGCCCTTCGGCTCGATCGTGAGCTCCGAGGGCGAGAGCGTCGTGCTCGGACACCCTGCCTGCATCGAGGCGTCCGAGCACCTTCGGGCCTGGCGGAGCGAGCGGGCAAGATCCTCCGGGAAGCCCGCTTACACCGTGTTCGACGACAAGACGCTGACGGCGCTCGCTGCGGCGCTCCCAACGAGCGAGACCGGCCTCGCCGCCATCCCCGGCATCGGGCCGGTGAAGCTGGAGGCCTACGGCGCCGAGCTGACGGAGCTGTTCGACCAGCTGAGGTCTGCAGCTGAGACGGCGACCGGGGGAGCGACCTGACGGTATCGCCCGGCTGCCTGCGGGGCCACCGCCCCGTCGCGGCGAGGCGGCTCCTCCCGCCTCGTCATGCGAGCACGAGGGCACCGTCGCAAGCCCACGACCTGGACCGGTCCGAGTTCCGCCAGATCACGGGGTCGAGCCCGAGCTGGCCTCACGATGCCCCGACCGTGCGGTCGGCGGTCGGACCTGGCACCGCCACGATGGGGAAGGCGCTCGAGTGCTCCGCTGGGCAGCCGGCGGGGGCCGGGCAGCCGGGGTTCGTCTACCTCGTCTCGCAGCAGAGTGGCGAGAGCAACTCCGAGCGGACGCTCCGAGCAGAGGCTGGCGCCCGGTGACGGCGGCCCGAGAATGGGTCGCTCAGCCGCCGAGCAGCGTCTCGAGGACGGCGCTCGTGTCCGCCAGGTTCTCGTAGAAGGCGTCGGCGTCCTCAGCGCTGACGCCGTCTCGTCCCGTCCCGACGAGCAGGGCCCTCACGCCACCTGCCCTGGCACAGGCAAGGTCGTGCCGAGTGTCACCGATCACCCACACCTCGTCGCCGAGATAGGACTCCCCCCGCAATTCGCGCGCCCGCCCCAGCGCGACCGGCACGAGAAGAGCGCGGTCGGCATGATCGGAGCCGTAGGCACCAACCTCCATGTCGAGGTAGCCGTCGAGGCCGAAGGACGCCACCTTCACGAGCGCGTTGGGCCTGAGGTTGCCCGTGAGAAGGCTCTGGCGCACTCCGTCGAGCTTGGAGAGGTGCTCGAGCAGCTCCCGCACTCCGGGGTGCACCCTGCCCTCAGACTGGATCCTCTCCACCTGAGCGGCAAGGTACCGCTCGGCCTCCCGCACGGCGACCCCCATCACGCGACCAATCTGTTGCTCTGAGAGCCCCGCCGCCCCGAAGATCTCTTGAAGGATCTGGGGATCGGTCTTCCCACCCATCACGACATGGGGCAGGGTGGCCAGGTCAAGGCCAGCGGCCAGGGCTGCGGCGTGCTCGAGAGCGAGGCGGCCGGCGGAGCCAGTCGTGAGCAGAGTGCCGTCGACGTCCCAGAGGATGAACCGGCGCGCCACCACCACAGCCTCACAGAATGCCGCCGACGTCACAACCCGACGCACCAGCCCTGCGAGCGCCCACACCCGCTCGGCGATCCGACTCACACGGTTGCACGAAGCCTCACCGGCCCCGGGGGAGCGCGCCGAGCGAGCGACCGGGCAGGCGTCCGGCTCGCCGCCCGCCCTCGGTCGGAACGGGCCGAGCTCACCCCCGGGGGCAGCGGGGCCGCCGGGACCCCGCTGGTCTGCCGAGCTGTGGCGGCGGCCTCCGCTCCCAGAGATATCGACACCTGCAATGTCGCGACTGCACGTAAAGTTCGAGCTCTCGCGGGCCGATAACGAACCACGGAGGCGGTGGCCGGCGCCGTGTACCCGAGCGCACGGCAGGCCTGAGGCAACACGCCTCGCGGGGGAAGTGGTGGCCGGGAACGACAGACGAGAGATGACATCACGGCACGCACCGGCGGGAGTCGCCCTGCGCCCGGTGATGGACATGAGCGACGGGCGGGTGGTCGCCTACGACGCCACCGGCAGATGGGCGGGTTGCCGGCCGCGCGCCGTCGAGCTCGTCGATCTCGCCCTAGGGCGGGCAGCACATCTCGGCGTGGCGCCGATGCTGGTCCACCTGGAGCCGGATCTGCTCGCCGACCCCTGCTTCGACCCGGTGACCCATGCACGAGCCGCCGGCTGCGGGCCGGCCGAGGTCGTCTGGATGCTGCCCGATCCCCGCCACCGGAGCCGGGAGGGCGGCCTCACCGCCACGCAGAGGCACGCCGAGCGGCTCGCCCAAGAGGGCTTCCGCGTCGGCCTCGACGGGGTCAGCCCGCTCACGGTCGCCTGGGAGGAGGTGGTGGCGACACGGCCCGCGTTCCTCGTCATGGCGACCGGTGCCGTCGAGCAGCTCGGAGCCGACTCCGCCGCCGCCGCCCTCGCCGGCTTGCTCGCGTTCTGCGGCCACCTCGGAGCCCGTCTCGTCGCGAGCGGGGTCGACTCCGACGCCACCTCCCGCCTCCTGCTCGAGGCCGGCGTCTTCTACGGGATGGGCGACCACCTGCACGGCCCGGTCGTGCTCGATGCGGGCCTGGCCCTCGAGGGCGACCTCGTCGTGCGCCCTTCCTGGTTCAAGGAGCGGTCCGTCCGGCGGCTCACCACCGGCACCCGGCCGGAGCCCGAGGTCCGCTTCCTGCCGGCCATGTCACACCCCGACGTCATCGACGACCGGCACCTGGCCGCGATGCTGACGGAGTGGTCGGGCCAGCTTACGAGTGCAGGCGACCCGGGAGCCGTGCTCCAGGCTCTCGTCGAGATCGTGCCGCAGCTCGTGCCCGCGGACCGCATCGCCGTCTTCGAGGCCGACTGGGACCGCTACCTTCTCCGGCCCCGCATCCTCGTCGGCGAAGCTCTCCAGCCGCTCCAGGACGTCACCTACACGCTGAACATGGGGATCACCGGGTGGGCGTTCCTCCAGGGCCAGCCGTACCGTTGCGGCAGCACGGCCGAGCATCCCGAGGCGGCGCCGATCCCAGAGCAGGACGACGCCGACGAGTCCATGATCGTGGTCCCGCTCATCTCGGGCGCCGCTCGTCTCGGCGTCCTCGACCTCTGGCGGGACGGCGCCGACCGCTATAGCGAGCGTGACCTCGAGCGGGCCGCGTTGCTCGGAAAGCTCGGTGCGGACGCCTGGTGCGCGGCCAACCAGCGGGCCGAGCTGGCCGAACGGGTGGTCACGGACACCGTGACGGGACTGCTCAACAAGAGGTGGTGGGAGGAGCTGGCGCCCCGCGAGGCGGCCCAGGCGCTGCGCTCCAAGAGCAGCATCGGCGTCCTCCTCGTCGATCTGGACGGCTTCAAGAGCGTGAACGACGCCCACGGGCACGCCTCCGGTGACGTCGTGCTGAAGCAGGTCGCCCGCACCCTCACCTCCGCCGTGCGCTCGGGCGACGCCGTGGTGCGCTTCGGCGGGGACGAGTTCGTGCTGCTGCTGCGCGACTGCGACGAGAAAGGTGCCCAGGAGGTGGCGACCGAGGTCCGAGAGGCGCTCGCCCGACTCGTCCCGCCAAATGGAGGTGGCTCCCAGGTCACGGCCTCGATCGGCATCGCCATCCTGCCCGACCACGGCCACACGCTGGAGGACGTCGTCGGCCATGCCGACGCCGCCATGTACCGGGCGAAGGCGCTCGGCCGCGACCAGATCGCCCTCTACTCCTCCCTCGTCGCCGCTGGCGAGGTGCCAGGCTGGTGAGATAGCGCCACGCCGTGGCCATGGGGCAGACTCGCCTCATGCCCTACGGCGCGAGCAACGACGAGACCGAGCCCGGGATCCACGTCTTCGGCACCCAGTGGTGCGGCGACTGCAAGCGAGCGAAGCAGTTCTTCGGCGAGCAGCGCATCCACTACCGCTTCACCGACGTCGACGCGGATGCCGAGGGGCTCGCCTACGTCGAAGCCGTGAACGGCGGCAAGCGGATCATCCCCGTGATCCGCTTCCCGGACGGATCGACGCTCGTCGAGCCATCGAACGCCGAGCTCGCCGCGAAGCTCGGGCTGTCGACGATGGCCTCTCGCAGCTTCTACGACCTCATCGTGGTCGGGAGCGGTCCCGCCGGCCTCACGGCAGCCCTCTACGCCGCGCGCGACGGCATCGACACCCTCGTGATCGAGCGAGGAGGGATCGGCGGCCAGGCCGGCGTCACCGAGCGGCTCGACAACTTCCCCGGCTTCCCCGAAGGAGTCACAGGGGACGAGTTCGCCGGCCGGCTCCGCCGCCAGGCCGAGCGCTTCGGCGTCGAGATCCTTGCCGCCCAGGAGGTGACCGGGATCGAGGTCGACGGCATGTTCCGGCGCGTGCGGACTGCCGATGGCGCCGAGTACGCCTCCTACGCCGTCCTGCTCGCCCTCGGCTCCACCTACCGCCGGCTCGGCGTGCCGGGAGAGGAGGACTTCATCGGGGCGGGGGTCCACTTCTGCGCCACCTGCGACGGCGCCTTCTACCGGGGCGAGGACGTGCTCGTCATCGGGGGCGGCAATTCGGCAGGCGAGGAGGGGCTCTTCCTCACGCGTTTCGCCCGCCACGTCACGATCGCGACCCGGGACCCAGAGCTCAGCGCGAGCAAGGTGGTGGTCGACAAGGTCACCGAGCACCCCGACGTCGACGTGCTGACCGGTGTCACCACCGTGGAGCTCCGCGGCAACGGGCACCTCGAGACGGTCGTGGTCGAGGACGCCGCCACGGGGGCACGCCGTGAGCTGCACCCGGCCGGCGTGTTCGTGTTCATCGGCCTCGCGCCGAACACCGAGGTGGTCGCAGAGCTGGTGGAGCGCGACGGGCAGGGCTTCATCCTCACTGATGCCGGATTGCAGACCTCCCTTCCCGGAGTCTTCGCGGCCGGCGATGCCCGTGCCGGGAGCACCAAGCAGGCCGCCTCCGCGGCCGGTGAGGGCGCGGCCGCAGCCATCGCGATCCGGCGCTACCTCGAGCCGCTCGCAGGCGGGATGCCCGAGCCGGAGATGGATGCTGCGTCGATGACGGCGGTGATGGACATATGAGTGACGTGCTCCCGAAGCTGCTCAGCCGTGAGCAGGCCCTCCTGGCCGGGAAGGCGCTCGCCGCCCTGCGCGGCGGGATCGGTGCCCTTGCCTGGGTGGCGCCCCGGCTCGCGATCCGGCCGTGGGCGGGAGCCGTCACGGCCCGCGACCCTGGTGGGCGGCTCCTCGGTCGCGCACTCGGCAGCCGGGACATCGCTCTTGCGGCGGGAGCCCTCCTCGCCGAGCGGCACGGCGGGCCGGTGCGGGGGTGGATCGAGGCGGGAGCCCTGTCCGACGCCGGTGACGTCCTCGCCACCACCCTCACCTTCGGCGAGCTGCCGAGGTTCACGCGCTGGGGCGTGCTCGGTCTCACGGTCGCGGCCGTCGTGGCGGGAGGGATCGTGGCTCCCTGCATCGACCGCGAGGAGTGAACGCGCCGAGGCAGTACCGCCAGCACCGCTTCTCCCTGCCCCGCGGCGGCACGGAGATCCTCCTCGTCCGACACGGGGAGACGATCCCCTCAGTGAGCGGCCAGGAGTTCGACCTCCTCGACGGTCAGGGTGACCCACCCCTTGCCCCCGAAGGGCGGGAGCAAGCCGAGCGCGTGGCAGAGCGGCTCGCGGGCGAGGAGATCGACGCCATCTACGTGACGACGCTCCGGCGCACCTCCGAGACGGCGGCCCCGCTCGCCGCAAGAGTCGGCCTCACTCCGATCGTCGAAGCCGACCTGCGCGAGGTCCACCTCGGTGAGTGGGAGGGCGGCCGCTATCGCGAGCACGTGGCAGAGGGCCACCCCCTCGCGCGCGAGCTCCTCCGCCAGCAACGCTGGGACGTGATCCCCGGTGCCGAGAGCAACGAGGCGTTCGCAGCCCGGCTGAGAGCCGGCATCAGCCGCATGGCGGCCGCCCACCACGGCCAGCGGATCGTTGCCGTGGCGCACGGCGGCACCATCGGGATGATCCTCGCCATCGCGAGCGGCTCACGCCCGTTCGCCTTCATCGGCGCCGACAACGGGAGCATTTCGCGGATCGTCGTCGTCGGCGAGACCTGGCTCGTGCGCGGGTTCAACGAGGTCTCGCACCTCGGCTGAGCAGCGCGAAGGTGCCGGCTGCGGCGCGCCGGATCCCGGACCTTCGCGCCCCGACGGTCCGCGCGCTCGCTACAGCCGACGCGTAGGGTGCTGACATGGCCAGCTGGTTCGACGGTCCGCTGGTCGGTCTCGACTTCGAGACGACAGGGACCGATCCGCTGCACGACGTGCCGGTGCAGGTCGCTCTCGTCTGGTGCGACGGGAGGGGCGGTGGTCGCACGGCCAGTTGGCTCGTCGACCCGGGCTGCGACGTGCCCGACGGCGCAGTCGCCATCCACGGCATCTCCGGCGAGCTAGCGCGGGCGGAGGGCTGGCCGCTCGACCTGACCGCCGTTCGTGTCCGCAGGGAGTTGGAGAAGGCGGCGAGGGAGGCCGTCCCGATCGTGGCCATGAACGCGAGCTTCGACGTGACGATCGCGGCGGCCCTGTTCGCGAGGGCCGGCCTGCCTCCCATGGACTGGGACCTCGTGATCGACCCCCTCGTCATCGATCGCTACGTCGACCCTGAGCGTCCCGGCAAGCGGCGCCTCGACGCGCTCTGCGAGCACTACGGCATCGCCCTCAACCGCGCTCACGATGCCGGGGTCGATGCCGCCGCCGCCGTGGCGCTCGCTCGCGAGATCGGCCGGCGCTGGCCAGAGGCTGGCAGGCTCGACCCGGGCCACCTGACCGAGCTGCAGCGCACCTGGCACCGCTCGTGGGCTGAGAGCTTCGACGAGTACTGCCGGAGCGAGGGTCGGCCGCCGCTCGATCCCGACGACTACCTCTGGCCCGTCCGGTGCTCGACCGACGTGGCGCTCGCAGTCGGAGCCTGAGCCGGACCCGGCAGTTTGGCCTCAGGCGAGCGAGTCGAGGACGATGTCGACGTCCTCCTCGGTTGAGCGTGGGTTGACGACGGCCAGCCGTACTGCCGCCGTGCCCTCATGCCGGGTCGGCACCACGAAGGCCGTGCCGCTCGCGAGCAGCTCGGCCGACCAGGCGTCGTAGCGCTCGTCCGGCCAGCCGCGACGCCGGAAGGCCACGATGGACAGCTGCGGCTCGGCGACGAGCTCAAGGTACTCACGCTCGCGCACCTGGCGGGTCGCGTAACCGGCAACCTCGAGGGTGCGCTCGACTGCCTCGGAGTAAGCCCGCGTGCCGTAGGAGGCGAGCGAGAACCAAAAGGGCAGCCCGCGGGCGCGACGGGTGAGATGGAGGGCGTAGTCCGACGGGCTCCACTCGTCACCGGTCCGGAGCGGCTCGAGGTAGGCGGCGTGCTGGCGGTGGGCCTCGAGGCCGGCCTGCGGGTCGCGGTACAGGAGGGCCGCGCAGTCAAAGGGTGCGAACAGCCACTTGTGGGGATCGACGACGAACGAGTCGGCGAGCTCGATCCCGTTGAAGAGCTCTCGCCTGCTCGGGGCGGCAAGGGCAGCGGCGCCATAGGCGCCGTCGACGTGCAGCCACAGCCCGAGCGAGCGCGCGACCTCGCCCACGCCGTCGAGGTCGTCGACGATCCCGAGGTTCGTCGTGCCCGCCGTGGCGACGACGGCGAACGGGATCCGCTCGGGATGCTCATCCGCCGACTGCTCGAGCGCGGCGGCAAGGGCGGGGGCGGTAAGCCGGCCGGAGCCGTCGGGTTCGACGCCGATGAGGTCGACGTCCATCGCGGCGGCGGCGCTCGTCACGGAGGAGTGCGCCTCGGCGCTCGCCGCGAAGGCGAAGCGCCGGCCCGCGGCGCCGCTCCCGGCGAACCGCTTGGCCGCCCGGTGCCGCGCCGCGATCAGGGCGGACAGGTTGGCGAGCGTTCCCCCCTGGACGAAGACCCCGCCGGCCTCGGGCGGGAACCCGGCGAGATCCGCAAGCCACCGCAGCGCCTGATTCTCTGCGTAGACAGCACCTGCACCCTCGAGCCAGCTACCTCCGTAGATGGAGGAAGCCCCGACCACGAGGTCGAACAGCGTGCTCGCCGGCGTCGGCGCGCACGGGATGAAGGAGAAGTAGCGAGGATGGTCGATCGAGATGCAGGCGGGAGCGAGCACGTCCGCGAAGATGCGAAGCGCCTCGGCTCCCCCGATCCCCTCCGGCGTGATCGTCGCTCCGGCCTCTGCGGCGAGCTCGCCCGGGCTGCGCGGGCCGTCGAGCGGGACCGGCCGCAGGTGGAGGCGCCCCTGGGTGTAGGCGACGATGGCAGCCGCGAGCTGCTCGGTCTCCTCGGTCCACTCGTGCAACAGCCCTCCTTGCGTCGACGGTGCGCTCGCGCCGTACTTGCTAGCACGGCCCGCTGGCGGGAGCCCGGAGAGCTTCCGGCCCGGAGCTCGCGCGCCGCCGCCGGCCCGCCTCAGCTCCGCCGGGCGAGGCGCTCTGCGGCCTCCGCGAGGGCGAAGTCGTACTCGGTGACTCCTCCCGCGTCGTGGGTCGAGAGCACGAGGTGGACGCGGTTGTAGACGTTGGACCACTCGGGGTGGTGGTTGAGGCGCTCGGCCACCAGGGCCAGCCCTGCCATGAACGAGAAAGCCTCGACGAAGTCGGGAAAGCGGAGCTCCTTCTCGAGACACCTCCCCTTGCCCGGCACCTCCGTGCTCGACCACCCCTCGAGGCCGGACGCGAGCCGGCGCTCGATCTCCTCCCCGGTCAATGGTTCACGTGACAGCGGTTGCGGCATTGCTCTCCTCCTTCTCAGCGGGTCGCACCGCCCTGTCTAGCGACCCGGCGAGGCGCCCGCTCCCGGGTGCTCCCGCCGGCATCGGCCTCCCTGGCGGGCCTAACGCCCTACCATTGACGGACGTGCGATCAGCCGAGATCACGCTCGAGCCGCATCCGTCAAGTGTGGGACGGGCTCGGCGGTGGATCTCGCGGCAGCTCGAGGAGTGGGACCTCGACGACCTCGACTATGACGTGAGCGTGGTGCTGAGCGAGCTCGTGACGAACGCCGTCCTCCATGCCAAGACCGAGATCGAGCTCAGGGTCAGCTACGACGGCTCCCTCCGGATCGAGGTCTGCGACTGGTCGGCCACGATGCCGTCCATGAGAGGGCACCTCGCCTCGAGCACGACCGGGAGAGGACTCCACCTCGTCGCCGCCCTCGCCAGCTCGTGGGGCTACGAGGCGCGTCACCCCGGCAAGGCGGTGTGGGCCGAGTTCTCTGACGCGGGCGGGAGCCGGCGGCCCGGGTCGCTCGGCGCTTCGGGCTCGCCGGCGGGAGGCGTCCGGGTGCTCGATCCGCGCCGCGACCTTCGTTCGTTCGGGCCGGGCGTGGCGTCCAAGGGCAGGAGCGCGTGAGCGCGCAGGAACGCCCGTCGGCGGCACGTGCCGGCCACGAGGAGCTGGTCGCCGTCGTCCTCCTCGACCTTCCAGTTGCAATCTGGGAGCGTGCGGACGACGAGGCGAGGGACCTCATGCGGGAGCTCGCCGTGATCGCGCTCAACCGCGACCGGGAGGTCGCGGACGTGCCCTCGCAGCTGATGGACCTCATCGAGGAGCTCGAGCGGGACTACGGCGCCATCGGTCACGACCAGGCACGTCGCCTCGCCGCAGCGCGTGCGGCAGGCGAGAGCGTCATCGACCGCCTCGAGTACCGGCTGCCAAGGCGCTCGGCAGCCGACATCCGGCGGCTCGCCGAGGCGCTCGACGCCGCCGACGAGTACTGCCGGCAAGGCGAGCACCTCCTCAGCGTCGCGACGTCGGCGCCGTCGAAGGCCTTTCGGCACTGGTTCCTCGGCGAGCTCATCACCCAGCTGGCCGGGGGCACGCCGACCCCGTGGCCGCTCAGCAGGTTCGCAGCCATCGCGCACGAGGTCGTCGGGGAATGACCGGTCCCACCCCGTTCGGCGGTGAGCCGCTCATGTTCGAGATCCACCACGAGCAGGGCTCAGTCCCACCCTGCCTGCGCCTTTCGGGCGAGATGGACCTGCGCGCCGCCACGGACCTTCGCGAGGAGCTGCTGAAGGCGCTCGCCGAGGGTCACGGCAACGTCGTCCTCGACCTTGCGGAGCTCTCGTTCATCGACTCCACCATCATCTCGGTGCTGATCATGGCGAGGAAGCGGGCGGGCACGCTTGACGGAGAGGTCCGGCTCCGCAACGTGCCGGGACGGATCCAGAGGATCCTCACCATCACGGGAATCGACTCGCTCTTTTCCACCGACGACGCGGTCCCGGACTCGCCCGCCTCGCCGACGGCCTGAAGATCTGGCAGTCCGGCAGACGTGAGCTGAGCCTCCTCAGGGCGCGATCGAACCTCAAGCTGCGCAGTGTGCAAGCGGCTTCTCTCTCGCGCTGGTAGTTTTTGCTGCTGACGGGTGGGGGCCCCTCTGCCCCCGGGGCCACCCGCCCGTCGGTCAGCTCCGGGGGGTCGCCCCCGCCGTCCCTGCAGCTCGCCGGCGCCCTCAGCCGAAGAAGACCTCGGCCACCGATCGGAACAGCCCCGTATCGAGCGTCTTCAGCTTCGCCACCGCATCCGCGATCGGTACCCGCTCGATCGCAAGGCCGTGCGCGGCGACCATCTGGCGCCAGCCTCCGTCGTGCACGGTGTCGACGGCGGCCGTGCCAAAGCGCGTCGCGAGCAGGCGGTCTGCCGCGCTCGGCGTCCCGCCCCGTTGGACGTGGCCGAGGATCGTGACCCTCGACTCGAAGCCCGTCCGCCGCTCGATCTCCTCTGCCACCGTGCTGCCGATCCCACCGAGGCGGGGGTGGCCGAACTGGTCGAGCTCGGGTGAGGCGACCTCGATCGTGCCCTCGGCTGGCAGCGCGCCCTCGGCGGCGACGACGATCGACGCGAAGCGACCCTTCGCGTGCCGGCGCGTCAGGTACTCGCAGACGGCGTCGATGTGGAATGGCTCCTCCGGCACGAGGATGGCGGCGGCGCCTCCCGCGATGCCCGAGTAGGTGGCGATCCAGCCGGCATGGCGGCCCATGACCTCGCAGACGATGATCCGGTCGTGGGACTCGGCCGTGGTGTGGAGCCGGTCCACCGCCTCGGTCGCGATCTGCACGGCCGTGTCGAAGCCGATCGTGACGTCCGTCGCCGAGAGGTCGTTGTCGATGGTCTTCGGGATGCCGACGACCGGTACGCCAAGGCTCCCGAGGCGATCGGCCACCCCGAGCGTGTCCTCGCCACCGATGGCGACGAGCGCCTCGATGCCATCTCGCTCGAGTGTCGCCACGGCGCGCTCCGGGCCGCCGTCGAGTTTGAACGGGTTCGTCCTCGAGGTGCCAAGGATCGTGCCGCCACGAGGCAGGATGCCCCGGCACCGTTCCACGTCGAGTGGGCGGCTCTCGCCCTCGGCGACACCCCGCCAGCCATCGAGGTAGCCGACGACCTCGTCGCCGTAGCCGACGACCGCCTTGCGGACGACTGCCCGGATCGCCGCGTTGAGCCCTGGGCAGTCGCCGCCCCCGGTCAGCACTCCAACACGCATGGCAACACCTCCTCGCTCACGAGTCGAAGGTGGTCGAGATCCGAAAGGTCGAGCAGCTGGAGGTAGATCCGGCTCGCTCCGGCGTCGCCGTAACGCCGGAGCGTCGCCACGACCTCCTCGACGGTGCCGGCGGCGCCGTGACGGCGCAGCTCGTCCGGTGCCCGCCCGATCGCCGCCGCCCTCCGCTCCACCTCGGACTCGTCCCTGCCGCAGCACAGCACGAGGGTGGCGGAGCGCACGAGCGAGCCCGGATCCCGTCCGGCCTCCTCGCAGGCGCGATCGGAGATGTCGTAGAGCCTGCGGCAGTCGTCGGCTGAGGCAAAGGCGACGTTGAGCTCGTCCGCGAAGCGAGCCGCGAGGGCCGGCGTCCGTTTCGTGCCGTGGCCACCGACGATGACGGGCGGGCGCGGGCGCTGGAGAGGCTTCGGCAGCCCGGGGCTCTCCTCGATCCGGTAATGGCGACCCTCGAACGAGTAGGTGGAGCCCACCTCGCACTGCCAGAGCCCCTCGATCAGCTCGAGCTGCTCGGCGAGCCGCTCGAAGCGCTCGCCGAGAGGGGGGAAGGGGATGCCATAGGCCCGGTGCTCCTGTTCGAACCAGCCCGCCCCGAGCCCGAGCTCGACCCGGCCGCCACTCATCGCGTCCACCTCGGCGACCGTGATGGCGAGGACGCCCGGAAGGCGGAAGGTGGCCGAGGTGACGAGGGTGCCGAGGCGGATCGTGCTCGTCTCCCGGGCGATCCCCGCCAGCGTCACCCACGACTCAGTCGGCCCCGGCCCCGGTTCTCCGCCCCCCATCCGGAGGAAGTGGTCAGAGCGGAAGAAGGCGCCGTAGCCGCACTCCTCGGCGACACGCGCCACAGCCAGCAGCTGCTCGTAGGTGGCACCCTGCTGCGGCTCGGTGAAGACGCGAAGTTCCATGCCCCCCGTCTACCAGCCCGGCAGCCTCCGGCGCATCACCTCGGCGGGCCGGGCGCGGCGGCGAACGTGTGCCGTTCACGGTGGTGCGGCGGCGGGATTCCTGGAAGCCTTGAGGGCGTGGCACCGGCGTCGGCGACAGCTGCCTCCCCGTGCACAGGGTCGGCCCCGTTGCACCCCGGGGTCCCTTGCGCCGCCGCGAGGCAGGGAAAGGGTAGCGGGAGGAACGGCTCGGCAGGGGGGCGTCTCGCAATATGAGTGAGCCAGCGGCCTCCTACCGGCGCCGCGGACGACCAGACCCGGGCGACCTGCCTCACCTCTCGCGGGCGGCGGGCCCGGGGCACCTGGAGGAAGAGGACCGCATCCGCCGTCCCGCCGACCTGCTGCTCGCCCTTGGCTCGATCGCCGCCTCGCTCGTGCTCGTGGTGACGGCACACCTGCTCCCGATCACGGTCGCGCGCTGGACCTTCGACGTCGCCCATGCGATGCGCCTCCTGCCGCGAGTCATCGTCTTCGTCTGCGCGGTGGTCGCCGCGCTCGGGGCTCTGGCGCTCCTCGTCGCCCTCGGCGTCACGCTCACCCGCCGGCGTCGCCGCGACGGCCTCAACGCCATCGTTGCGGGGATCGGCGCTGCCCTGCTCGCCGCCGGCCTCGTGACCGCCTGGCACACGTTCACCGGCGGGATCGCCCACGCCATGCTCGGCGCGACCGACGGCACGACGCTCGTGCGGGACGCTGCCATCGTGGCCGCGGTCACCGGCTCGGACACGGCCCGCTACCACCGCTGGGGCCGCTACTGCGGCCTTGCCGTGGGAGCGCTCCTCGTCACCGGGCTCGCCCTCAACGAGATCACGCTCTTCGCCGTCGCGCTCGTCGCGCTCGGCGGCTTCGCCTGCGGGCTCGTCACGAGGTGGTCGTTGCGCACGACGGTCCGCCGCCCGAGCGTCCACTCGCTCGCCTCAGGGCTGTCGCGTGCCGGCATCGAGGTCCGCGACCTCGAGCGAGACGAGGCGAGCCGCGTTCTTCGAGGCACCCTTGCTGACGGCCGGCCCGTCGTGCTCAAGTCCGCCGGGCGGGAGATGCACGGTGCAGGGATCCTGAAGCGCCTCTGGTCGATCCTGAGGCTCCGCAGTGCCGCTCTCGGCCGCCAGCCCATCAGCCTCCGCACGGCGCTCGAGACCGAAGCCCTTGCCAGCCTCATGGCCTCGCAGCGTGAGGTGAGGGCGCCACAGGTCCTCCTGCTCGCGCACTTCGAGCCCGACACCCTCGTGCTCGCCCAGGAGCCGCTGACCGGCCCGCCGATCTCTCGCGAGGTGGGGGACGACCAGGCCGCCAAGCTCTTTGCCGCCCTCCGCCGCCTCCACGACGTCGGCGTCGCCCACCGGGACCTCGCCGTCGACCACCTCGTCTGCGGGGCGGACGGCACCGTCGGCTTCCGTTCCCTCGAGAACGCCGTCGTCGGAGCCGGCGAGCTGGTGAGGCGCCTCGACGTGGCCCAGATGCTCACAGCGGTGGCGTCCGTGCTCGGGGCCGAGCGAGCCGTCGCCGCCATGCGGGCGGGCTACCGGCCCGGTGACGAGCAGGACATCGCCGCCATCCTCCAGCCGCTCGCGCTCAGCAGCTGGGGTTGGGCCGCGATGCGGGAGGCGAGGGACTGCCTGAAGGAGGTGCGCCGGGAGCTGATCGGCGAGGGCCAACCCGACGCCCCCGAGACGCGCCTCGAGCGGTTCCGCCTCCGCACCGTCTTCGCCGTCGTCGCCCTCGTCGTCGCCGCCTATGTGCTGATCGGCCAGCTCTCGAAGGTGAACCTGCTCGGAACGCTCAGCCATGCGAACTACGGCTGGTTCGCCCTTGCCGTGCTCGGCTCGGCGCTCACCTACCTCGGCTCGAGCCTCAACCTCGTCGCCTTCGTGCCCCAGCGAGTCTCGGTGCTGAAAGGGACGCTCGTCGAGGTGTCAGGGGCGTTCCTCGGCCTCGTGACTCCACCCACAGTTGGCCACGTCGCCGTGAACGGCCGTTTCCTGCACAAGCAGGGGATCGACGCCGCCACGACGGCGTCGGCGGTGGCGCTCTCCCAGCTCGTCAACTTCATCGTGACCGTCGCACTGCTCGTCGTGATGGGCCTGCTCGCCGGCACCGGCGTCGGGAACCTGAAGATCGTCCCGACCCCGCGCCTGTTGGCCGTGCTCGGGAGCATCGTCGTGATCGCCGCCGTGCTCGTCACGCTCGTGCCGTGGACGAAGAGGGCATTCTGGGAGCGGGTCTGGCCGCGGGTGAAGGCCGTCTGGCCCCAGCTGCTCGACGTCATGTCCCAGCCGCTCCGGCTCGTCCAGGGAGTCGGCGGCAACCTGCTGCTGACAGCGGCGTACGGGCTTGCTCTCGTCGCCTCGCTCGAGGCGGTCGGCGCCCACCCGCCGATCATCGCCACTGCCGCCGTCTTCATGGCCGGTAACACGGTCGGAGCCGCCGCCCCTACGCCTGGAGGTCTCGGGGCCGTGGAAGCCGTGCTGATCGCCGGCCTGACGGCCATCGGCATCCCCGCCCGCGATGCCGTCGCGGGAGTCCTCCTGTTCCGCATCGCGACCTTCTGGCTCCCCATCCCCCCCGGGTACGCGTTGTTCCTCCTCCTGCAGCGGCGGGATGTGCTCTGAGGGCGATCGAGAGCACTATGTCGACTGATAGTTCTCGATAGGATCCTCTTGACAAAGACTCTCTCGATAGTAAACTCTCGAATATGGCACTGAACAAGGTCCGCGAGCACATGAGGTCCCGCAGCGTCCGGCGAGCCGTCGAGCGGCACGCCCGCCGGGAGCACCAGCCCCTCCTCGGCCCGTCCGAGCTCTACCCCCGCCAGGTCCACTTCCCGAGATGAGCCCGGCGACGACGGCGACGCCTGCCGCCCTGCCGGACCCGGCAGGAGAAGAAAGGAGGGACACTCCCGCGGGAGAGAATGCCTCTCCAAGTGAGCGCCGCACCGGTGGCGACGGGATCCGCGAGCTCACCGCCGCCCAGGAGATGCGGGCGCTCACGCATCCGGTACGCCTCGCCCTGCTCGAGCTCCTCTCGCTCGAGGGTCCCATGACGGCGACCGAGGCGGGCGAGCGCATCGGCGAGTCGCCGACCACCTGCTCGTTCCACCTCCGCCAGCTCGCGAAGTACGGCTTCGTCGAGGAGGCGGGCCGCGGCGCCGGCCGCAGGCGGCCGTGGAAGCTCGTGGACCGGGGGCTCAGCTTCTCGGGCATCGGCGACGAAGAGCAGTCCGTCGCCGCGAGCGAGCTCTCCAACATGCTCCTCGAGCGGTGGCTCGCCCGTTACCGGAGCTGGCAGCAGGTGCAGCATCTCGACCCGGAGTGGGCGCACGCAACCGGCACCTCGGAGAGCGCCGTCTTCCTCACCAAAGAGGAGGCGGTGGAGGTGCGCGAGCAGGTCGCCGCGATCCTCAGGCGCTACGAACCCCGGAGGGCCGACCCGGCGGCTCGGCCGGAAGGGAGCCGGCCGGTCGAGGCCGTGCTCCTCGTCCATCCGATCGTCGACGCCCACTCCCTGTAGCCCTCCCGGAGGCCCTCAATGCGACGGCTTCTTCGCGACCGGAACGCGCGCGCCTATCTCATCGGCCAGGCGTTCAGCCTGCTCGGCGACAGCTCGCTCTGGCTCGCGCTCGCGATCTGGGTGAAGGAGCTGACCGGCAGCGCAGCCGACGCCGGGCTCACGTTCTTCTTCTTCAGCCTCTCGTCCGTCGTCTCCCCCTTCGCCGGGATGATCGTCGACCGAGTGCGGCGGCGGCCCCTCCTCATGCTCACGAATGCTCTCTCCGCAGGGCTCGTCCTCGCCCTGTTCGGGGTGAGCGGACGGAGCCAGGTGTGGCTGATCTATCTCGTCATGTCCCTCTACGGCGTCTCCTACGCCTTCCTCGGGTCGGGACAGTCGGCTCTGCTCAAGGTGATGCTGCCCGAGGAGCAGCTCGGCGACGCCAACGGCGCCCTCCAGACCCTCCGGGAGGCGCTCCGGCTCGTGGCACCGCTCGTCGGCGCCGGGCTGTTCGCCGCCGTCGGCGGCCACGTGATCGCCCTCATCGACGCGGCCAGCTTCGTCATCGCTCTCGCCAGCCTGGTGTTCGTCCGCGTCGAGGAACGGCCGCCAGAGCGGCGCCTCGCCCGTGCCGGGGGACGCGAGCGCGCACGCCAGATCACGCTCGGCCCATGGTGGGAGGAGATCTCCGCCGGAGCCCGCCACCTCTGGCGCACCGTCGTGCTGCGCCAGCTGATGGCCGGCACCGCGATCGCCCTCGTCGTGGTCGGCTTCTTCGAGTCGGTCACGTTCGCCATCGTGGCGGACGGCCTCCATCGTCCCCCAACCTTCCTCGGCGTGCTCCTCGCCTGCCAGGGGGCTGGCGCGATCGTCGGTGGCCCCGCGGCCGCACCCCTCATGCGCCGGATCCAACCCGGGATCGTCGTCGGAGGGGGCATCGGGTTGATGGCCGGGGCGACGACGCTCATGATCCCCCCTTCCCTCCCCCTCGTCGTCGCCGGAACCGTGCTGCTCGGGCTCGCGCTGCCCCTCGTCGTGGTCGGGATCTTCACCCTCCTCCAGCTCCGCACGCCCGCCGAGCTCCAGGGCAGGGTGTACTCGGCCGCCGATACCGTGCTGTCCATGCCGCAGACGCTCTCCATCGGCCTCGGCGCCGCCCTGGTCGGGGTCGTCGAGTACCGCATCCTGCTCGGGGTGGTCGCCCTCGTGCTGGCCGCCTCGGCTGCCTACCTCCTCACCCGGAAGGAGCAGCACCTGCGCCCCGAGCCCTGCTCGGACGAGCCGCTGCCAAGCACGGTGGGGACTCGCTGAGCGTGCCGGCGACGGCGAACGTGCCGTCCTCGGACGGCGTGACGATCGCGGTCCACGACCTCGGAGGCGAGGGCGACGAGGTGCTCGTGGTGTGCCACGCCACCGGCTTCTGCGGCCGGGCCTACGAGCCGCTCGCGGCAGAGCTCACCGGCCGATTCCACGTGGTCGCGCTCGACTTTCGCGGGCATGGCGACTCGAGCCTCCCTGCCAACGGCAACTTCGACTGGGGAGCCATGGCCGACGACCTCCTCGCCGCGCTCGGAGCCGTGGCGGCCGGTCCTCCCGTGGTTGGCTTCGGGCACTCGATGGGGGGTGCCGCGCTCCTGCTCGCCGAGCTCCGCTCTCCCGGCCTGCTCCGGGCGGCTCATCTGTTCGAGCCGATCGTCCTGCCGGGTGGCGACCCCACGGCCGCCGGCTCGGTGCCCCTTGCGGAGATCGCGCGGAAGCGGCGCGCGAGCTTCCCCTCCAAGGCCGAGGCCCTCTACCGCTACGCGAGCCGACCGCCGTTGAACGTGCTCCAGGCCGGCGCCCTCGCCGCCTACGTCGAGCACGGGATGGAGGAGCTCCCCGACGGCTCTGCCCGGCTCAAGTGCGCGCCGGAGTCGGAGGCCGCCACCTTCGAGGCGGCCGGCAAGCCCACCGTCGATCAGCTGCACGAGGTGCGCACGCCGGTCACCGTCGCCGTCGGGACGACGGAGAGGGGCTGGACGCCTGCCAGCTACGGACCCGCCATCTCAAGCGCCCTTCCCAACGGCCGCCTGGAGCGCCACCCTCTCCTCGGCCACTTCGGACCGCTGCAGGGCCCGGCCACCGTCGGTGCCATGATCCTCTCGGCCCTGGGCTGAGGTTGGCCTCGCCGGCGCCCACGCTCCGACGTCGCACAGCACATGCTGGACGGCGCAAGTCCCGACGCCGCCGCCGTTGCCCCCGCGTCAGCCTCGAAGGGTCGGGGTGCCAGGCGCGGGATCGAGGCGGCGGAACTCGGCCCGGTAGAACAGCAGCGGCCCGCCGCCGTCGTCGTCGACGCCAAGGTCGAGCACACGGCCCAGCACGATCTCATGGTCGCCGGCGTCGTGCACAAGCTCGAGCCGGCAGTCCACCCATGCCAGCACTCCTTCGAGGCGGGGGGCTCCGCTCGGTGCGGGCGTCCATGCGACGCCGGCGAACTTGTCCCCGCCCGTGACGGCGAAGCGCCGACCGAGCTCCTCTTGGGACTCGCTCAGCACGTTGATGCAGAAGCTGCCTGCCCCGGCGATGCGAGGCCAGCTCGTCGAGGCCTTCGACGGTGCCAGTGCCACGAGGGGTGGTTCGAGCGAGAGCGAGACCACGCTCTGGCAGGTGAACCCGACAGGTCCGGCCGCGTCGACGGCCGCCACGACCGCCACCCCGGTCGCGAACGAGCCGAGTGCCGCCTTGAACACCTCGACGTCGACCATCAGCCGATCTGCCGGCTCCGGCCCTCCCAGAAGGGCGCGCGAAGCTCCCGCTTCAGGATCTTCCCGGAGGGGTTCCGGGGCAGCGAGCTCGCGTAGTCGACGGACTTCGGGCACTTGTAACCGGCCAGGCGCTCGCGGCAAAAGGCGATGACCTCGGTCGCCGGCGGCGGCGCCGTCCCCGGCGCCGTCACGACGATCGCCTTCACCGCCTCTCCCCAGCGCTCGTCCGGCACGCCGATCACGGCTGCGTCGACGATTGCCGGGTGTGCGAGCAGCACGTTCTCCACCTCGGCCGGGTAGACGTTCTCCCCGCCGGAGACGATCATGTCCTTGATCCGGTCGTAGAGGAACAGGTAGCCGTCTTCGTCGAGGTAGCCGGCGTCGCCCGTGCGGAACCAGCCCTCGGCGGACAGGACCTTCGCCGTCTCCTCGGGGCGCCCCCAGTAGCCGAGCATGTTGAGCGGCGAGCGGGTCTCGATCTCGCCGAGCTCGCCCGTCGCCGCCGGTTCACCCGTCTCGGGAGCGACCACGCGCAGCTCTACGAAGGGGTACGGCTTGCCGGCCGACCGCAGCAGGTAGCGACGGGGCCCGGTCGGGTCGTGGTCCTCGGGGCCGAGCGCCGTGATCGCGCCGGTGGTCTCGGTAAGACCGTAGACCTGGGTGAACTTGCACTGGAACACCTCGAGGCAGCGGACCAGGACGTCCTCGGAGATCGGCGAGGCTCCGTAGAAGATGTTCCTCAGGCTCGACAGGTCGCTCGAGGAGATCCGGGGCGACTGGAGCAGCGCCATGAGGACGGCCGGCACGAGGAAGGTCTCGGTCACGCCCTCCCGCTCCACGAGCGCGAGCAGCTCGGCCGGGTCGACGTCGCGAAGGATCACCGAGCGACCGCCGCGGGACATGCCAAGGAGCGCCCATCCCGATCCTCCGATGTGGAACAGCGGCATCGCGACGAGGCTGACAGTGTCCGGCCCGACTCTGAAGGTCTCGCCGGCCTGCCGGATCGCGGTGGCGAGGTTGGCGTTCGTGAGCATCACCCCCTTCGGGAGGCCGGTCGTCCCGGAGGTGTACAGCTGCATGACGACGTCGTCGGGAGCGGCGACGAAACCCGGGTCCGGCGGCACCGGCCCGCTCGCGTCGAGCCATTCCTCGTAGGCGACGATGCGCCGATCGAGACGGGCGGCCTCCGGCGCCGACGGTCCCTCACCGGGGAGCAGGACGATCCGCTGCAGGGCGGGCAGGCTGCCCATCCGCTCGAGCGCGGCAAGGTAGTCGGGGTGCAGGAGAAGAACCGGCGCCCGGGAGTCGTCGATGACGGCTGCCATCTCGACGGGCGCGAGCCGCCAGTTGACCGCCACGTCGACGGCACCGGCCAGCGCCCCTCCGAACAGGACGTCGAAGTAGGCGAGCCCGTTGCGGTCGAGGAAGGCGACGCGGTCGCCCCGCCCGACCCCCTCGCGAGCGAGAGCGCCGGCGACCCGGCAGGCACGTTCGTAGTGGGCTCCGAAACTGCGGCGCTCCTCGCCGGCGCAGAGCATCTCGGACTCCGGCTGCGCGGACGCGAACGCGCGCAGCATCCCGGCGACGGTGTAGCGCTCCTCAGGGACCGAGGTCATGTCCGACGATACGCCGACGCCGGAGGTGCCGTCCCGTGATGGGCGGCAGCTCCGGCGTGACAGCGACTCTCGAAGATCCAGCCAGCCTGCAGCTGGGTTGCTCAGGCGGCCACTCGCTCGCGCCGGGCCGCGACCCGCGCGGCAAGGCGCGCCACGCGGGAGGTGTCCGACCGGCGCCGGCCGCTCTCGGCGGTGCGGGACGCGCGCGAAGCCTGCTCGCGTGCCTCGTCGACACGCCGCCACGCGACCTGGTCCAGGTACCGGGTGCTCATGTCCTTCACCTCCTTCGTCTCGGCTCACTCGTGCTCTGATCCGTTTCCGCTCCAGATCATAGCACCCTCTTCGTTGCACATATGCATAACGTCATATAGCCTAAAAACTATGCCACTGACCTCGGAGACGGGTCCGGAGCTACGCCTCACCTTCGGCACGTCGGTCCCGGCGGAGCTGCTCTTCCTCACGAGCGGCATCAGCCGGCAGCTCGCCGAGCCCGAGCCGGGTCGCCGGCGAGGCGCGAGCCTCGTCGTCGCGGGGCGGGAGGTGCCGCGCATGCTCGCCCGCCAGGTGGGCGCCTTCTGGGAGGACCGCATCCTGTTCTGGGAGCTGTTCCTGCTCGCCGATACGGCCGGGAACCTGCTCGGCGACCTCACGCCGGAGTCGCTCGTCGAGAGTTGGGAGGCCGCCTGCGACCTCGTGCCGCTCGACCCGCCGCTCAGGTCCGAGCCGGAGCAGGACCGGGCGGCGATCACGAAGCGCCTCGGCCGCCTGCGGGCAGACCGCGCTGTCCGCCGCCGCTACCTCCGGATGATCGCGGACCTCTGGAGGTGCTACCACGACGACTGGACGACGAAGGTGACGTCGCTCGTGCGACCGGCGATCGCTCAGTGCGAAGCGCGGGCTGCCCGGGGCGAGCCCTGGCAGGCGGTGCTGCAGAGCGCGAGCACCTCGAGCGAGATCCTCGACGCCGGCTGGGAGCGGGCCCGCGAGCGCAAGGTGGCCACGGTCGCCGTCTGCGCGTACGGCGGCTCGTTCGAGATCGACCTTCCGAGCACGGAGCTGTTCGGGATGAGCGTGAAGGACCGGGCATCGCTCGAGCGGGACCTCTCAGCCCGGCTCGCCCGGCGGCTGAAGGCGCTCTCGGACCCGACCAGGCTCACGCTCCTGCAGCTCCTCGGGGAGCAGCCCCGGACGATCGGCGAGCTCGCCGACGCCGTGGGCGTCGCGCAGCCGACGGTCAGCAACCACGTGAAGATGCTCCGCGAGGCGGGAGTCGTCCGCCCGCACGGCGACGCCGCAGCAGGACGGCGGCTCCTCGACGTGGACGGGGAGGCCGTCGCGTCGCTGTTCAAAGAGGTCGCCGGGCTGATCGGCTCCTAACCGCCCGCCATGGCGCCGATGACGACGAACGGCTCGTGACCGGCGGCGACGGCCTCGGGAAGCGGCGCGTCGGGTGGCTCGTGCGAGAGGTCCTCGCCGCAGGCGAAAAAGCGGACGAACTTCCTTCGCTCCATCGTCGCGAGGTCACGGATCGTCCCGCGCAGCACAGGGTAGGTGTCCTCGATCGCGTCGATGACCGCCCGCTGCGTGACCGGGCGGGCGACCTCGAGCTGCGTCTCTCCCGACAGACCGGCAAGGGTCTTCAGATGCGCCGGGAGCACGATGCGCACGACCGCGGCCGGCGTGGAGGTCACGGCAGCGTCTGCACCTCGACCGAGTAAACGGCGGGAAGATCCCGAGCCACCGATTCCCAGGTGTCGCCCTCGTTCGCCGAGGCGTACACCTGGCCACCGGTGGTGCCGAAGTACACGCCGCAGGGCTCGAGACGGTCGATCGACATCGCGTCCCTCAGCACGTTCACATAGCAGTGCTGCTGGGGGAGGCCCTTGGTGAGGGGCTCCCACTCGTTGCCGCCGGTGCGGCTCCGGTAGACCCGGAGGCGACCCTCGGGTGGGAAGTGGTGGGAGTCGCTCGTGATCGGCACGACGTAGATCGTCTCGGGCTCGTGGGCGTGGACGTCGATCGGGAAGCCGAAGTCGCTGGGCAGGTCGCCGCTCACCTCGTACCACGAGTCGCCACCGTCGTCGCTGCGCATCACGTCCCAGTGCTTTTGCATGAACAGCACATGGGGCGCCGAGGGGTGCATCGCGATCCGGTGGACGCAGTGGCCCACTTCGGCGTCCTCATCGGGCAGCTGCTCAGAGCGCAACCCTTTGTTGATCGGCGTCCAGGACTCGCCGCCGTCGCTCGACCGGAACGCGCCGGCAGCAGAGATCGCGGCGAAGATCCGGCTCGGGTCGCTCGGATCGAGGAGGATGGTGTGAAGGCACATACCGCCCGCGCCGGGCTGCCAGTTCGGGCCCGAGCCGTGGCCGCGCAGGCCGGCGAGCTCTCCCCAGGTGCGACCGCCATCGGTGGACTTGAACATCGCGGCGTCCTCGACGCCCGCGTAGACGGTGTCCGGGTCGTCGAGTGAGGGCTCGAGATGCCACACCCTGGCGAACTCCCAGGGATGCGGGGTGCCGTCGTACCACTGGTGGGTGCCCGGGACGCCCTCGTAGGGGAACTCGTTCCCGACCGGCTCCCAGCTCGTGCCCCCGTCGTCGGATCGCTGGACGAGCTGGCCGAACCATCCCGTCGACTGCGAGGCGTAGATGCGGTCGGGGTCGGCCGGAGAGCCCTTCAGGTGGTACATCTCCCAACCGGGGAAGTACGGGCCCTCGATCGACCAGTCCCTCCGGGCGCCGTCAGAGGTGAGCACGAAGGCCCCCTTCTTCGTCCCCACGAGAAGCCGCACGCTGCTCATCGCCACCTCCTCGGCGCGCACCCACGAGAGGGGCGGCGCGCCGCTCATGTAACCAGACGGTGGTACTGACGTCCACCGGCGGGAGAACTCATCGCGCGGGCGCCGGACGTCGGGCCGGCGAGCCCGGGATCGCGGCTCAGGAGTGGCCGGCCACCGGATGCGGCTCGTACGGCTCCTCGAGGCGGCGCACCTCGTCAGGCTCGAGCCTCAAAAGGAGCGAGCCGACGGCGTCGGCGAGGTGCTCCGGCTTCGTGACGCCGACGATCGGCGCGCTCACGACCGGCTTCGCGAGGAGCCAGGCGAGCGCCACCTGGGCTCGGGGCACACGGCGCGCAGCGGCAACCTCCGCCACAGCGTCGACGATCGCGCGATCACCGGCACGGTACAGGCGGCGGCCGAACTCGTCCGTCTCGCTCCGGGCGGTCTGCTCGTCCCAGTCACGGGTGAGCCGCCCGCGGGCGAGCGGGCTCCACGGGATCGCGCCGACACCCTGGTCGGCACAGAGCGGGAGCATCTCGCGCTCCTCCTCCCGGTAGAGGAGGTTGTAGTGGTCCTGCATGCTGACGAAGCGGGCGTGACCTCCGTCGCGCTGGGCGACGAGCATCTTGTGGAACTGCCAGGCGTACATCGAGGAGGCCCCCACGTAGCGGGCCTTGCCGGCCCTCACGACGTCATCGAGGGCGGCCACGGTCTCCTCGACCGGTGTTGTGGGGTCGAACCGGTGGATCTGGTAGAGGTCGACGTAGTCGAGGCCGAGCCGGGCGAGGCTGTGGTCGATCTCGGCGAGGATCGCCTTTCGCGACAGCCCGCCACCGTTCGGTCCCGGGTGCATGCGGCCGTGCACCTTCGTCGCCACCACGATCTCGTCGCGGTGCCCCCACTTGCGCAGCGCCGTCCCCACGATCTCCTCGCTCGAGCCGTCCGAGTAGACGTTGGCGGTGTCGAGGAAATTGATGCCCGACTCGAGCGCCTCGCGGATGATCGGCAGCGCGTCGGCCTCGCCCAGGCTCCAGGGGTGGTTCCCGCGCGACGGCTCTCCGAAGCTCATGCACCCGAGACAGATCCTCGAGACCTCGAGCCCGCTGTTCCCCAGCTTCACGTACTCCATGGCCACCTCCCTGGCTGCTCCGGGGCGACCCTACGGGCTCAGCGAGGCGAGCGGGGCCACCGGACTCGTGGCGAACATCTGTTCGCTCACGAGCTATGCTCGCCGGCATGGCGACCGCGGCGCCGGCATGCCGACCAGAGTCGCTGTTCGACCTCGCCGCGCTCGGGCCTCGGGCGGCCGTCGGAATCGCGGCGGAGCTCGACGGGAGGCTCGAACGGATCGAGCTCGGTCGCGGGGCGTGGCTCGAGCTCGGGCGCGACTGGGTGAGCGGTCACGAGGCGCTGCTCGAGGCGCTGCTCACCATCGTGCCGTGGGCACGGGAGCGGCGGGTCATGTACGACCGCCTCGTCGAGGTGCCCCGCCTCGTCTGCCACTACGGCGGCGGCGACGAGCTCCCCCATCCCGTCCTCGGCGCGCTGCGAACGGCCCTCAATGACCGTTACGAACGGCAGCTCGGAGAGCCACTTCGCACCGTCGGGCTCTGCTGCTACCGAGACGGGCGAGACAGCGTTGCCTGGCACGGCGACCGCCTCGGTCGCGGCGCCACGGAGGACACCGTCGTCGCCATCGTCTCGCTCGGCGCTCGCCGGCGGCTGCTGCTGCGCCCCGCCAGAGGTGGGACCAGCCTCCGGTTCGAGCTCGGTGCGGGCGACCTGTTCGTGATGGGCGGAACCTGCCAGCGCACCTTCGACCACGCCGTCCCGAAGACGGCGCGGACGGTGCGGCCGCGCATCAGCATCCAGTTCCGGGCGCGGGGGGTCGGCTGAGGTTCACCGCCTCCTGCCCGGCCTGAGCGAAGCCAGGCGGCACCTCCCACCGTTCCGTGAGCAGTGCGAAGCGCTCATGGTCCCGCCACTCGCCGGCGATGTACAGGTAGCGCGGCGAGTAGCCCTCTATCTCGAAGCCGAGGCTGCGCACGAGCGCGATCGAGCGGAGGTTCGCCGGCTGGATGTTCGCCTCGAGGCGGTGGAGGCGGTGGGGACCGAAGGCTCGCTCCACCACGAGTGCAACTGCCTGGCGCATGAGACCCCGCCCGGCGTGGCCATCGAAGGCGGCATAGCCGAGCGATGCCGACTGGAGCGCGCCCCGGACGATGTTGTTCAGGTTCACAAAGCCGACGAGCCCGCCGCAGGCCCGGTGTCGTACGAGGTACGCGACCTGGTCATCCCGGCGGGAACGCTTGAGATACGTCGCAAATCGCTCGACGGAGTCCGGGGCCTCGATGTAGGGCTGGTGCAGCACCCGGCTCGCCTCGGCGGAGGCCACGAACTCTTCTGCGTCGGAGAGCCGCGGCTCGGACAGCTCGACGTCGGCGCCCGGCACGGCGCCGAGCCTACGAGATCCCCGTCCGCTCTAGTGAGGGACCGCCCCCGCGCTGAGGTAGTGACTCGCAGCCGGCATCACCACCGCGGCGAGACCGGCCCCTACGGCGACCGAGAGCAGCGTTGCGGCTCGGCGCGCACCGACTCCGGCGAGGCCCCGCGCTCGGCCGGGCACCCAGTCGCGTGGCGCCCTTCGCACCGTCTCCGCGAAGTGACCGAGGACGTGAAGGCACATGACGCCGAACCAGAGCACGAAGCTCCCCTTGTGCACGAGCAGCACGGGAGCGCGCCACGCCACCGGCACGTAGAGGAGCACGATGCCGCTGGCGAGCAGCACCGTGGTCAGCGCCACGACGAACGGGCCGGCAAGCCGGAGCGCCACAGGAGGTGGACCCTTTTGTCGATAGGCCGGATCGCCGAGGTAGTAGCGGGAGAAGCGGTGGAACGTCGACGCTGCCTTTGCGATGAAGACCGAGACGACCACCATCCCGATCGCCACATGCCAGCTGAGCAGCGGACCGATGCGAAGGATCGTGAGACCCTCGAGGGCGAGAAGGAGGAACATGACCGCGCCCAGGCTCGCGGTGAGGCGTGCGTTCTTCGCGACCCCAGCCCGCCCCGAGGAACGACCGAAGCGAACCCCCTCGACCTGCCGCTCGCGACCTGCGGAGATCCGTTCAGCAGCCCTGCCCTGCGGCGCCGGGAGGCGACCAGCGTCCGGACGTGCGCGAAGGCCTGGTCCGGTGTCCACACCTCAGGTGTACCCACTCCCGCCGCGCTGAGACCCCGAGTCCGCTGAGAGCAGGCTGAGAGCTCCGCTGCCTCGCGAGCGAGCGCCTCGAGCTCAGCCTCGCGCCAGGTCGCCGAAACGAGCGAAGTTGTTGATGAACGAGAGCTTCGCCACCCCCGTCGGTCCGTTGCGGTGCTTCGCGATCAGGACCTCGGCGACACCCCGGTCAGTCGAGTCCGGGTTGTAGACCTCGTCCCGGTAGATGAACATGACGACGTCGGCATCCTGCTCGATCGCGCCTGAGTTGTGCGACACGATCCCGTTGGCGAGGAAGGTGTG
Source organism: Acidimicrobiales bacterium (assembly GCA_035294725.1). Lineage (GTDB taxonomy): Bacteria > Actinomycetota > Acidimicrobiia > Acidimicrobiales > Bog-793 > DATGKK01. The sequence continues at coordinate 35,978 of DATGKK010000019.1, read as the reverse complement.
CACGCCCGGGACGTAGGCGTCGAAGACCTCCTCCTCGGCGCCCAGCTCGATCGAGACCACCGGCTCGAAGGAGAGCTCGGGTGCGAACGGCAGGCCGGAGGCTCCGACCCGCTCCAGCACGTTGGCCGGGGTGACGCCACCGCCCGAGGGAGCAGAGCGGGACGTCGGCGAGGGCCACTCACTCCCTCGGGCCGGCGACCCCGCCGCGGCTAGGGCAGCCAGCCGGCTCCGCGAGTCACGCGGCACGAGCGGCGCCGCCGCGATGCGGGTGCCCGGGCTGAGGTTCTCGACCATGGCCCATCCGTCGAGAGTGAGGAGGGGGTGGTTCGCCGTCGCCCTCACCGAGCGGCCCGAGGCGAGCGTGATCTCGAACACGGGCCGGACGCCGGTGCTCCAGGCCTCGGCCATGACCGCCGGCAGGAGGCGGCCGTCGCCGTCGACGGACCAGATCGGCACGTCCCGCTCGCCGCTCGCCGCGAGCTCGCCGATCGTGGTCGCCATCTTCGAGTCCGTCCGCCGGATCACGGTGTCGCCGGTGAGGCACTCCCGCAGGTCGGCAAGCATCGGCCGCTTGTCCGCGCGAGCCTCGAGCCCCCGCGAGAGCTGGCTCAGGGCCACCACCGGGATCTGGAGCTCCCTGGCGAGGATCTTGAGGCCCCGGGAGATCTCCGAGATCTCCACCTGCCGGCTCTCCGCCGAGGCACGGCCCGTCATGAGCTGGAGGTAGTCGACGATGACGAGACCGAGGCCCCCCTCGGTGCTCTTCATCCGGCGGGCCTTTGCTCGGATGTCCATCACGGTGAGGTTCGGGTTGTCGTCGATGTACAGCGGTGCCGTCCCGATCCTGCCCACCGCCTGGGAGATCTTCCCCCAGTCGCTCTCGACGAGCGTGCCGTTGCGGACGCGGCTCGCATCGACTCTCGCCTCGGCGCAGAGCACTCTCTGAGCGAGCTCCATGTGGCTCATCTCGAGCGAGAAGAAGAGGACCGGCACGTTCGCCCGAGCTGCCGCGTGAGCGGCGATGCCGAGGCCGAAGGCGGTCTTTCCCATCGAGGGCCGAGCACCGACGACGATGAGGTTCGAGCCCTGCAGGCCGTAGAGCTGCTCGTCGAGGTCGTGATAGCCGGTCGGCACGCCGGTGATCGACTCCCCCCGGTCGTAGAGGCGCTCGATCTGGTCGAGGCTCTCGGTGATCAGCTCCTTCAAGGGACGGACGGTGTCGCTCGAACGGCGCTGGGCGACCTCGAACACGAGCGCCTCGGCCTGGTCGATCGCGGCCGTGACGTCGCCGGGCAGCTCGTAGCCAAGCTCGGCGATCTCGTAGGCGACGCCGATGAGCCGCCGCAGCATGGCGTGCTCCTGGACGATGCGGGCGTACCGGCTTGAGCTCGAGATGGCGGGGGTGTTCGCCTCGAGGGCCCCGAGGGTGGCCGCTCCCCCCGAGGTCTCGAGGGTCCCGGCGCGGCGCATCTCCTCGGCCACCGTGACCGGGTCGACCGGCTCCCCCCGGGCGTACAACGACGTGATCGCCTCGAAGACGTGTGCGTGCGACGGCTTGTAGAAGTCGTCGGCCGACACCTGCTCGACGGCGACGGCGATGGCGTCGCGCGACAGGAGCATGGCGCCGAGCAGGGACTCCTCGGCTTCGAGGCTATGAGGTGGTACGCGCCCCGAACCGCCCCCTCCTCGCACGGCGGCAGCGGCGCTCCCGCTGCGGCCGTCCCGGCCGCGGCGTGGGGTGGTGCTCGGGAAGGTTTGCAGCGACATCTCGGTCCTCACACTGTCCGAAGCGGCCTGGGGATCGAAAGGCCCAGAAAGCTGTGGACGCCAATGTGGAAAGAGGCGGCCAGCTGTGGACGATCGCAAAGCGTGACGCGCGCGCGTGAGAACACGTGTTCGAGAGTACGTTCACGGTGCGCGGCGGGCGTGCCTCGGCAGCCCGCGATCAGGCGACTCGTGCGACCGCCGGGCAGCCGCCCCGGCGCCGCGACGGCTCAGGCCGGCACGACCTCGACGGTGATCTGGAACTGGACTTCGGGGTGGAGGCGCACCCCGATCTCGTGGGTCCCGACGCTCTTGATCGCCTCGCTCGAGAGGATCCGTCGACGGTCGAGCTCGATGCCCGCCTGCTCGTGAACGGCCTCGACGACGTCGCTCGTCGTCACCGAGCCGAACAGCCGCCCCTCGGCTCCCGCTCGGGCGGGGATCGTGATGACCATCGGCACGAGCTTTCGCGCGACGGCCTCGGCGCCCTCCCTGTCCTTGGCATCTTTGAGGTCGCGGGCCCGCCGCATAGCGGCGGCCTGAGCTTCGATCCCCTCGGTGGCCGGGATCGCGAGGCCATGAGGGATCAGGTAGTTGCGGGCGTAGCCGTCGGCCACCTCGAGGAGATCTCCCCGCTTGCCGACTCGGTCCAGGTCACTTCGGAGGACGACTTTCACGACTCGTCCTCCAGCGACGCTACCACGAGCTCCTCCTCGGCGTCACTTTCGTCGTCGAAGGTCTCGTCCTCCAGCTCGTCAACCTCGAGAGCAGCCTCCGGACCGGCGTCGAACGCACCGGAGCCGTCGGCCGATGCACCCCGCCCGCGACCTGCACCCCGCGGGCCGGGACGGTCACTCGTCGTGCGCTGGGTGTAGGGCAGCAGCGCGAGCTCCCGCGCCGTCTTGATGGCCAGCGCCACCTTGCGCTGGTGCTGGGCGCAGTTGCCGGAGACCCGGCGCGCACGGATCTTGCCGCGGTCCGACATGTACTTGCGCAGCAACACGACGTCCTTGTAGTCGACGTGATCGATGTGCTCCTTGCAGAACAGGCAGACCTTCTTCTTCCCGCGCCGGACGTTCTCCTTCGGAGCGCGCCGGGTCGAGCGCTCGCGGTCGTTGTTCCTCGCCATCAGAACGGTTCCTCGTCGTAGCTCGCGTAGCTCGGGGCAGGCTCGGATCCACCCGGGCGACTCGACGACCCGCCGGAGGGGCGGCCGCCCTCGGCAGGTCCGCGGCGCTCGTTCTTCTCGATCTGGGCGCTCGCCCAGCGCAGGCTCGGGCCGATCTCGTCGGCGACGATCTCGATCTTCGAGCGCTTCTCGCCGTCCTGGGTCTCCCAGGACCGCTGCTCGAGGCGGCCGGTGACGATCACCCGCGTCCCCTTGTGGAGGCTCGCCGCAGAGTTCTCGGCGAGCTCGCGCCAGCAGACGATGTCGAAAAAGGAGGTGGTCTCCTCCCACTCCTGGGTCTGCCGGTTCTGCCAGCGCCGGTTGACAGCGAGGCCGAAGGTCGCCGTCGGCTGCCCGCTCGGCGTGAAGCGCAGCTCGAGCTCTCTCGTGACGTTGCCGATCACGGTGATCGTGTTCCCGTTGGACATCGTGGTCTCCAGTCTCGTCAGCTGGCCTCGGCCGGAGCCGCCGCCTCGGCCGGCGCTGGCCGCGACCGGTTGCGGCCGCCCAGGCCGTCGGGCTGGCGGATGACCTTGTGGCGCAGCACTGCATCCTCGAGGGCGAGCTGCCGGTGCACCTCGGCGAGCGCCTCCGGCTCTGCCGTCGCCTCGACGAGGACGTAGTAGCCCTCGCTCCGGTGCTTGAGCTCGTAGGCGAACGTCCGCCGTCCCCAATACTCGACGGCCCCCGGCACACCGCCTCGCCCCTTCACCGTCTCGAGAACGTGTTCCACCTTCTCGCGGATATCGGCCTCCTCGAGGTCGACATCGAAGATGATCATGACTTCGTAGGGCCGCACTGCGGCCTCACCTCCTTCGGACCCGGCGGCACGCTCGGGGCCCCGGCACGCGGGGCAGGGGAAGAGATATCGATAGGGGCTGAGCCCGTCATGCTAGCCGACGCCACGGACGGCCCGACCGAGCAGCGCCGCCGGAGGCGGCGGCGTGGCTCCGGCCACGTGACCCTACCCTCTCCCGAGGCTGGCGGCCTCCGCTCCCGATCGGTCGGGGAGGGCGTTGCCCGTCAGCCCCCGAGCGCGCGCCGGAGGTCGGCGGAGCCGTGGTAGGTCTCCTCCTCGGCAGGAAAGCGGCTCGCGCGCACGTCGTCGCAGTACCGGCTCACAGCGTCAACCACGACCTGGCCGACGTCGGCGTACCGACGCACGAACTTGGGCGGGGTCCTGGCCGTCATCCCGAGCAGGTCGTGGAGGACGAGCACCTGGCCGTCGCAGGCCGCTCCCGCGCCGATCCCGATCGTGGGTGCTGCGATCTCGGCGGTGATCCGCTCGGCGACCACGTCGGGCACGCCCTCGAGCACCACGGCGGTACAGCCGGCGTCGGAGAGGAGCCGGGCGTCCTCGACGAGCCGCGCGGCCGCCTCCACCTGCCGGCCCTGCACCCGGTAGCCACCCATCGCGTGGACGGACTGCGGGGTGAGCCCGAGGTGGCCGATCACGGGGATCTCCGCTGCCAGGATCGCCTCCACCGCACCGAGGCGCTGGTGGCCACCCTCCAGCTTGACGGCGCCGGCGCCGGCGCGGACAAGGCGGGCTGCGTTCCGCACCGCGTCGGACGGCTCGAGGTGGTAGCTCATCCACGGCATGTCACCGACGACGAGGGCTCTCGGGCGGGCCCGAGCGACGGCGGCCACATGGTGCGCCATCACGTCCACGTCCACGTGCAGCGTGTCCTCGTAGCCGAGGACGATCTCGGCCAGCGTGTCGCCGACGAGGATGACATCGACGCCGGCTCGGTCGACGAGGCGAGCCCAGGGCTCGTCGTAGGCGGTGACCCACACGACCGGGTCGGCCCCCTGGCGACGCTTCCGGGACCGGACCCACGGCGCCGTCACCTTCTGGCGCTCCGGCTCTGACATCTCTGCCTCCATCCGTCCAGCGCCGTTGCGGCTGCCGGCGGCTCGAGTGGCTCAGCGGACCCGGTTGCCCGACGCGCCGCCCACGGTGAACATCCTCAGTAGGTGGTTCCAGGAGCACTCGACGCAGACCTCGACCACGTAGCACGCGAGCTCGTCGCCCGACCGTCCCAGCCGGCCGAGGTCGCCCTGGGCGAGTGCCCGGCCCTGGGGGGGCAGGCGAGGCCCGAAGGCGAACGACACGTGGACGAGGTTGGCCTGCTCGCAGATCGGGCATGAGGTGGAGGTCTCCCGACCGAGGTTCCGCGCGACCCGGAGGAGCTCTGGCTGCGCGTCACACACGTCGGGGCGCCCGAGGCGTCCCCGCCGGAACTCGCGGACCACCGACTCCCGGATCAGCCGGTACTCGATGCGCCCTGGGCGAGGAGGTCCTCCCGTCCCCCAGTAGCTCTCCGGCCCACTGCGTACTCCCGGCACCGAGGCAGAGGGTAGTGCGACCGGCCGGCCGCCGTGCGGAGACCCCCGGGCCGGCCGACCCCTCACCGGTGTGAACTGGCCGGTCGCGAGGTCACCTGCCCTCACGCGAGGAAGCGGTGAGCAAGCGGGGACGAGGATGCCGGCCTCGGCCGCAGGGAAGGCGCCCGTGAGGTGCGGGCGCTGCCGCGTCGGGCTGGCTCGCGTCCGAGATCACCCGCACTGCGATGAAGGGCAGCCGTCGCGCCGGTAGAGCGCGACGGTCACGACCTCCCACGCCAGCAACGGGAGGACCTCCGAGCCGACCGCGAGCCCTCGCAACAGGAAGGTGCCCCGTGCGTCGGGGCGAACCGGCGGGCCGCCGCGGTCGCGAGATGGTCTCGGCGACGGCCCTGCTCCGCTGGTCAGGCAAGGCGGGAGCCGGTGGGTGGTGCGGGTGCGCCTCGTTCGGGCGGACCCACCCGGTCCACTGGTGGCCGTCCCACCGTCGCCACGGCGCCTCGCCGGCGGGGTCGGCCTCCGACACGGGCGGGAGCGATGAGGAGGCCGTGCTTCCTCCGTCGCCATCCGGGGCGGCCGGGCGGGCCCGCGGGCCCACCTCGCCGCCCCACCCGCTTGCACCCGGGTTGCCTGGGACCATGCTCGCTGTACCCGTCGATGTATCGCGCCGATATGTCGATCTGATATAGTGCGGATGATGTTGGAGCTGGCGATCCTTGGCCTGCTGAAGGAACGGCCGATGCACGGCTACGACCTGCGCAAGCGGCTGCGGAGCGGAGCCGGTCTCCTCGCCAGCCTCTCCTACGGTTCCCTCTACCCCGCGCTGGCCAGGCTGGAGCGGACTGGTGCCGTGCGCGAGGTGGGAAGGGGCGACCCTGAGCCGGAGGCCGGCAGCGAGGCGACTGCCGACGTCATCCCCCTCACCGGCTCCCTCTCGGGTGAGAAGGCCGCCTTTCGAGCTCGCCTCGCCGCGCGCGCGGCCGCTAGGACGCGCGTGGCGGCACACGCTGCGGCAGGCACCCGAGGCCGCAAGGTCTACGAGCTGACGCCGGTCGGCGAGCAGATGTTCGCCTCGCTGCTCGACGACGAGGGCGACCACGACAGGGCCGGTGACGACCGTTCCTTTGCCCTCCGCTGGTCCTTCGCCCGCTACCTCACGAGCGAGGGCCGGTTGCGCCTCCTGGAGCGGCAGCGCCGCCGGCTCGAGGAGCGGATCGACGCCGCCCGGCGCGGCCCGGGCGGCCCTGCTCCGCTCGATCTCTACCAGCGCCAGGTCGCCGATCACGCGCTGGAGTCGTTGAGCCGGGACCTCGCCTGGATCGAGGCCCTCATCGCAATGGAAAAGGGTGGAGGCGCCCAGAGCGCCGTCGCCCGCACCGTCGAGAGCGAGACCGGAGTCTCGTGAGCACTGACAAGGAGCTGGTCATGACCGAGTCCCGCACCATCAAGGTCGCCATCGCTGGCATCGGCAATTGCGCGAGCTCCCTCGTGCAGGGGATCGAGTACTACCGCGACGCCGACCCGAACGAGCCCGTCCCGGGCCTCATGCACGTCGTGCTCGGCGGGTACCACGTGGGCGACGTCGAGATCGTCGCCGCCTTCGACGTCGACGCCGCCAAGGTCGGGCTCGACCTCGGCAAGGCGATCTTCGCCGGCCACAACAACACCGTCCGCTTCGCCGAGGTGCCGGAGCTCGGCGTGACCGTGCTGCGGGGGCCGACCCTCGACGGGCTCGGCCGCTACTACCGGGACGTGGTGGAGGAGTCGCCCGCAGAGCCCGTCGACGTGGCGGAGGCCCTGCGCGCCTGCGGTGCCGACGTGCTCGTCTCCTACCTCCCGGTCGGCTCCGAGGAGGCCCAGCAGCACTACGCCGCCGCCGCCCTCGAGGCGCGGGTCGCCTTCGTGAACGCCATCCCCGTCTTCATCGCGAGCAACCCGACCTGGGCCAAGAGGTTCGAGGAGGCCGGCGTGCCGATCGTCGGCGACGACATCAAGAGCCAGGTGGGCTCGACCATCGTCCACCGGATCCTCACCCGCCTGTTCGAGGACCGCGGGATGGTCCTCGACCGCACCTACCAGCTCAACGTCGGCGGGAACATGGACTTCCGCAACATGCTCGAGCGCGACCGGCTCGAGTCCAAGAAGATCTCGAAGACGCAGGCCGTGACGAGCCAGATCGACCGGGGCCTTGCCGAGCGCAACGTCCACATCGGTCCTTCCGACCACGTGCCGTGGCTCGAGGACCGCAAGTGGGCCTACATCCGGATGGAGGGGCGCAACTTCGGCGACGTCCCGCTCAACCTGGAGCTCAAGCTCGAGGTCTGGGACTCGCCGAACTCGGCTGGCGTGATCATCGACGCCATCCGCTGCGCAAAGCTCGCCCTCGACCGTCACGTCGGCGGCCCGCTCTACGGCCCGTCGGCCTATTTCATGAAGTCACCCCCCGTCCAGTACCGGGACGAGGAGGCACGTGAGATGGTCGAACGGTTCGCCGCCGGAGAGCCCGGCGCCGCCTGAGGCTTCCCCGGCTGCCCTTTGCTGCCGACCGGCCCGGTAGGGCTCTGTGCCAGCCGGGGCCGCACTCTCTCCGGTCGCGAGCCGGCACCGCATCAGGAGCCCGGCTGCTGGCCCGACTCCCACCACTCGTGCAGCCGCCTGCGGGCCTCCTCCTCGCCGACGAGGCCTTCCTCGAGCCGGATCGCCATGAGGAACGCGAGCGCCCGACCGACCTCGGGCCCCGGCCTCAGCCCCAGCTCTCGCATGACGGCATTGCCGTCGAGCTCGGGACGGATCGCCGCGAGCTCCTCTTTCTCGCGGAGCTCGCCGAGGCGGCGCTCGAGCTCGTCCATCCTGGCCGAGAGGGCCTTCGCCCGCGCCTCGTTGCGCGTCGTGCAGTCAGAGCGCGTGAGCTCGTTCAGCAGATCGAGGAGCGGCCCCGCATCGTGGGCATAGCGGCGCACGGCTGAGTCCGTCCACCCCATCTTGTAGGTGTGGAAGCGGAGATGGAGCTCGACGAGGCGGCTTACCTGTTCGATCTCGTCGCTCGGGTACCGCAGCGCCTTCATCCGCTCCCGCGTCATGCGGGCCCCGACGACGTCGTGGTGGTGGAAGCTGACGCCGCTCGGGCCGATCGCGCGGGTCTTCGGCTTGCCGACGTCATGGAAGAGGGCGGCAAGGCGCAGGAGGCGCTTGGGGCTCGTCTTCTCGACGACGGCGATCGTATGGGCGAGCACGTCCTTATGCCGGTGGATCGGGTCCTGCTCGAGAGCGAGGGCGGGAAGCTCCGGCAGGAACTCGCCGGCGAGGCCGGTCCGGACGAGGAACCACAGCCCTGCCGAGGGTCGGGGGAGGACAACGAGCTTGTCGAGCTCGTCCCGTATCCGCTCGGCGGAGACGATCGAGAGCCGCTCGTGCATCTCCGAGACAGCGTGGACGAGCGCCTCGTCCGGCGTCAGCTCGTAGCCCGCCAGGAAGCGGGCAGCCCTCATCATCCGCAGCGGGTCGTCCGAGAAGGAGACGCGGGGGTCGAGCGGGGTCCGGAGCCGGCGGTTGGCCAGGTCGTCGATGCCGCCGTAGGGGTCGACGAGCTCGAGCCCCGGGAGCTCGAGCGCCATCGCGTTGACCGTGAAGTCGCGGCGGGCCAGGTCCTCGGTGATGTCGTTGCCGAAGACCACCTCGGGCTTTCGCGATGCTGGGTCGTAGGCCTCGGCACGGTGCGTCGTGATCTCGAGCCGGCGGCCGGCGACTAGGGCGCCGATCGTCCCGAAGCGCCGGCCCTGGTCCCAGACTGCGCTCGCGACGGGCGCCACGATCGACTCGATCTCGTCCGGCCTGGCATCGGTGGTGAGGTCGATGTCGACCTCGTCGCCATCGGACAGGCCGCCGGGCCGACCGGCGACCGCGTCGCGAACGGTCCCACCGACGAGGTACAGGCGCTTGGAGGCGGCCGCGAAACGCTCGGCCACCGGCGCCGTCGCCTCGAGGACGGGCCGCAGCCGTTCGGGGACCACGGGGCGCGAGGGTACTGCCCCTCAGCGCGAGTGGAGGCGGGCGGCTGCGGCGACCACCCGGTCGCCGAGGTCGTCGGACGGGCCCCGTGCACTGACCGGCTCGGGTCTCACGAGGTGGCCGCCGAGGGCGTCGACCGAGGCCCGCACCGACAGCTGCAGCGCCTCGAGGTCATAGCCGCCCTCGAGGAACGCGATCCGGCGGCCGGTCGGCGCAAGGGCGGCGGTACGGGAGGTGAGGTCGGCGAAGTCCCCCGCCGACAGCCCGAGGTCGGTGAGCGGGTCGGCGCGATGCGCGTCGAAGCCGGCTGAGATCAGCACCCAGTCCGGCCGGTGCGCCTCGGCCACGGGCACGACCACTTCGTCGAACGCACGCCGGTAGACATCGCCGGTCGCGCCGCCCGGGAGGGGGATGTTGACCGTCGTGCCGGTCCCCGCTCCTGCTCCGAGCTCGTCGAGAGCGCCCGTGCCCGGATAGAAGGGGTACTGGTGCAGCGACACGTAAAGGACGAGGGGCTCCTCCCAGAAGATCGCCTGGGTCCCGTTGCCGTGGTGGGCGTCCCAGTCCACGACGACGACCCGCTCCCCTTGCGCCGCGAGCGCGGCCGCCGTCACCGCCACGTTGTTGAACAGGCAGAAACCCATGGCGCTCCCCGCCAGCGCATGATGGCCCGGAGGGCGGACGGCGAGGAATGCGGCATCGGCCTCTCCTGCACGCAGGCGGGCGACGGCGTCAAGGCCGGCTCCCGCCGCGCGCAGCGCCGCCTCGAACGAGGCCGGGACGGCCGCGGTGTCAGGGTCGAGGCGGCCCCCGCCGGTGCGGCAGAACTCTCGGAGGGTGTCAACGTAACCGGGAGCGTGCACCCGGCACAGCTCGTCGACGGTGGCCGGCCGTGGCTCGAACTCCACGACGTCCTCGGAGACCTCGGCGGCAGCGATGCCGGCGAGGACGGCGAGGAGGCGCTGCGGTCGCTCGGGATGGTTTCGGCCCGCCTCGTGCTCGAGAAACGTGCCATGGCGCCCGACGAGGATGCTCACCTCCGTCACGGTACTGCTGAGTAGGCTCCGGTGATCCCGAGAGCAGCCACGAGACCGACGATGGCGCCGTCTCCCCAGTTCCAGCGGCCGTCCGGGCGGCGCACGATGCGAAAGCGCCGCGAGCCGCGTCCGCGCGGGCGCGCGCGGGCGCTCCTCGCCGGCCTCCTGGGCTTGATCGGGTCGCTGGCTGCCGCAGTCGAGCTCGCCCCGGCCGCCGGGGCAGCAAGCGCGCCGACCGGCTCGATCTCGCTCGTGAGCCAGACCCCGTGGGTCCGGACCACCGCAGGGATGCACCTCGACGTCTCGGTCGACTCGACGGTGCCGGCAGCGTCGCTCGAGGTCCAGCTCACTCTCTACAACGAGCTCACCCGCCGCTACGACTTCGAGCAGACGACCTACCAGAACCAGTTCCCGACCTCTTACGTGCAAGGGGACTCGGTGTCGCTGCCGCTCACGACAAAGGGCCTCCTGCAGGCGGGCGGGATCGCTGCGATGGTCATACGCCTCGCCCCGCCTGCTGTGCCTGGACCAGCGGAGAAGGCGCCGAGCAACGGGGCCGTGTTCTCGCTGCCGTGCACGGCCACCTGTGCCGGCGTCTATCCCCTCGAGGTGTCTCTCCTCGACTCGAGTGCCGGCTACGCAACGCTGAGCCAGTTCACGACCTACCTCGTCGTGGTGCCCCCAAGGGTTGTGTCGCCGCTGCGCTTTTGCTTCGTTCTTCCCCTCGGAGCGTCGCCTGCCATGAGCGCGACGGGTGATCCCACCGTCCCGGCCGCGGACGAGTCCGAGATCAGCCAGCTCGAGGGGGACATGGCGACCCACCCCAACAGCTCGCTGTCGCTCGCGCTCTACCCGCAGCTCTCCGATGCCCTCGCCGACGCCGCGAGCACCCCCCTTCCCCGGCATGCGAGCCGAAGCGCGCTTCGCGCGCGCTCGGCCGCGCAGCGTTCGCTCGCCACGCTTCGCCAGCTCGTCAGCCTTCCGAACGTCGAGGCCGAGCAGACCACCTACACACCGGTCGACCTCGCCGCGATGGCCGGTGAGCACCTCACCACAGAGGAGGCGACCCAAGTCGGCGTGGGGCGCGCCAGCCTCGCCGCTCTCGGGGCTCCGAGCACTCGCCGCCCCTTTGTCGCCTCCATGCCGATCGGGCCGGGTGCCCTCGGCGCGCTCACGAACGCCGGCGTCCGAGAAGTGCTCGTGCCGAGCACGAGCGTCTCGACCGTGCCGGTGTCCTGGTACTTCCCTGTCTGGGCGCCGTTTCGGGTAAAGGGCAGCCCGGCCGTCGTCGACGCCTCGGACGCGGAGCTCGAGCGTTACGTCTCCGGGCGCGGCAACCCGGTGCTGCGCGCCGAGCAGCTCCTCGCCGACCTCGCCATCGTGTACTTCGTCGAGCAGCCGCCGGGCAATCGGGGCATGACGCTCCTCGCGCCGGGCAACTGGCGACCGTCGCAGAGCTTCCTCTCAGTTCTGCTCGCCGGACTCTCCTCGAGCCCGGTCGTCCGGTCCGTGACGCTCTCGCAATTCTTCGACCAGGTCCCTCCTGGCTCCGACGAGATCCCGCCCGGCGCGACGGCCTCGCCGATCCTGTACCGAGACGTGACCCCAGGCGCGACGTTGAAGGCCAACAGCCTCCCGACCGGCTCCATCGCCCGAGCCCGGGTCGACCTGGCTGCGCTCGAGTCCCTCCTCCCGGCTCACTCGGCGGACATCGTCACGCTCGACCGGCTCGTGCTCATCGGCGAGACGGTCGGCCTCACCGGTCCCGAGCGTGCCGCCTACCTCGGGGCGCCCGGCCGCAGGCTCCGGCGCGCCGCTGGCGAGATCTCGCTCCCCCACGGTCGCACCATCACCATCACCTCCCTCAGCGCGAAGGTCCCGATCCTCGTCTCCTCGCGCGCTCCAACCCCGCTCGCCGTCGACCTCAGGCTGTCAGGCTGCCCTCCCGGCATCGCCGGCAGCTGCAGCAGCACGGTCTCGCTGCGCCGTCACATCTACGCCGTCGTGCTGCAGCGGGGCAACAACACGATCGACATCCACCTGTCCGCCCGCTCGTCCGGCGACTTCTTCCTCTACCTCCAGCTCACAGCTCCGAACGGGACGGTCCTCACCGCCGATCGCCTCCAGATCCGGTCGACGGCGATCTCGGGCGTCGCAATCCTGCTCACGGTCGCGGCTGCCCTGTTCCTCGTCGTGTGGTGGGGGCGCTCGGAACTGAGACGCCGTAGATCGCGGGCGGCCGTGCCGGCAGCCACCGCCGAGGGCACCGCCGCGGCGAGCCCGCCCGCTGGAGGAGGCCGGGCGGCCCCGCCGATACCCTCGTCGTCATGAAGCGCTTCGGCCGGCGCTCGGCGGGGTCGCGCCGCAGCCGGCCGCTGCGCAGCTTCACGATCGGCGAGGGCTACGCCGTCGACTCACTCGCGCGCTCCGACAGCATGAAGAGCCGGTCGACCCCCGGCGAGCGAGCGGCTCGATCCGTCAGTGCCGCCCCCGGTGCCCCGGCGAGCCGACCGGAGTCGCTCCCGGGCCGCTCGATCTCGTCGAGCACCCTCCGGGCGGGGCGCGAGCTACGCGTGAAGGATCCCTACTCGGTCGCGGCGGCGGTGCGCTTCACGCGCGAGCGCCGCCAACCCGGCGGTGGGGCGGCGCCCGAGGAGCGCTCGCACGACGGCGGCGGCTCCGATCGGGTGCCGGCTGGCGCCAGTCCCGCCCGCCGGTCCGAGAGCGGCTCCGCCGGCGCCAGCGGCGCCATGACGGAGCAGGCTGAGCCCTTCTCCCGCCTCACCCGCGGCCGAGCCGGTCTCGGGCGGGCGACGACGGTGATGATGGGTGGCACCCTGCTCTCGCGGGTCACCGGACTGCTGAGGCTGCTCGTTGCGGCCTACGCGCTTGGCATCGGCAAGCTCTCGGACGCGTTCAACCTCGCCAACAACACCCCCAACATCGTCCACGACCTGGTGCTCGGCGGCATCCTCGCCGCCACCTTCGTCCCGCTGTTCGTGGACCGCCTGACGCGAGAGAGCGAGGGCGAGGCGGAGCGGTCGATCTCCGCCGTGGTCAGCCTCGCCGCGGTCGTGCTCGTCGTCGCGACCGCGCTCTTCGTCCTCGTCGCGCCGCTCGTGATCGACCTCTACTCGGTCGGGACCCACAGCGCCCACATCGGACAGGAACGCAACGTCGCCACGGAGCTGCTCCGGATGTTCGCGCTGCAGCTGCTCGGCTACGGCGCCATCTCCATCATGACCGCCGTCCTGAACAGCGTCCGGCGCTTCACGTTGCCGGCGTACGTCCCTATGCTCAACAACCTCGTCGCGATCGGCGTCCTGCTCCAGTTCGCCGACGTCGCGCATCACCCGACGCTCGCCAGCGTCGCGCATGACGGTGGCCTGCTGCTGTTGCTCGGCCTCGGCACGACTGCAGGCGTGCTGCTCCAGGCTCTGTTGCTCGTACCGAGCACGCTCCGGTGCGGCTTGCGGCTCCGGTTCCGTTGGGCCCCTCGCGACGACGCCGTCCGCGAGATCGTGCGCCTGTCGGGGTGGACCCTCGGCTTCGTCGTCGCGAACCAGATCGCGCTCTTCGTCAGCCTCGCCCTCGCTGTCCACATCGACCCCTCAGGGGGCGCCGTGACCGCCTACACCTACGCCTTCATCTTCTTCCAGCTCCCCTTCGGGCTGATCTCCGTCTCGGTGATGAACGCCGTGACCCCCGAGCTCGCCCACCGCTTCGCGCGCGGCGACCGCGAGGGGATGGCTCGCCAATTCGGCCTCGGCCTGCAGCGCATGATGGCGGGCATCTGGCCGGCGACGGCGGGCTACCTCGTCCTCGCGGGGCCGATCATGAAGCTCCTCCTCCAGCACGGAGCCGCCAGGGCCGCGGGCGTGCACCTCACGGGGTCGATGCTCGCCCTCCTTGCGGTCGGTCTGCCCGGCTACTGCACGTATCTCCTTGCCGTTCGCGCACTCCAGTCGATGCGCGACACCCGGTCGGCCTTCTTCCTCTACCTGCTCGAGAACGGGCTCAACGTTGTGCTGCTGTTCGTGCTCACGCCCCGGATCGGACCGCAGGGACTTGCGCTCTCGCTCTCGATCGCATACTCGGTCGGCGCGCTCGTCGCACTTGGCGTCGCCCGGCGCAAGATGGGGGGACTCGGCGGGGCGCCGGTCCGCCGTTTCGTCGTGCGATCGTTCGGCCTCTCGATCCTGATGGCGCTGTGCGTCGCCCTCGTCGCTGCCGGGGTCGGATCGGCGAGCGGGCTCGGCCTCCTCGAACGAGTTGTCGTTGGCGTGGTCGTCGGGGCCGCAGTGTACGGAGGCGGCGCGGCGCTGGCCGGCATGGCAAAGGGCTGGCAGACTGCGAAGCGCGCGGCCTGAGCCGCCGGAAGGGAGCGAGATGCCCGGAGTCCGACTGGTCACCGACAGCGCAGCCGACCTCGACCCGAGAGAGATGGCGGCGCGCGGTGTCGCGCTCGTGCACCTCGATGTCCGCCTCGGCGACATCGGGCCCGAGGTGACGCGGCAGTGGTCGCCCGAGGAGTTCTGGCTGCAGTGCTCGAAGGCCGACGTCCTACCCGAGACCTCGGCTCCCTCGCCCGGGGCTTTCCAAGAGGCCTTCCTCGCCGCGCGTGACGACGGGGCCGACGGGATTGTCTGCGTGACGTTGTCCTCCAAGCTCTCCGCCACCTACCAGTCTGCGGCTACGGCCGCCGATGCCGTCGCCGGCGAGATCCCGGTGAGCGTCGTCGACTCCCTCTCGGTGACCATGGGTGAGGGGCTCGGTGTGATCTCGGGGCTCGAGGCCGCCGAGAGCGGGGCATCTCTCGAGGAAGTCGAGCAGGCCGTTCGCACGACGCTCGCGAACAGCCACGTCTACGGCACCTTCGACACGCTCGACAACCTGCGCAAAGGGGGGCGGATCGGCGGGGCGCAGGCCTTCCTCGGCTCGCTGCTGTCGATCAAGCCGGTCATCGAGATCCGCGACGGCGTCGTCGAGCCGGAATCTCGCCAGCGCACGCGAACCCGCTCCCTCGAGTACCTGGCCGACAAGGTGAGCCAGGCAGGGCCTCTGGCCCGCCTCGCCGTCATGCACGCTGCGGCGCCTGACGTCGACACGCTCGTCTCCCTGCTGGCTCGGGACTTCGATCGCGACAAGATCCTCGTGACCTACATCGGCCCCGTGATCGGCACCCATTCCGGACCAGGCGCGGTCGGCGTCTGCTACGAGCTCGCGTCGGGTAAGTAGCGCGGGCGCGCGGCCACTAACCTGCCCGCATGCCTCCCGAGCCGGCACGCGAGCGCACCGACGGCACTGCCCGCGGTGCCAGCTTCGGCCTGCCGGGAACTGCGAACCCGGGAAGCGACAGCAGGGAGGACGCTCCCTCGAAGCCACTTAGCATCGACCACGACTGGGCGGTCGCGACCACCCGCAAGGTAGAAGAGGTCGTCTCGCTGGTTCGCGACAAGACGGTGCGCCCCGTGGTGAGGGCCGTTCGCTACCTCATCTTCGGCCTCGTCGCTCTTTTCATCGGCACGACGGTCGCCGTCCTGTTCGCGATCTTCGCGATCCGCGTGCTCACGACGGAGGTGCCCGTCTTCACCACCCGGGTGTGGGCCAGCTACTTCGTCGTGGCTGGAATCTTCTGGCTCGCAGCACTGTTCCTCTCTCGTAAGAGTCGCTCCCGCTCCTGAGAGCGCGACGGGAAGGCACAGCAGAGATGCAACCGGGCGAGATCCGTGACGTCGTGATCCTGGGCTCAGGCCCGGCCGGTCTCACGGCGGCCATCTACACGGCGAGGGCCGACCTCGCGCCGCTCGTGATCGAGGGCGAGCCGTCGTCGACGAGCGACCAGCCCGGGGGCCAGCTCATGCTCACGACCGAGGTCGAGAACTTTCCCGGCTTTCCGTCAGGTGTGCTCGGCCCGCAACTGATGATGAGCATGCGAGAGCAGGCGGAGCGTTTCGGCGCCGAGATCGTCACACGAAAGGCGACCCGGGTCGACCTCTCTGCTGCCCCCTACGGTGTCTGGACGTGCGACCCCGATGCCCCCGAGCCCGACGTGAGAGCGAGGGCGCTCGTGATCTCGACAGGGGCGCGATCCCTCATGCTCGGGCTCGAGAATGAGGCCCGCCTGCTCGGCTACGGCGTGTCGACGTGCGCTACCTGCGACGGTTTCTTTTTCCGGGGAAAGAAGATCGCAGTTGTGGGCGGGGGCGACTCAGCCCTCGAGGAGGCGCTCTTT
The DNA here is from genome assembly GCA_035294725.1 of Acidimicrobiales bacterium. Taxonomy (GTDB): domain Bacteria; phylum Actinomycetota; class Acidimicrobiia; order Acidimicrobiales; family Bog-793; genus DATGKK01. The sequence continues at coordinate 19,420 of DATGKK010000019.1, read as the reverse complement.
CTCACCAAGTTCGGCGAGTCGGTGACGATCATTCACCGCCGGAAGGAGCTGCGCGCCTCGAAGATCATGCAGGACCGGGTCTTTAAGAACGAGTCGATCGACTTCGTCTGGGACTCGGTCGTGGTGGACGTTCTCGGCGCCGACCACGTCGAGGGCGTGCGGATCCGCGACGTCAACACCGGCGAGGAGAGGACTCTCGCCGTGGAGGGGCTCTTCGTCGCCATCGGGCATGCTCCGAGCACGGAGTTGTTCGCGGGACAGCTCGAAATGGACGAAGCCGGGTACCTCGTCACGACGGACGGGACGAAGACCGGGCGGCCCGGCGTCTTCGCCTGCGGCGACGTGCAGGACCACGTCTACCGCCAGGCCATCACGGCCGCCGGCTCCGGCTGCATGGCCGCCATCGACGCCGAGCGGTATCTCGCCGCTCTCGAGTAGGGCTGCCTGGCTCCCGCGAATCTCGAGACGAGCACGACACGACCGAGCACGACCCAAGGTAAAGGAAAGAACATGGCCGACAACATCATCACGGTGAGCGACGACACCTTCGACGAGGAGGTAGGAGCCTCGGACACGCCCGTCGTCGTCGACTTCTGGGCGGAGTGGTGTGGCCCCTGCAAGATGGTCGCTCCGGTGCTGGAGGAGATCGCTGGCGACAAGGCCGGCCAGCTAAAGGTTGCCAAGCTCAACGTCGACGACAACCCCCGCACGGCGCAACGGTTCCAGGTCATGTCGATCCCGACCCTCATCCTCTTCAAGGACGGCGAGATGGCGGGCCGCATCGTGGGGGCTCGCAGCAAGAGCCAGATCCTGGCAGAGTTCGAGCCGCATCTCGCCTGACCCGCTCGGGCGCACCACGTTCTCTGCAGGGTGGGCTACATCTTATGTCAGTAGAACTGCTAATTTGGTAGTCGGCAGATCGGCGCTCCACGCAGTCGAGCAGCTGCGCTAGTCCGCCCCCGGCCTGGCCCCGAGGCGGGCGCCTGACGGCATGGCTCCGAGGTCGCCTGGGTAAGCCGGGGGGCGTGGCCCTCGGCAGCCTGCAGATCCCGTCCGACCTCGGGTCCGCCAGCGCAGCCAGCCGGCCGGCTGGCGGCTTTAGCATGACTCCGATGCCCGACGACGCCCCAGCGGGATCCAGGTCCTCTGGGGTGTCGGACATCGACCTCCCCTTCGCGGTGGGCAGCACCGGTCCGGGCGTGGCGGACCTGCAGCAGCGGCTCGAGCGATTGGGTTACACCACCGACGGGGACGGTCCGGGCTGCTTCGGGGAAGCCACGGCGGAGGCACTCCGCCGCTTCCAACGCGACCGCGGCCTGCGAAGCGACGGCGTCTGCGGTCGCTACACGTGGAGCTCGCTTGTCGAGGCCGGCTTCCGCCTGGGAGACCGGCTCCTCTACCTCCGTGTCCCCATGCTGCATGGGGACGACGTGGCAGAGCTCCAGCGCCGTCTCTCCTCCCTCGGGTTCGATCCGGGCGGTGTGGACGGGATCTTCGGCGAGCGGACGGCGATCGCGCTGGCCGACTTCCAGCACAACATCGGCATTGCGAACGACGGCATCTGCGGCCCGCGGACCTTGGCTGAGCTGTCGAAGCTCTCACCTCGACGAGGTGGCGAGGACCTCGTCACGGCGGTAAGGGAGCGATTGCAGGTCGTCGACTCGAAGGGGAGCCTACGAGAGCGCACGATCATCGTGGCAGAGCCGGGTGGGTTCCAAAGCGGTGCCGCGGCCTTGGCTCGGGCCCTCGTGGCCGTTGGCGCCCAGCCGGTGCTGGTGCACGACCACGACGAGTCCGCGCAAGCTGACGCTGCCAACACGGCCGGGGCCCACTGCCTCATCGCATTGCGGCTCGAGCCGGCACGCCGCGGCGTGCGCACCATCTACTACCGCGGCTACCGGTACGAGTCGGAAACGAGCCGCCACCTGGCTCAGCTCATCCTGGAACGGGTGACCACCGCTCTTGATCTGCTGGACGAGGGGTCGGACGGGATGGCGCTGGCCGTGCTCCGCCAGACGAAGATGCCTGCCGTCGTCGTAGAGCTCGGCGCACCTGCCGTCGTCACCATGCGGACAACCGTGCTGGCAGCAGCGATCACCGACGCCCTGGTGGAATGGGTTGCCAAGGACTGGAGCGAGAGCGCCTGAGCAGGACCAGGAGCAGGTCGCGATGCCGGGAGCACCTCACAGATTGCCTGCTCACCAGCTCCTATGGGTGGCTTGAGCTCGCATCATCCACAATCTCATGCACAGGTTGTGGATAACCATTCATCACAGGTGGAGGTCACCCGTCAACCTCGATCTATGCCTGAGACGACGTCGCACGACTGCCCCTTCCGGGCGGGCGGGCGAGCGGCCCAGTCAGTGAAACAGTCCTGTTCACGGCTGTACGAAGCTCCTGTCCGCCGCCCAGCGTGACCCGAACCGCGCCGGCGAACCATTAGACCCCTCGGCCAGCCCCGGCGAGGCGCAGGCTCGATCTCGAGAGGCGGCGGAGGGTCTTCGCGAGGCATGGACTCTCTCGTTCTGGGCCGCCAATCCACCCAACAGAGCTGGAGGGTCCGCCGCCAGCCCTAGTCCCTCCTGTCGGCGTTGTCCTTCCTGTCGGCCAGCTACTCCACGAAGCGGCGACTTTGAAACGCAAGTGAGGGAAGGTCAGCGGTCATCGCGCAGACTCGCACCGGCGCCCTGCGGTTCGTCGCTCACCGGAAGTTGACCAAATGCCATCGCAACGGGTCCACTCGGCAGCTGCACCCAGCACATTCTCAGGCCCATTCCAAACGGCCGCACCGGATGTCCGGCACGGCGAGCACGATGGTCGGCCTTCCAGCACCGGGAGACGAGGGTTCTCGGTCGGTGCCTGGAGCGCGCTCCCGACAGCTCGGTCGAGGCGCGCGAGCAGAGGGTGAAGAAACGAAACCCTGGGGTCGACCGTGAGGCTCGACGCCCAGCGCGGTCAGCTCTCACGAAGGTCGCGGACGCGTGTCGGCGATGATGACGCGGTAGATGCGCTCGAGATCGTCGAGGGTCGCGAACTCGATCATGACGCGACCGCGACCCTTGCCCATCTCGATCCTGACGCGGGTGTTGAGATGGTCGCCGAGCAGCTCTTCGAGGTCGAGCACCCCCGGGGGCCTGAGGCCGGCAGACGCCGGCTTGCTCGCGACTGACGAGCTCTCCTCTTCCTCGTCCCCGGCGTACGTGTCCGGGTTGTCTGAGTACCCGTCAACCGATCCGTCCGCCTCTCCCATGGAGTCGTCGTCAGGAATCGAGCGAGACCGTACGAGCGCCTCGATCGCTCTCACCGAGAGGCCCTCTTGAACCGCCTCCCGGGCTATCTCCTCTTGCAGGCCACGGTCCGGTGTTGCGAGGAGGGCTCGAGCTGCTCCCGGAGAGAGCAATCCGTCGCGCACAAGGCGCTGCACCGCAGGAGGTAGCTGGAACAGCCGAAGAGCATTTGTGATCGCGACCCGACTCTTGCCGACGCGGCGGCCCACCTCCTCGTGAGTCATCCCGAAGTCCTCGATCAGTTGCTGATAAGCGCCTGCCTCATCAAGGGCGTTGAGGTCCTCCCGGTGGATGTTCTCGACGAGGGCATGCTCGAGGCTCGTGGCGTCGTCGACGGTGCTCACCAGCGCCGGGATGGTCGCAAGGCCGGCTCGGTGGGCAGCGCGGAAGCGGCGTTCGCCGGCGATCAGCTCGTACTCGTCGGCGCCTACCTGGCGCACCAGGATGGGCTGGAGGACACCGACAGCCTTGACCGAGTCGACTAGTGAAGAAAGGGCCTCCTCATCGAAGTTCGTCCTCGGCTGGAACTGGTTGGGCCGGATCTGGCTGAGCGGCACATGCCGGAGGGCCGACTCGCTCGAGATGGTGGTTGCCTGGGGAATGAGCGCACCCAAGCCCCGCCCGAGGCCGCTACGACGAGACACCACTGACCTCCTTCGCCAACTCGCGGTAGGCGATGGCACCGCGCGAGCTCGGATCGTGGACCGTGATCGGCTCGCCAAACGACGGCGCCTCCGATATGCGGACGGTACGGGGGATGACGTTCTTCGCCACAATCTCTCCGAAGTGAGTGCGCACCTCGGCCACAACTGAGTCCGAGAGCTTGGTCCGGGCGTCGTACATCGTGAGGACGATGGTTCGCACGGAGAGGGTGGGGTTGAGATTCGCCCGCACCAGCTCCACATTCCGGGTGAGTTGCGAGACGCCCTCAAGGGCGTAGTACTCACACTGGATAGGAACCAGCACCTCGGTCGCCGCAGTGAGAGCGTTGAGCGTGATCAGACCGAGGGACGGTGGACAATCGATGAAGACGAATGCGAAGTCGTCTTTCACTGGCTCGATGGCACGACGGAGGCGAAACTCCCGGCTGAGTGCTGGTACCAACTCGATTTCCGCCCCAGCGAGATCGAGGGTCGAGGGAGCGAGGAAGAGGTTCCGGATGCTCGTCGGTTCAATGCAGTCCTCTAGGGGTACGTCGTGGAGGAGCACGTCGTACATGGAGGAGTCGAAGGTGCGCGGGTCGATCCCGAGCCCGGTACTCGCATTGCCCTGCGGATCGAGGTCGACGATGAGAACCCTGAAGCCGAGATCGGCCAGTGCAGCACCGAGGTTGACTGCCGTCGTGGTCTTTCCGACGCCACCCTTCTGGTTGGCCAACGCGATAACTCGCGGGGTCGTAACGCGGGGGGCAACGGCAGGTGGCCGCGCCGTCGGCGTTGCGGCCGCTTCCGTGCCGCCAGATCCTGCGTGACCGTCCGTCGCCAACGACTGCTCCGCATCGGCATCGAGGATCGCAGCGGGGCCGGGGGCCGGTTCCTTCTCGGCCATGACCGCCGGTTCAGGATGATCGTTCATGGAGCTCCACGGAAAGCTGGAGGGTCTACCGGACGGGGTCGGCACGCGCAGCGACGTCCCTACGGCAAGAGCTGCGGTGCGAGCGAGTGTAGTCCGCGGCCGCTCTCGCCAAAAGGACTACGTGGCAATGGTTCCACGTGGAACATTGCTTCGCCTCACGGGACCGGCGTTGTGGCTGACCGATGTTCCACGTGAAACCTCCCGCTCGGGGGAAAGCTTGCTTCGCCAGGATGCGGCTGATTAGAGCGGCGAGCGCCGGACGCTCCAGTCAAAAGAGCGGTCTCTTCTCGGGCACCCCGGTTCTACGGGGAAAGCGCTCCGGACATGGAGCACGGAGTGTGAGCACCGCGAAGCTCCGTCCTCCTTCTTGGACCGGCTCCGCCCCTGACAGCCCGAGCAGCCCGAGGGCCGGCGGCGGCCAACGGCCATCGAGATGCGTCCTCCGCTCGGAGGGAATCGCCACGTCCTGTCTCGATGACCAGCGAAGATGCTCGCTCTCGGGTGGCTCCGACACGACGAGCACACCGCCGGGCAAGAGTAGGGGGGCAGCGCACTCGGCGACCACCGCTGTGGGTCCGAACGACCGCGAGGTCACGACCTGCATCGTCCCCCGGAGCTCTGCCGAACGGCCCGCCAGCTCTGCCCGGGCACCCACAACCTCGACGTTGCGCAACTCCAGCTCAGCGGTGACCTTCGCGAGCCAGTCGGCACGGCGCATCGATCCCTCGATCAAGTAGACCCGTGCACCCGGCATCAGTGAGGCAACAACGAGCCCTGGAAGGCCTCCACCTGATCCGAGGTCGGCGATCCTGAGAAGCTCGTGATCGCCTCCGTCCGGACGAGCAATAGCGGTCACCGGCGAGCGCCGAGACTCCGAGAGGCGCTCTGTGCTGGCCCCAATAGGAGCAACCAGGCGCCGGATGACGGTGACGAAGGCGGACGAGTGCTCGAGCTGGTCGTCGACCGGCGCTGGTCCGAGAAAGCCGAGGCTCTGCGCCTCCACAAGCTTTAAGCGGACGGGCCCGAGCTCGGGCACCATCGCGTCCCCCTCGAGCTCAGCCGGCCGAAGCCGCGTCTGGCTCCTCCGCGGGATCCGAGCTCTCGGACCTGCTGTCCTCCCGGGAGCTCTGCGACGGCACGATCACGACGTAGCGCCGGGGCTCGTCGCCCTCCGAGATCGTTCTCACGCCTTCGATCTCGTTCACCGTGTCGTGGACGATCTTGCGGTCGGCGGGGTTCATCGGGTCGAGAGCTTGCGCCTCTCCGGACTCCAGCACCTCACTCGCAACCCGTCGTGTGAATTGCTGGAGTGCCGCGGCTCGGCGGAGACGGTACCCACCCACGTCGACGACGATGCGCACACCGCCGTGCTCCTCGGCCCTGCGCTGCACTGCCGTCCGAGTGAGCTCCTGCAACGCATCAGCCGTGGCACCACGCGGACCAATCAAGATCCCGAGGTTCTCGCCGGTCACGTCGATGCGGATGACCTCCTCTGAGATCTCGACCGTGGTCGTCGCATCGAGACCAAAGGAGCCGATAACCCCCCGCACAAACTTCTCTGCCAGCTCCGCCTGCGCTTCGATGCTCATCTCTTCCTCCTCGGTCAGCAGCCCCAAGCTTGCTCCGGCTGCGCCATCTCTCGAGCCTGCCGAAACCTGTCCCAGATCGGACCGCCTCCCAGGACTCGACCGGCCCCGAGCACCCTCGCGACCAGGTAGCCGGTCCTGCGCACTGTTCCCATTTTCCTCGCTCGGGTTTGGCTGCCCTCCTGCAGACTGCCTGGAATCAGCCCCGTCACGATGCAGCTCGGCGCCGGCCTCTCGCGCTCTCGATCCACCGCCTCGCCGGCGCCGCCGACGACTCCGCGGTCCATCGGGAGCCGTCGCGTCACGGTCTGGCCGGGGCTGAGCATCGGCCGCTTCAGTTCGAGTGACGGCGCTGGCGCTCGCTTGTGCTCTGGCGGGCCCGCTTTCGCGTCGCCTCCGGGCTTCGCCTGCGGACGGCCCCGCCGGCGCTTCCTCGCCGGCGCCAGCGCGTGATCTCGACTTTCCACCACGTCCACGGCTCGCCCTGGTCTCCACGCCGGAGGAAGGCCTGCGGGAGGGGCGCTTTGCTCTTGCCTGGACCGGGCGGACTCGTACGCGGACTCGAGCTGCCGTCTTACGGAGCCCGAACATCGAGCTCCTCGGCTCCTCCAGGACGACTACCTCCGCGTCGGGCTGCGCGACTCCGAGGCGCTCCAGTGCCTGTTCGACCGCGTCCGCGACGGTCTCGCCCGTCGCCTCGACCCACTCCACCGTCAGGGTCGCCGTGAGCGCTTGTCGCGAGCTCGGTTGCGCGAAGATCCGGCGCTCGCAGGCTGGCGGTTCTGGCTGCCCTTCGACCCGTTTCCGTTTCCGTTCGTCCTGGCTGCAGCACCGGATCGTGACCCGCCACGAGTCCCGCCGCTCGAACCAGGAGCGCCATTCCGGGAAGCCTTGCCGTTCTGATTGCGGGCGACCTGCTGTTGCCCGTCGCCACCGCCGGGCGCCGTCGGTAGTTCTCCGGTGAGACCCGCTCGGGCGTCGCGGAGGCGCTCGCGGAAGCTCTTACGGGCGCCGTCGGTAGCGGCAGCGGGGGCACGGCCGCCGGAGGTGGCGCCACTTTTCTCAGCCGCCGCCTTTGCTTTGACGTCGATCGCAGCCCTCATCTTCCGGATCTGCGCGATCGACTCTTGCACCTTCGGGTCGTGCTTGTACATGTACTCCTGCTGGCCGACTCTGAACAGGCTCGAGACGATGAAGTACACGCCGACGCCCGCAGGCAGCACGATGTAGAAGATCACGAAGATCAGCGGCATGAACTTCTGGATCGCCTGCATCTGCGGGTTCGCCTGCTGCGCCGCTGGGTTCCGAGTCGTGATCTGCCACATGGAGACGTACTGGAGCACGACGGCGATCAGGATGACGGCGATGTAGGGGACCTTTCCGCTCCAGCTCAGTCCGGTCGTGCGCACCGAGTCAGCGAGGTTGAGTCCGAGGAAGCCGAGCACTCCGTGGCTCGCCTTGACAGCGTGATAGAGCGAGGAGTTCGTCGGGATGTACTGCGGGCTCAGGATCTGGTGGAGGTGCGACCCCTTTCCAACCGTGACCGTCCTCGTCATCCCCCGGATGACGTCATAGAGGACGATGAAGATCGGGAACTGCAAAAACATCGGCAGGCAGCCACCGGTCGGGTTGACCCCGTTCTCCCGGTAGAGCGCCATCATCTCTTCGTTGAGCTGAGTCCGGTTCGCCTGGCGCTCCTCGGTGCTCATGCCAGGCTGTGTCTTGTACTTCTGCTGGATCTTCTTCAGCTCCGGGGCGAGGATCTGCATCCGCATCATCGAGCGGGTGCCGGCTCGGGTGAGAGGGAAGACGACCACCATCACCGTGAGGGTGAGCAGGACGATCGAGAGCCCGAAGCTGTGAGTGAAGCTGTAGAAGAACGCCAGCACCTGGCCGAAGATGTCGGCGAAGGGGCTGATGATCGAGGTGATGATCGAGGACAGGATCATGGGATCACTCCGACGGGACGGGGTCGAAGCCCCGCCCTCCAAGAGGGTGACAACGGGAGATGCGGCGGACAGCGAGCCACACGCCTCGGCCTGCGCCGTGTCGTTCGATAGCTTCGACGGCGTACTCCGAGCAGCTCGGCTGGAACCGGCACGGCGACAGATGCCCGAACCGGGCAGCCTGGTAGGCCCTGATGAGGCCGATGAGGAATCGGCGGAGCGTGCTCAAGGGATCTCGCTCCCGCCTGCGCGACTCATAGCTTCGGTCACTCGTCTCCTCAGTTCCTGGAACGAGACGTCTCGGATGCCGGACCCGACTCCGATGAGGTACGTCCCGGCAGGTAGCTCTGCTACTACCTCACGAACCACGACGCGCAGCCGGCGGCGATAGGTGTTCCGCTCGACAGCAGTGCCGACTCGACGAGGAATCGAATAAGCCACGTACCGTGACTCATCCGCGGGCGCAGCAGGCACATAGTGTACCGTCACCGGTCCCGACTTGGCACGGCGGCGCGAGCGCCCGAGGGCGCGGAAAGCCCGTGAGCCGTGCACCGACGCCAATGCTGGCCGAGAACGGAGTTGACCACCACCGGCGTGCTGGCCGGACGGACAGATCCCCTCAGGCAGAGAGGTTGGCGCGACCACGGCGACGCCGTGCCTTCAAGATGGCACGCCCGGCGCGTGTCGACATGCGGTGCCGGAATCCGTGCTTGCGGGCCCGCTTGCGGTTGTTCGGCTGGAAGGTGCGCTTCATCTGGCTTCTCGCTCGTCAGGAGATCAAGGGACGCGACAGGTCAGGCATCCCGGGAGGACTCCGTCACGTTAGCGCGATCGCCGCAATGTGACAACCTCGCGACAACCCCCTGGTCGACAACAAGAATTGCTCTCTGAACAGGGGAAACTTCCTTCGGCGCGGACTGGGATCCCGCTGTAGGATGCGCCGTCCGGCGTGGCACCTCCACGCCATCCACAACTGTGGATCCCGTGTGGAAAGACGGAAAGCTGAGGGGCTCCGAGCTCGTGACTGAGGCCCAACAACTGTGGAACGAGTGTTCTTTCGCTCTACAACAACAGGTCTCCGACGCAACCTGGAAGACGTGGTTCGCCGAGATTCGCCCCGTGGCGGTGACCAACGGAACTCTTGTGCTGGCTGTGCCGAACGCCGTGGTGCGGGATCGCCTTGATGGCCGGTTCCAGGCCCTGATCCACGACGCGCTCACCGACAGCACCGGCCGGGACTACCCCATCCGTCTCGACGTCGTCGAACCGGACAGCGATCTGCCGGTGGCGATCACCGCGGACGAGCTCGCCCGCTCGACGGGCGCTCATGGCCAGCGGGCGTCCAGCTTGGCCGGGCTGTCCGAAGAACAGGACCGCCTAGCCGAAATCCACAGCGGTTTTGCGCCACCAGCACCGGCAGGAGCATCTGAGCCTCAGCACCAAGGTGCATCCGCCCGCGCCGGGAGCTCCCGGGTGCTCTCGGACGACGCCGTCCCGTTCACGAACCGCTACACCTTCGACGCCTTCGTGATCGGTCCGTCAAACCGATTCGCCCACGCCGCTGCGCTGTCGGTAGCCGAAGCGCCCGCCCGCAGCTACAACCCGCTGTTCATCTACGGAGGTGCCGGCCTCGGTAAAACACATCTGCTCCAGGCCATCGGGAATTACGTACGGGAGAACTTCGGCCGCCTGCGCGTGCGTTACGTGTCGACCGAGACCTTCATGAACGAGTTCGTCGAGACTCTCCGGGCGAAGACGGACATGGGTGAGTTCCGGCGTCGATACCGGGAGTGTGACGTACTGCTTCTCGACGACGTCCAGTTCATGGACAAGAAGGAGTCGTTGCAGGAAGAGCTGTTCCACACCTTCAACTCCCTCTACGGCGCCTCCAAGCAGATTGTCCTCACGTCAGATCGGCCGCCGAAGGCGATCGCCACACTCGAGGACCGCCTGCGCAGCCGCCTTCTCTCGGGCCTCACGACCGACATCCAGCCTCCTGAGCTCGAGACTCGCATCGCCATCCTCCGCACGAAGGCCGAGCACGAGGGCGCAGTCGTTGGTGACGAGGTGCTCGACTTCATCGCGTCGAACGTGAAGGACAACATCCGCGAGCTCGAAGGCGCGCTCATCCGCGTCACCGCGTTCGCGTCCCTCAACCGCCAGCCGCTCACTCGCGACCTCGCGGAGGTCGTGCTCTCCGACCTCGTGGCCGCGAGCCAGCCTCGTACCATCACCGCTCGCCAGATCCTCGAGGAGTCAGCGAGGCACTTCGGGTTCTCGGTCGACGAGCTGTGTGGACCCAGCCGGCGCCGACCGCTCGTGATCGCGCGGCAGATCGCCATGTACCTGTTCCGGGAGCTGACCAACTACAGCTATCCGGCGATCGGCAGGGAGTTCGGGGATCGCGACCACACCACGGTCATCCATGCCGTCGACAAGATCTCAGCCCTCATGCGCGAGCGCCGCCAGATCTACGACACGGTCACTCAGCTCATCGTGAAGATCAAGAACGGTGAGTGACCTGTGGACGGGTTGCGCCGAAGCTGCCACGACGATGTGGAAAGCTGCTCGGGGCGCCGTGGACATAGCGGCTCTTTTTGCGTCGCCATCCACATGCCCGCACTCGGCACGGGGTGGCCCTGTGGGTAGCTGTGGACAACGCGCGAACAACTGCACAGCGCTGACCAGGGATAACGAACTGTTCTCCACACTCCCCAGCCCTTACTACTCCTGCTTTCAAATTCTCATCAAAAAGGAGAAGAGACCGACGTGAGATTCCGAGCGGATCGCGACACGCTTCTCGAGGCTCTCGTCACTGCGAGCCGTGCCACCGCGGGACGGTCCTCGCTCGCGGGTGTGGCGCCGGGTCTTCAGCTCTCGTTGCGGGCTTCGAACCTTGAGATCGTGGGGTCGGATCCCGATCTCGTCATCGAGGTTCGCTTGCAGGTGGCGGGGGAGTCGGATGGAACCGTCCTCGTGCCGACGCGCCTCGTGACCGACATCGTGCGCTCTTTCGACTCCGGTGCAGTCGCCGTCGCGGGCGTCGATGAGGAGGTGCGTTTTTCAGCAGGTCGTGCAGAGTTTGTCGTGCGGGTGGCTGCCGGCGCGGAGATCACGCGCCTCGGTTCACCGGAGAACTCGGGGATCGAGCTTCCTGCTGCGACGTTCGCCGAGGGGCTCCGGCAGGTGGTCCGCGCCGCGCTGACCGACGACTCCAGGGCGCCGCAGCTCACCGCAGTGCAGATGAAGGCGACGGAGAAGGGGCTGCGGCTCATTGCCACCGACTCGTACCGGCTCGCGTTCAGGGACTTCGAAGGAATGAGCGCTCTTGAGGATGGCTCGCAGGTTCTCGTTCCTGCTCGCGCCCTTGCCGAGGTACAGCGCCTCGTTGGTCAGGCGAGCGAGAGCGACGAAGACCGGATCACGTTTCGCCACAGTGACCTCGATGCAGTCTTTGAGCTCGGCGACGTGCGCATCACGACCCGTCTCGTGCGTGGACAATTCCCTGATGTCGACCGACTCGTGCCGCCCTCGTACGCATACCACTTGACCGTGCCGCGGGAGGACTTCGCAACGGCGCTCCGACGGGTGAGACTGCTCGTCCGGGACAGCAAGGACATCACGACACCAGTGAGGCTGTCCTTCCGTGGGCATGGTGTCGAGCTGCAAGTGCTCACTCCGGAGAGCGGTAGGGCTGTTGAGGAGCTCGAAGGTGACTTCGACGGGGACGAGGTCATGATCGCCTTCAATCCCGGCTATCTCCTCGACGGGGTCGAGGCACTCCGTTCTGACGTGCTCGTTCTCGAGCTCAACGATCCGGGAAAGCCCGCGCTCGTTCGGGGAGAGGGCGAGGACGAGTACCGGTATCTGTTGATGCCGGTCAAGGTAGCCTGACACCGATATCTCGGTATCCCCGGACCACCCCGCTGTTCCGGTGACGGTAACGAACGTCACCCGCCTCGGCGCTCGGCACTTCCGCAATCTGGACACGGCTGAGCTCGTTCCAGCGCCGGGCGGCCTCACCGTCATCCAGGGTGGAAACGGAGCTGGAAAGACTAGCTTGCTAGAAGCCCTCTCCTACTGCTCGGTGCTGAAGTCGTTCCGCTCCGTTCCGAGGGAGGCTCTCGTCCAGACCGGGGAGACGTCCGCCTCGATCTCCTGCGACCTTTGCCAGGGTGAGCGTCGTTTGGAGATCAAGGTCCACGTCGAGCTCGCTCGGCGCGACACCGCCACGCTCAACGACCGCCGCGTGAACGGGCCCCGTGAGCTCGTCGAGGTCCTGCGGACGACACTGTTCACGCCGGATGACCTAGACCTGGTAAAAGGCCCGCCCGCCCGGCGCCGTGACCTGCTCGACGACGCAGTCCTTGCGACCTGGCCCCGCCTCGGAGGGGATCGAGCTGAGCTCGAGCGAGTGCTGCGCCAGAGGAACACCCTCCTCCGCCAACTCGGCGGCCGCCTCCCGCACGAGGCAGTCATGACGCTCGATGTCTGGGATGAACGCCTTGCCGCCGTGGGGGAGCGAGTGGTGGCCGCACGAGAACGGCTCATCGACAGAGCGGCTCCTTTCGTGGCAGAGGCGTTCTCGGTCCTCGCACCCCAAGCTGGAGCGCTCGTTCTCTCCTACGTCCGATCCTTCGAGGGCGCGCTTCACGAGGCGCTCGAGCAACACCGGAACGAGGATCTGAAACGTCAGGTCACCACGGTGGGGCCCCAGCGGGACGAGCTCGAGATCACCGCCGGAGGCCTCGACGCACGGACCCGGCTCTCCCAGGGGCGACAGCGCTGCGTGGCGCTTGCTCTCCGGCTCGGTCTCCATCGGTACGTGGGCGACGTAACCGGCGCGGCGCCCGTTCTCCTCCTCGACGACGCCTTTTCCGAGCTCGACGAGACAACAGCCCGAGCACTCGTCGGCGAGCTTCCACCAGGCCAAGCGCTCCTCACCACAGCCGGACCCTTGCCGCCGGGTGCGCAACCCGACCTTGTCGTCCGGATAGAGCGAGGAGCGATCCTGCCATGAGCACCGACATTCCGCGTCCGCGGGGGGAGCCAGGCCAGGAGAGCCGATTCGACCTTCCAGGGGAGGAGTTGGGGTTGACGCCCATCCGAGACGCCGTCTCCTCAGTGCTGCGGGCGAGGGGGCTCTCAGCAGCGGCCGCCCTCGCCGAGATCACCTCGGTCTGGCAGCAGATCGTGGGGGAACAAGTAGCCAATCGAGTGGTCCCCGTCGCGCTACACGCTGGAGAGCTCGTCTGCGAAGCCCCGGACCAAGCATGGGCCACGGAGATGCGGCTGCTGTCGGACACGGTTCTCGCCCGCCTTGCCGAGGAGCTGGGCTACCCGGTCGCTACACGATGCAGCGTGAGGGTGAGGCCCAGGTCAACGCAGTGAATTTTCCCTTGCCGCAACCCCCAAAATGCTCTGGCGGCCAGCACCGAGACGGTAGAATGAAGGCATCGTCGGACACCCGCAACGAGCGTCCTCCGCTCTCGGTCATGAGGTGGCCCGGCCAGTGAACGACACCCCATCTGGAAGGTCGCGCCCGTGGTTATGAACGCCGAGGCCGAGGATCGCACTGCGATCGGCTCCGAGTACACCGCCCACGACATCACGGTCCTCGAAGGTCTCGAACCGGTCCGCAAGCGGCCGGGCATGTACATCGGCTCCACGGGTCCGAGTGGGCTCCACCACCTGGTCTGGGAGGTCGTGGACAACTCGGTGGACGAGGCCATGGCAGGGTACGCGACGCGCATCGACGTGACGCTTCTGGCCGACGGGGGCTGCCGAGTCGTCGACAACGGTCGCGGGATCCCCGTCGACGAGCATCCTCAGTACAAGGGGAAGTCCGCCGCCGAGATCGTGCTGACGGTGCTTCACGCCGGCGGCAAGTTCGGAGGCGGTGGCTACAAGGTCTCCGGCGGCCTCCACGGAGTCGGCGTGTCGGTGGTCAACGCGCTGTCGAGCCGACTCGTGCTCGAAATTGACCGTCTTGGCAAGCACCACCGGATGGAGTTCCGCGATGGTGGCCAACCCGTGACGGGACTCGAGGTGGTCGGCGACGCCCCGCGTGGCCGGACCGGCACCACCGTCACGTTCTGGCCGGACGCTTCGGTCTTCGAGGAAACGGAGTTCCGCGCTCAGACGATCACGGAACGGCTGCAGGTGATGGCGTTCCTCAACAAGAACCTCGAGATCCGCTTCAAGGATGAGCGTCCCGGTCACGATCCGGAGCCCCAGGTCTTCCGCTACTCCGGGGGCATCGTCGACTACGTGAAGCACCTCAACGCGACCAAGGAGCCGTTGTTCAAGCGCGTGGCCTCCTACGTCGTGGCCGAGGAGAACCAGGAGGTCGAGGTCGCCCTCCAGTGGAACACGGGCTACTACGAGTCGATCTACTCCTTCGCGAACGGCATCGCCACGATCGAGGGCGGCATGCATGAAGACGGCTTCCGCCAGGCGCTGACGGCGGTCGTCAACAAGTTCGCGAAGAACCGCAACCTCATCAAAGAAGGAGCCGAGAGCCTCGCCGGAGAGGACGTGCGCGAGGGTCTTACGGCCATCGTCTCCGTCCGCCTTACCGAGCCGCAGTTCGAGGGGCAGACCAAGGCCAAGCTCGGCAACACCGCCATGCGGTCGCTCGTCGCCCGGGCCACGAACGAGAAGCTCGCCGAGTGGTTCGAGGAGAACCCGAAAGAGGGCGCCCAGATCGTGAAGAAGGGCCTCGACGCCCAGCGAGCCCGCATCGCGGCCAAGCACGCAAAGGAGTTGACCAGGCGCAAGACCGCGCTCGACGGCGCCGGCCTGCCGGGCAAGCTCTACGACTGCTCGTCGCGCAATCCGGACGATTGCGAGCTGTTCATCGTGGAGGGGAACTCTGCGGCCGGCTCGGCCGTGAAGGCGCGAGACCCGCGCACCCAGGCGGTGCTCCCGATCCGCGGGAAGATCCTCAACGTCGAGAAGGCCCGCGTGGACAAGATGCTGAAGAACGCCGAGATCCAGGCGCTCATCATGGCGATCGGCGCTGGTCTCGCCGACGACTTCGATCTCTCCAAGATCCGCTACGACAAGGTCATCATCCTGGCTGACGCCGACGTCGACGGCTCGCACATCCGCACGCTGCTCCTCACCTTCTTCCTCCGCCAGATGAAGCCCTTTGTCGAGGCCGGTCATATCTACGTCGCCCAGCCGCCGCTCTACTCGGCCGAGGTCGGGACGGCGAAGGTGTACCTGAAAGACGACCTGGCCAAGGCTCGGTTCCTCGAGGAGCACCCGAACTACAGCAAGGACTTCAACCGTCTGAAGGGCCTCGGGGAGATGGACTGGGCGGAGCTCAAGGAGACGACCATCGACCGGGAGAAGCGCTCGCTCCTCCAGGTGACGATGGAGCAGGCCAGCATCGCCGACGAGATCTGCTCCATCTTGATGGGAGACGACGTCGAGGTCCGTCGTCACTTCATCCAGAGCAATGCGAAAGACGTCCGGTTCCTCGACATCTGAGCCGGCACGGGGACCGGGTGGCCGCACGGTCCACGAGAGTGTGAACGACGACTCAAGAGAGCGACACCGCCATGGCTGACACGAACGGTTCAGGCACGAACGGCTCAGGGCCCGGCACGAACGGCTCTGGATCCCGCGGGAGCGGATCAGGAGGCGGAGGCACGGCGCTCGGGGTCGTCCCGATCGAGATCCAAGAGGAGATGGAGCGCTCGTTCCTCGAGTACTCCATGTCCGTCATCGTCCAGCGCGCGCTCCCCGATGCTCGGGACGGTCTGAAGCCCGTTCACCGGCGCATCCTCTATGCCATGGGCGACGAGGGTCTCCGCCCGGACCGGCCCTTTGTGAAGTGCGCCAGGGTGGTCGGCGACGTGATGGGCCGTTTCCACCCCCACGGGGACGCCGCCATCTACGACGCGCTCGCCCGTATGGTGCAGCCCTTCTCGTTGCGCCACCCGTTGATCGACGGCCACGGCGACTTCGGTGCCCCTGGTCCGAACATGGGTCCGGCCGCCGCGAGGTACACCGAGTGCCGCCTCGCGCCGCTCGCCATGGTGCTTCTCGACGGGATCGACGAGGAGACCGTCGACATGGTTCCCAACTACGACGGGAGCGACGAGCAACCCGTCGTGCTGCCGGCTCGGTTCCCGAACCTGCTCGTCAACGGGTCGCAGGGCATTGCCGTGGGGATGGCGACCAACATCCCGCCGCACAACCTGGGCGAGGTCATCGATGCCACCATCTACTACCTCGAGCACCCCCAGGCGACGCCTGACGAGCTGATGCAGTTCGTGAAGGGTCCCGACTTCCCAACCGGCGCGCTCATTCTCGGACGGTCCGGCATCCTGGACGCCTACAGGACGGGACGGGGCTCGGTGAAGATGCGCGCCGTCGCCGAGATCCAGGAGGGTCGGGCGGGCAAGAGCCAGATCGTCGTGACGGAGATCCCTTACCAGACCTCTGTCGAGGGTATCTCGACCCGTATCGCCGAGGCGGTGGAAGCCGGCGACATCACGGGCATCGACGGCCTCGAGAACTTGTCGGCCGGAGACGACACGAGACTCGTCATCACCTTGAAGCGGGACGCGAACGCGAACGTCGTCCTCAACAACCTCTTCAAGTACACGCCGATGCAGACCAGTTTCGGCGTCCACATGCTCGCTCTCGTCGACGGGGTGCCGCGTCTGCTCAACCTCGCCCAGGCCGTCGGTGCCTACGTAGAACATCAGGTCGAGGTCGTCACGCGCCGTTCGGAGTACCAGCTCCGCCGCGCACGGGCCCGGGCCCACATTGTCGAGGGCCTCCTCCGGGCGATCGACATGCTGGATGCCGTCATCGCGGCGATCCGGGCATCCGACGACCGGGCAGCTGCTCGTGAGGCATTGCAGGCCGAGCCCTTCTCGTTCTCCGAGGAGCAGGCGAACCACATCCTCGACATGACGCTCGCCCGCCTGACGCGTCTCGGCCGGTCGGACCTCGAGGGCGAGTTGGAGGAGCTCCACGCCAAGATCGCGGAGCTCGAGGCGATCCTGACGGAGCCCGCCCGCCTCCGCAGCGTCATCGCTGGCGAGCTCACCGAGGTCCGTGCGAAGTTCGCGGACGAACGGCGGACGCGGCTCGTCCACGACCCGGGCGATCTCAACATCGAGGACCTCATCGAGGACGAGGAGATGGTGATCACCATCACTCGCGCCGGCTACCTGAAGGCCGTCTCCGCAGACGCGTTCCGCACCCAGGGTCGAGGTGGTCGAGGGGTCCAAGGGGCAAAGCTGAAGGAAGAGGACCTCGTCCACGAGATCGTGCACACGACCGCCCATGCGCACCTGCTCTTCTTCTCCAACCGGGGGAAGGTGTACCGACTCCGTGCTCACGAGATCCCGATCAAGGACCGGAACGCACGAGGCACGCCGGCGGTCAACCTCCTCCCTCTCGAGGCGGGCGAGACCATCCAGGCGATCATCGAGGCCGGGCAGTTCGCCGAGGAGGAGTTCCTGCTCTTCGCGACGAAGTCGGGGCAGGTGAAGAAGACCCCACTGAGCGAGTACGACAAGTCCCGTCGGGAGGGCTTCATCGCCATCAACCTGAACGACGGCGACGAGCTGGTGAGAGTGATCCGGACGGGCGGCGACGACGAGCTGCTGCTGGTGAGCCGGCAGGGCATGGGGATCCGCTTTCGGGAGACCGAGGTTCGACCGATGGGCCGCAGCGCCGCCGGAGTGCGGGGCATGCGCCTCAAGGACGGGGACGAGCTGGTCTCCTGCGACGTCGCACGGGATGGGGTCGACCTCCTCATCGTCACGGACGCGGGCTACGGCAAGCGGACCAAGCTCGACCACTTCCACGCCCAGGCACGAGGTGGGCAGGGCGTCCGGGCGATCAAGCTCACGCAGCGACGTGGCCGGGTCGTCGCCGCGATCATGGCCTCGCTCGACGACGAGCTCCTCATCGTGTCCTCGGCCGGCGTGGTGATCCGAACGGCCGTGCGGGAGATCGCCGCGCAAGGGCGTGATGCAACCGGAGTCAGGCTGATGAACCTGGACGAGGGTCACAGCGTTGCCGCGGTGGCACCGGTATCAGCTGGCTCGGAGTAGCGAAAGCCACTTCATGACCAACCCGCAGGGGTCGGTGGTCTCTCATCCGGGCCCTCCTTCGCTTCAGGAGCGTGGTGTAGCCTGGCCGTTCGCCCCGGGGCTATAGCTCAGTCGGTTAGAGCGCAGCACTGATAATGCTGAGGTCGCTGGTTCGATTCCAGCTAGCCCCACGCTGTTGGCGCTGGTCAGGAGGGGTGCCAGCCTCTAGCTGCGGTCAGTCAGCTTCCCCGGCTGGCACGACCCACTCGGTGCGCTGGCCTGTGACCTCGGCGATCAGGTCGAAGTCGCTGTCGTAGTGGAGCACAGTCAGGTTGAGGGCTTCGCCGGCGGCGGCGATGAGCAGGTCGGGGATCTTGCGGCCTCGCTGGCTGCGATCCGCCAGGAGACGCTGGACTTGCAAGGAGCGATGGAGGTGAGCCGCGGTGGTCTCGACGGGGGTGAGGACACTGAGGGACTCCATGAGCTGGTCCCACTCGTCGGCGTTGCGCGCCGAGTAGCCGATCTCGAGGTCGCAAATCGTTGCGCGGGCGACCTTGCCTCGCGCGGCGAGGGGTTCGACGGCCGCGCGTACGAGCGGCTGGCTCATCCGCTTGAGGACGCTCGAGTCGACGAGGTGGGTCAGCGCCACGCTTCGGAGCGGTCGATCAAGTCGGCGCTCGCCAGCACGTCAAGGGCGCCGGCGACCTCGGCGTCGCGGTCTCCGCCGGCCTGGCGTAGGGCGGCGTTCACGGTGTCCTTGATGGTCGTCGTGCCGAGTCGGGCCTGGGCGACGCTCAGCGCGTTCTCGTCCAAGTCGACCAGGTGCTTGCTCATGGAAAGAGTATATACGTAGCTGGTGTCGGATATACTCTGCTCGCTGTCAGTGAGTCCCCGCACGTCGCTCCGTACGAGAGCGCTCCTTCCCGGGCCCCGAACGTGAGTGCTGAGCGGCGAGTATGCGC
>DATGKK010000018.1:0-2146 GCA_035294725.1 Acidimicrobiales bacterium | reverse complement strand
TCACCTGCCGGCTCCAGGCGACGGCGTTCTGGTGCACGGTGACGAGCCGGAAGCCCCGTCGCAGGTAGAACGAGAGCGCCCGCACGTTGTCGTTCGTCGTGACGAGGAAGATCCGCCATGCGTTCGCGTCGCGGGCGACCTCGCGCACCGCGTCGACGAGAGCCGAGCCCACTCCCCGACCTTCGACGAGCGCGTCGAGCGTGACGACCTCGAGGCTCCCCTGCCCGAGGCGGTAGGTGAGCACCCCGGCCAGCCCACCCTCCTCGTCCAGTGCGACGATGCCCGGCAGCCGGGCGAGCTCGATGGCCTCGCCCCGTGCGACGACGGCGCGGCCTCCCCACCTCTGCTCGAGGATCCCGAGAACCTCCTCTCGCTCGTGCTCGAGCAGCGGGCGGGTCTCCACGGCTCAGGAGGGTGCCACCGAGGGGGCGGGCAGCTTCGTCACCGCCACGGCCTCGCGCCCTCCGCCATGGGAGGCGACGACCGAGAAGGCGACGGCGAGCCCGGGCTCGATCGACCGGGAGCCGTCGGCGATGGCGGTGCAGTGGAACGGGAGCGGGCCGGGGTCGCCGGCGCCGGGCATCGGGTCGGCCGCGACCGTCCCGAGCCCCCGCCGCTCGTCATAGTCGACGACGCGCCCAAGGCGCAGCTCCGGCCCCAACTCAGTGCACGATCTTCGAGAGGTCGAGCTCGAGGATGTCCGAGGCCCCCCGCTCCTTCAACGCAGGGATCAGCACGTTGATCTCGCGCTTCGGCACGACGGTCTCGACGGCGAAGCCCTCCCCGCCAGACAGCGCCGAGACCGTCGGCGACCGCATCGAGGGGAGGACGGAGATGACCGCCTCCAGATCCTCGGCGGCGACGTTCAGCTTCACGAGCACCTTCCCCCGTGCCTCGAGGGCGCCCTGCAAGAGGACGTGCAGCTGGGAGATGGCCCGCGCCTTGGAGGCGTCGGCAGCTGCCTGCCGGCTGCACACGAGCTCGGTGCGGGAGACGAGCAGGGTCTCGAGGACGCGAAGCCCCGCCGCCCGGAGAGCCCGGCCCGTCTCGGTCAGCTCGACGACGGCATCGGCGATGTCGGGCACCTTCGCCTCCGTCGCCCCGTGGGAGAACCGCACCTCCGCCTCCACCCCGCGCTCGGCGAGGAAGCGCTCGGTGAGCCGCGGGTACTCGGTCGCCACCCTGCAGCGGCGGGGCAGGTCCTCCACCTTCTCCACGTCGGAGCCGGCGGCGACGGCGAGCACGATGCGCACCGGGAGGTCGGTCGCCTTCGAGTACCCGAGCTCGCCGAGCGAGACCACGTCCGCCCCTGTCTCCTCGATCCAGTCGCGGCCCGTGATCCCGAGGTCGAACAGCCCCTCCGCGACGTACAGCGGGATCTCCTGCGGGCGGA
The DNA here is from genome assembly GCA_035294725.1 of Acidimicrobiales bacterium. Lineage (GTDB taxonomy): Bacteria > Actinomycetota > Acidimicrobiia > Acidimicrobiales > Bog-793 > DATGKK01. Next base: position 753 of record DATGKK010000018.1, on the reverse strand, counting down.
GGATGCGGACCTCGCTCACCCTCGGGTCGTCGATCGAGGCGGAGTAGTCGACCTCCGAGGAGCGGTGCACGGCGAGGTCCGCCGAGGCGAACAGCTCGAGGGTGGCGCGCTCGAGGGAGCCCTTCGGGAGGACGAGCCGCAGCATGGTGACCAGCTACCGTAGCTGCGGCAGCAGGTTCGCCATCTCGACGGCGGTGACCACGGCCTCCTCGCCCTTGTTGCCGAGCCGCCCACCGGAGCGCTCGAGGGCCTGCTCCATCGTCTCGGTGGTGAGGACCCCGAACACGACCGGCACGCCCGTCTCGAGCTGGACCTGCTGGAGGCCCCGGGCGCACTCCCCGGCGACGAAGTCGTAGTGGGAGGTCTCGCCCCTGATCACGGCACCGAGGCAGACGACGGCGTCGGCCCGCTTGGCGGCGGCGAGCGCCTTCGCCGCAAGCGGCAGCTCGAAGGCACCGGGCACCCAGGCCACGAGGCGGCGCTCCCCGCTCACTTGCAGGCGGTAAAGAGCCTCGTAGGCGCCGTCGAGGAGGCGGAGGGTGATCTCCCCGTTGAAACGAGCGCAGACGACCGCGATCCGCAGCCCGGAGCCGTCGTGCGCACCGGACAGCTCACCAGGGCGCCCTCCCCGCGGCGGCTCGGAGGGGAGGCGGTGGCTCGCCTCCATCAGTCCTGTCGGAGGGTCTCGGCGCCGACGGCGTCGAGGAGGTGGCCCATGCGCTCCCGCTTGGTCCTCAGGTACTCGAGGTTCTC
>DATGKK010000017.1:0-30723 GCA_035294725.1 Acidimicrobiales bacterium | reverse complement strand
CGGAGAGGTGTACGAGTGCAGGAACCAGTGGTGGAACCCCCTCAAGAGCGTTGGACCGGCTGTAAATCTGGTGGATGGCCGGGATGGCAGTGCGACGGACCTCCCTACAACCGGGAGGGACGACCGGTGGCGTCCCGGTTCTGGTGTAAAAGCAGCCGGGCGCAGGTTCCGGGGTTGATGTTACGCGGCGGCTGTGACGGTCTGGTCGACTGCTCGGTCTGGGGTGGCCGGGCGCGGTGGCGGGCCGAGTAGTTCGAGGCGGAGTTGTTGGAGGTGGCGGACGGTCTTGGGGGTCATCTCCACGCCCCGCCAGCCTCGGCTGGCCCGGTCCAACACGGCCCAGACCAGGCTCAGGCAGGAACGCTCTCCGGGGAGCCGGCCGATGACCTTGACCCGCCGGCGGGTCTCGCCGAAGGTCCGCTCGATGAAGTTGGAGTGCCGGATCCGGTGCCAGTGCTCCTTGGGGAAGCGCAGGTAGGTGATGAGGTGCTCGAGGTCGTCGGTCAGGCAGGCGACCGCCGAGGGGTAGAGCTTGGCCCACTTGGCCTCGAACGCCTTGACCCGCCGGCGGGCCTCGGCCACGGCGTCGTCGCCCGCCTCGGTGGTGATGTCCCAGATGGCCCAGAAGTCGGCCTTCAGCTGGTCCTGGGCGTGCTTGGGGACCTTGGCGAGCAGGTTGCGGCAGCGGTGGATCAGACAGCGTTGACGGGCCGAGGCGGGCCAGACGAGTTCGACGGCGCCGATCAGGCCGGGCCCGCCGTCGGAGATCACCAGGGTCGGAGGCCGCAACCCGCGGGCGATCATGGACCGCAGGAACTCCCGCCAGGCGTCGGTGGACTCGGTTGAGCCCGGCTCGATCGCCAGCAGCACCGGCCGGCCGTCGACGGTGATGCCCCAGGCGACCAGCACCGGCTCGGCACCGGCCCCGGGGTGCATCTTGAAGTGGGAGCCGTCCAGGTAGAGGTACTCGAGCTCGACCTCGGAGAGATCCCGGGCCCGGAACGCCTCGAACTCGGCCTTGATCGCCTCGCACACCCGGCTCACCGTCGACTTCGACACGCTGGCCGACTCCCCCAGCGCCTCTACCAGGGCGGCCTCGACGTCCCGGGTGGACAGGCCACGCACGTAGCCGGCGATGATCAGGCTCTCGATGGCGTTGGTGCGACAGACGCCCCTGCCCAGCAGCCTGGACGCGAACTGTGCGGTCGTGCCCCGCAGCTTCGGGCGCTGCAGGGTGACCGGTCCGGCGGTGGACTTGATCGTGACCGGGCTGTAACCGTTGCGCGACCCCGACGTCGCCTCCTTGGCTGCCGCTCGCCGCTGGTAGCGGTTGCGGCCCAGAAACTCGGTCACCTCGGTCTCCAACGCCGTCTGCAGCAGCAGCCGGGCGCCGAGCTGGGCGACCTTCTCCAACGCCTCGCCGAGATCCCCCTCGGAGGCGAACAGCTCGTCGATCTCCGCGCGGATGCGCTCGGTAGGCGATACTCGTGTAGTCATCGGGTGTAGGTCTCCTTCGTGCAAGTTGGTTGCTTCTCGAAGGAACCTATGCCCGCTGACTTTTACACCGGGGGATGGACGCCACCTTCCGCTTGATCATCGAGAACGACGTCTCGACGTTCGAGCGGCGGTGGTAGTGCGACAGGAACGTGTCGCGCTGGTAGGCGAAGTAGTGGTACATGCGGACCCAGGCGGACGCCTCCGGGCCGGGGATCACGTCGCGGGTCACGTTGAACAGCGACGATTGTGGCCCAAGGACGCCGATCTGGTTGCCCCGAAACGGGATGAACGGGGTCGCCCCAACAGCCTCGACGGCTTCCAGGTGGGCCTTGGACGAGTAAGCCTTGTCGGCGCTGACTTCCCGCATCGTGAAGTGCTGAGCTGTTCCGGCGAGCAGCGCAGGGAACTGCTTGCTGTCGCTCGTGCCCTCGCCGACGTGCGGTGTCACGACGGCGGTGGTGATGACGTTGGTGAGCACGCCGGTCGTCGCGTGGAGCTTCACCCAGTCCTGCCGCTTCTGCTCGCGACCCCACTTGTGATCGAACCACCTGACGTAGTTGCAAGTGGAGAAGCCCGTCGAGTCCATCGCGAAGTCCTGCTCAACACCCGCCAGGGGCAGCGCCGAGAGGGTCACGAGCTGTTCCAGCGCGGGGGTCATCTCAGGGTCGGCCAGGTAAGCGAGCACGCTGTTGTAGTGGGGAGCCACGTCGGTCAGTCCCTTGGCCGCTGCCTCTCGAACGTCGGTGTCGAAGCGGCGAGCGGACAGCCCCGCGTACACCTTGGAGATGGCGGCGAAGGCCATGTCGCTCCGCGGCAGCCTGGGGCGACCCCGACCGACCCGCGGCGGGTTGGGGATCGTCGAGCACAGGTCGGCCAGCATCGGGAGCAGCAGCTCCTTCTCGTGGCATTGAGCGGCGTTGTAGGCCGTCCAATCCTGTGTGTACGTGACCCGTACTTCCTCCGTCACGACGGCGCCGTCCAGCTCGGTGCTCTGGCGGCGGATGACGTAGGTGACAGCGATGACGTGCTTGCATGGCCTGTTCCGCAGTTCGAAGTCAGGGCAGGTGCAGGACCACGGCTGCACGTCGGGAAGGGGCGGCGGGACGAGACCCTGAGCGACCTTGTAGGTCGTGGTCGGGTGCGGAGAGACCGTGTAGGTGCCGGGGCCGCTCTGCGACGGGACGATCCAGCCCTTTGCGTCCCTGCGCAGCGGCATCGCTGCTGCGATCTGCATGCCCTTGAGTTCCCGGTTGTCCATCGGACCCTCCTAGTAGGTGTGTACCTACTAGGACTATCCCGAATCGGGATAGAGAAGTCAATACTAGATCGGGATATACCGATCGGGTACACTAGGCGGCATGGTAGAGAAAGTGCAGCTCTGGGGCTACCGCTGCCTTCGGTGCGGGCACGAGTGGCTGCCGCGGGGCGATCGGCCACCGAAGGTATGCCCCAACCCGAAGTGCAAATCGCCGTACTGGGACAGGCCGCGGAGGACGAAACCCGAGACCTAGAGCCCGCTGTCGTCATCGAACGGCAGCGGAATCGTGTCTCCGATGCGGGGATGGATGCGGTCGAGCTTGGTCCGGAAGTCGGCCCAGTCGTTGCTCAGCTTCATCAGAGTGACGACCGATCCCAGGTGCTCCCGCAGCTTGGGGTAACCGACGTGAGTGGTCAGGCGCTGAAAGAACTTGTGCTTACGTCGGCCGCGCTCGTCCTTCGGGACGATGATGCGGAGTTCGTCGAGCACCCCAGGGGCCAAGCGCTCGTAGACGATGTTGTTCGTCAGCATCCCGAAGTACTGCGGCCGTCTGACACTCTCGCTGTCGTAATCCAGTCCCCGGAGCCGGAACAACTCGCGGTAGAAGTCTGGCGGGAAGGTGCTCACCCACGCGTTCAACTCCTTGTCGATGTAAGCCTCCAGAATCCTGGCAAGGGCGTCACGAGTGCGGACCTCTTGGAAGCCGGTCGCCTCGTCAACAAGTGCCACGATCCCAACGCGGGCGAGCCCGCGTACAAGGATTTCAGCCCTAGCGGCCACCTCGTTGAGCTGGTGGGGAAAGGCCTTTCCCTCCCGTTCACGGGCGGCCAAGAAGATTTCGCACACCTCCGGGAGCAGCAGAGCGTTGTACCCGCTTGCCCGGCCGCCGTGCGGCGGCGTGAAGACGATCGGCCTGCTCTTGGCGATTGTGTCGTCAGAGACGAACGGCCGGATCGTTTTTCCTCGCAAGATCGGCGGCAGGCTCTCATCCATCCCCTCGCGACCCCTCGGCCTGCCTTGGCGTCCGAGAGCCCGCAGGAACGTCGACTGGGTGAGGACACGCGTGCCGTCCTCCAGGACGTAGCACTCGATCTCGATGTCGCCAATACGAAGTGGGTGATCAGGCGAGCCGCAGATCGCCTCCCTCACGGTCCCAGCCCAACGGGCCTGACCGGCCTTACTAGCGATCCTGGCCCGCTGCTCAGGAGTGAGCCGTTTGGCTCGCTCCACGCCGCCCCGAGCACGCCCCTTCGCCTGCGCGTCCGCACCGGCAGAGTGGTCCTCGTCGCCGCCGAAACTGAAGTGTGCTTGCTCATCCATGCTTACATTGTCCCACGACCCGACGTTACAAGCAAGCATCGACAGGCTTGTGCTTGCATCACCGGGGGCGAGAGAGCCGATCCTCGTCGCCGTCATCCCGCTGGCCGGGGGTGCTGCCTAGGAGGTCGACCGCCTAGAGCGTCTTTCTTGGGCAGGCAGCCGACTTCTCGGGCAACGAGCAAATGCTGGGCAAAGCCGGGCGCCCCGGTTACTATCGAACGGATGTTTGTCCTCGGGATCGACCCAGGCCTCTCGCGTTGCGGCTACGGCTGCGTCACGAGGTCGAGCGCCGGGCTCGTGGCGCAGGCGGCCGGCGTGATCACGACGCCCCCGGGCGATCCGATCCCCGCCCGGCTCGCCCAGCTCCGGGCCGACCTGAACGAGCTCTTCGTGCAGTTGCGCCCCGACGTCATGGTGATCGAGCGGGTCTTTTTCCGCTCGAACGCGCGCACCGCGATGGCCGTGGGCCAGGCGAGCGGCGTGGCGCTGCTCACCGCCTTCGAGCAGGGCTGTGAGGTGGCCGAGTACACGGCCGCGGAGGTGAAGCTGGCCGTCACCGGTTACGGGAACGCCACGAAAGAGCAGGTGCAGGCGATGGTGGAGCGCCTTGCCGGCCTCGCCCGGCCGCCCCGGCCTGCCGACGCGGCGGACGCGCTCGCGCTCGCGATCTGCCATCTCGGTGCCGCCCCGTGGGCGCAGCGCAAGGCGGTGATCGCGTGATCGGTTACCTGCGGGGGATCGTCGTCGAGCGGCGGCGCTCGGGCGACCACGCAGTCGAGCTCGTCGTGGACGTCGGCGGCGTCGGGTACCGAGTGCTCGTGTCGCCGCGGGCGGCCGCCGGGGCGGTGCCCGGCGACGGGGAGGTCGCCCTCTTTGTCCACACCCACGTCCGCGAGGGCGCGATCGTCCTCTACGGCTTTTCCGCCCCTGAGGAGCGGGAGAGCTTCGAGCTCCTCCTCGGCGCGCATGGCGTCGGGCCCGCGCTCGCGCTCGCCATCGTCTCGGTCCACGCCCCGGCCCGCCTGGCCGAGATCGTGGCGGGCTCCGACGTCGACGCGCTGACCCTCGTCCCGGGCGTGGGGAAGAAGACGGCGACGCGGCTGCTCGTCGAGCTCAAGTCCCGCTTCGATCAGCTCGACGGCACCGGCACCGCCGAGTTGCTCCGAGCGGGCGGAGCGCCCTCGGCGGCGGCCGAGGTGGCCGAGGCGCTCGGCCAGCTCGGCTACGGACCGGACGAGGTGAGGGCGGCGCTGCGCGTGCTGCCCGGCGAGGGCACGGTCGAGGAGCTGCTCCGCCAGGCGCTGCGCGAGCTGGCGGTGCACCGGTGACCGCTCGCCCGCTTCCCGGGGAGCAGCTCTCGTGAGCCCGCGGCGGGAGATCCTGGCCGCCGAGGCGGCGCCGGCGCCCGGCGCCGGCGACCGCCCCCTCTCGGGGGCGCTTGCCGAGGGCGAGGTGGCGCTCGAGGCGAGCCTGCGCCCGAGGCGGCTCGAGGAGTTCGTCGGCCAGGAGGAGCTGCGCGAGCGGCTCGCCATCGTGCTCGAGGCGGCCCGCCGGCGCGGCCAGGCCGTGGACCACCTGCTGTTCGCCGGGCCGCCCGGTCTTGGCAAGACGACGCTGGCGGGCATCGTGGCGGCTGAGATGCGAGCGAACCTGCGCATCACCTCGGGTCCCGCGCTCGTGCGGAGCGGCGACGTCGCCGCCATCCTCACCGGCCTCGAGGCGGGCGACGTGCTCTTCATCGACGAGATCCACCGGCTCGGCCGAGCCGTCGAGGAGGTCCTCTACCCGGCGATGGAGGACTTCCAGCTCGACATCGTGATCGGCAAGGGCCCGACCGCGCGCTCGCTCCGGCTCGACCTGCCGCCGTTCACGCTGGTCGGGGCGACGACCCGCACGGGACTCGTCACCGGCCCCCTCCGGGACCGCTTCGGCTTCGTCGCACGCCTCGACCACTACGGCGAGGAGGAGCTCGAGCGGATCGTCGTGCGAACCGCAGGAGTGCTCGGGGTCTCGCTCGACTCCGCCGGAGCTGCCGAGATCGCCCGGCGCTCCCGGGGCACGCCCCGGCTCGCGATCCGCCTTTTGCGCCGGGTGCGGGACTGGGCCGAGGTGAAGGGCACCGGTGCCGTCACGCTCGCCGAGGCCAAGGCGGGCCTCGACCAGTTCGGGGTGGACCACCTCGGGCTCGATCGGGTCGACCGGACCATCCTCGAGATCCTCTGCCAGCGCTTCGCCGGCCGTCCCGTCGGTCTTTCCACCCTCGCCGTGAGCGTGGGGGAGGAGCCCGAGACGGTGGAGGACGTCTACGAGCCCTTCCTGCTCGCCTGCGGGCTGGTGATGCGCACCCCGCGAGGCAGGATCGCGACCCCGGCGGCCTACGAGCACCTGGGCCTCGCCCTGCCCGATCCCGCCCCCGCCTGGCCGGCCGGGGGAGAGCCGGCCGCCGCTGCCGGCTTCGAGGGCCAGCGCCTGTTCGGCTCCTGAGCGCCTCGGCGCCCGGGGCCACGGCCTGCAACGGGCGGGAGCCCTCGAGCAGGTAGCATGTTCGCCGCCTCGTTCTCGACCGCTGGGGAGCGCATGTCCCTCCATCACGCAACCGCCATCCTCATGGTGCACGTCGGCCTTCTTGGGGCCACGAGCTCGAAGAAGACCACCACCGGCAGCTCCTACAGCCTCCTCATCATCCTCATCGTCGTGGCGGCGGCCTACTTCCTGCTCATCCGGCCCCGGAGCCAGCGTGCCCGGCGCGTCCAGCAGGGTCAGCAGGCCGTCCAGATCGGCGACCAGGTGATGCTCACCTCCGGGATCATCGGGCGCGTGACGTGGCTCGAGGGCGACCGGGCGCGCGTCGAGATCGCGCCGCACACCGAGATCGAGGTGCTCCGGGCCGCGATCGGCCGGACGATCCAGAGCCCCGTCTCCGACGAGGAGATCGCAGTGCGCCAGGAAGATGACGACTCCCACTACGGCGACAACCCCTACGTCGAGCCCGAGGAGTCGAGCGAGCCTGCGACCGACGAGACGGGCACCGAGGCCGAGTCCGGTGAGCCCGTGGGCGGCCCGGCCGCAGGGAACGGGTCGAGCCCCGAGGCCGCCTCGAGCGCAGCTGTCCCCGCTGAGAAAGGCGAGCCCGAGGAAGGCCCATGAAGCGGGGGCACGTCATCAGCGTCGTCGCGACCTGCCTCGTCTGCGTCGGCGCACTGGCCGGAGTGCTGGCCGCGAACTGGAAGCCGCTCCTCGGCCTCGACCTTCGAGGCGGGCTGTCGATCATCTACTGCCCGGCGGCCAAGGGCTCGGCCACGAACTGCAGCACGGCGAAGGTGTCGCAGAGCAAGCTCGACACGGCGGTCACGATCCTCGAGGACCGTGCGAACGCGTACGGCGTGAGCCAGCCGAACATCAACGTCCAGGGTAACGACGTCGTCGTCCAGCTCCCTGGCGTGAAGAACGCCCGGCAGGTGGAGAGTCAGCTCGGCCAGACCGCCCAGCTCTACTTCCGCCCCGTGCTGTGCTACGCGCCCGCCTACGCCGGGCCGTCGAAGTCCTCGTCGAGATCGGCGACCTCGTCGGGCAAGCGGGGGTCCTCGACCGGAACCTCGGCAGCCGCCTACACGCCCCCGCCGTCGTGCCCCTCGGTCTACCGGCCGAGCCAGTCGAACCAGGCGCCGGTGCCCTACCCCGTGCTCGCGAAGTACCGGACCACGCCGCCGCAGTTCGACAACCCCCGCACGAACGTGCTCCTCACCGAGAAGGGCTCCTCGGTGCGCTACCTCCTCGGGCCCGCCGAGGCGAGCGGCAGCGTCATCGCGAGCGCCACACCCGCCTTCACGAGCACGAACCAGTGGGTGATCAACTTCACGCTGACGAGGCAGGGCACGCCGATCTGGGACAACCTCGCCAACCGCAACTACCACTACCTCGTCGCCGACGACCTCGGCGGCACGGTGATCTCGGCGCCGGTGATACAGGCGACGGGCGCCCAGTTCGGCTCGAGCGGTGAGATCAGCGGCAACTTCACCCAGCAGAGCGCGACCGCTCTCGCCGTCCAGCTCAACTACGGCGCCCTCCCGATCACGCTCATCAAGCAGACGACGCAGATCGTCTCACCGACGCTCGGAGCCTCCTCGCTGCGGGCGGGCCTCATCGCCGGGCTCGTCGGCCTGCTCCTCGTGATGCTGTACATGATCTTCTACTACCGGGCGCTCGGCATCGTCGTCGTGGTCGGCCTGCTCACGACGGGTGCCTTGATCTACGGCATCATCAGCGCCCTCGGCCACAGCTCGATGCAGCTCACCCTCGACCTGTCGGGCATCACGGGGCTCATCGTCTCGGTCGGCATCACCGTCGACTCCTACGTCGTGTACTTCGAGCGGTTGAAGGACGAGGTGCGAGCGGGCCGATCGATCCGGGCCTCGGTCGACCGAGGCTTCAAGAGCGCGTACCGCACCATCTTGTCGGCCGATGCCGTCTCGTTCATCGGGGCGCTCGTGCTCTGGTGGCTCTCGGTCGGCGCCGTGCGGGGCTTTGCCTTCATGCTCGGGCTCTCGACCCTGATCGACGTGTTCACGGCCTATCTGTTCACCCGGCCCCTCGTCATCCTCCTCGGGCGGAACCGGCTGTTCACCGAGGCCCGCCACCTCGGAGTCGCCCGGGGACTTGCCGCCGCCCAGCCCGAGGAGGCGGCCGCGTGACGGCGGTTCCCGCTGCCGTCGCCGGTGACCCGCCCGGGGAGCGGGGCGTCGTCGCCGCCTACCGGCGCCTGTACTACGGGCGGACCCGCTTTGACTTCGTGCGCCGCAAGCGGATCTGGTTCCTCGTCTCAGGGCTCGTCATCCTCGCGAGCGTGGTCTCGCTCGGGGTGAGGGGGCTCAACTTCGACATCGAGTTCGTCGGCGGGACCTCCTGGACCGTCCCCGCCAACGGAGCGACCGTGAGCGAGGCCCGCGCCGCCATCGCCCCGCTCGGCTTCAGCGGGGCGTCCATCACCCTGCTCGGCACCGGGAGCCACCAGAACCTCCAGGTCGAGGCGAAGCTCGGCAACAGCCGTCACCCGACGAGCGGCCCGACGGTCAACAAGATCTCCCAAGCCCTCGCGAGGATCACGCACCACTCCTCCGTGGCGGCGGTGAGCGTGGAGCAGGTCGGACCGACCTGGGGGAGCCAGATCACCCACAAGGCGCTCATTGCCCTTGTGGTCTTTTTCATCATGATCGCGATCTACATCTCCATCTTCTTCGAGTGGAAGATGGCGCTCGCGGCGATCCTCGCCGTCCTGCACGACATCGCCGTCACCGTCGGTGTCTACTCGCTCTCGGGCTTCCTCGTGACCCCGGACACCGTCGTCGCGTTCCTCACGATCCTCGGCTACTCCCTCTACGACACGATCGTCGTCTTCGACCGGATCCGCGACAACACGAAGGGCCTCGGGGCGAGCGGGAAGCTCAGTTTCACCGACGTGGTCAACCTGTCGATGAACCAGACGCTGGCCCGCTCGATCAACACCTCGCTCGTCGCCATCCTGCCGATCCTGTCGGTGCTGGTGCTCGGCGCCAACTTCCTCGGCGCCTCCACCCTGCAGTACTTCGGCCTCGCCCTCCTCGTCGGCCTCACGAGCGGCGCCTACTCGTCGATCTTCATCGCCTCGCCCATCGTGGCCGTGCTGAAGGAGCGGGAGTCCCGCTGGACCCAGATCCGCCGCCGCCTCGAGGGACGCGGCGGAACGGTCATGCTCCTCACGCCCGCCGCAGTCGCCTCGGGAGCCCTCGACGAGCGCGAGCCGGCAGCCGCCAACCGCTCGCGGCGCGGGCGTGGTGGATCGCGGCCTGAGCGCCGCGAACCGCTGCGGCCCGGCGTCGCCCGGGAGCTTCACGGGAACGGCTCTCGCGAGCAGGCCGAGCCTGCGCGCTCCGACGATGAGGAGGCGCTCTTCGAGCAGGACGAGGCCGTGGGGGCCGAGGCAGCCGGAGTGGCTGGCGCAGCCCCGGCGGTCTCATCGAGCGGGCGCCCTGCGAGCGGAGCGGCCCGGCCGGGCAAGAGCACGGGCGGGGCGGGCCGTGGCGGCCCGGCTCCTCGCCCGCGCAAGCGGCGTCGCCGCTGAGCCACCTGCGGGCGGAGCCGTGGACAGCAGCGGGGCCGGCGCCCTGGCCGGTGCAGTGGCATCCGGGAGCGATCCGGCGCGCCCGCCGGGCTTTGTCGAGGCGGTGAGAGGCGACTTCGCCAACATGGCCGCCCTGAAGGGCTGCCGCTACCCGTCGCTCGCCGGGCTCGTCGACATCCTCGGGCTTCCGGGCACCTGGGCGGTGCTGCTGTTCCGCGTCGCCTCGGCCCTCCACCGCTGCGGCCTGCGTCCCCTCTCGCGACTCGTGTACTTCGCCAACTGCGTCCTGTTCGGGGCCGACCTCGCCCCGACGGCGACGATCCAGCCGGGCCTCGTGCTGCCCCACCCGGTCGGGGTCGCCGTGAGCCCGGTCGTCGTCGGGCGGAACGTCCGCCTCATGGGCGGCGTCCGGCTCGGCGGGGGCGCCTACGACGACCAGAGCCGGGACGGGCTCCCGACGATCGGGGACGACTGCTACATCCTCGACGGGGCGAAGCTGTTCGGGCCCGTCGTCGTGGGAGCGCGGACCGTCGTCGGCACGAACGCGGTCGTCGTGCGCGACCTTCCATCCGACGTCATCGCCGTCGGCAACCCGGCCCGAGTCGTGAAGCATCGGGGGGCGCCACCTGTGCCCGGGGCGGTCAGCTCCTGAGCGTGGCGCGCTTGGCCTCGACGAAGCGGGCGATGGCGGCGATCGTGCCGAAGTTCTCGGGCACGAGCTCCTCGTCGAGGATCTCGATCCCGTAGCGCTGCTCGAGGCCGTTCACGAGCTCGAAGATCCCCATCGAGTCGACCACCTGTTTCTCGAGGAGCAGGTAGTCGTCGGTGAGGCAGTCGGGGGGGAGGTGGTCCCCGGCGCCGTCGAGGATGAGCTGCCGGACCTCGTCGGTGGTGCTCAATTCGTCTCTCCTTGCTTGGGACTGGCGGAGTGTGCGAGCCCGGCCCGGTCGACTTTGCCGGTCGAGGTTCGCGGGAGGTGCTCGAGGAAGACCCACTCTTCGGGGATCATGTAGGAGGGCAGCAGGCGACGGCAGTGGGCGGCGAGCTCGCCGGCCGTGGCGCCACCGGCCACGACAACGGCGCGAAGCCGGCTGCCGGCGAGCTCGTCGGGGACGGCGACGACGGCCGCCTCCTCCACGCCGGCACAGGAGTACAGGGCGCTCTCCACCTCTCCGAGCTCGATCCGGTAGCCGCGGTGCTTGATCTGGGAGTCACGCCGGCCGAGGAAGTCGAGACCCCCGTCGGCACGGACCCGTACGAGGTCACCGGTCCGGTAGCACGGGTCGCTCACGTCGGCCCGGGTGGGGTGGGCGACGAGCGCCCTCGCCGTGCGCTCGGCGTCGTGGAAGTAGCCGGCCATCACCGTCGGCCCGCGCACGAGCAGCTCGCCGACCTCGCCGGGCGAGGCGAGCCCGCCCTCGTCGGTGACGACGAGAAGCTCGACGTCGTCGATGGCACCGCCGATCGGCACGGGCTCGTCGGCGCCGTCCGGCGGCGGGGCGGGCACGTCGTAGAAGGTGCAGACGTTGGTCTCGGTGGGTCCGTAGAGGTTGTGGAAGCTCACGTGGGGGAGCTTGGTCATGAGGAGGCGGAGGTGCCTCGTCGGGAAGACCTCGCCTGCGAAGAGGATGCGGCGGAGCTCGGGGAGCGACCCCTCGCCAAGGCCGCCCCGGAGCGCAAGGAGCGCGAGCAGGGAGGGAACGGCGTACACGGTCGTGACCGCGTGCCGCTCGAGGGTCGCCCGCAGCCGTCCGGGGAAGGTGGTCGCCATCCGGTCGACGAGCACGAGCGGGGCCGCCACGGCGGCGGACGCGAAGAGGTCGAACACCGAGAGGTCGAAGTGGAGCGGCGCCACGCTCGTGAGGACATCGTCGCCGGCGAGGCGGTGGTGGCGCACGGCCCACTCGACGAACGAGAGCGCGTTGCGATGGGTGAGCATCACCCCCTTCGGGACGCCCGTCGAGCCCGAGGTGTAGAGGATGTAGGCGAGGTCGAGCGAGATGGCGCCGCCAGGGGGGCCAGGCGCCGCAGCGGCGATCTCGCTCGCACCGAGCACGCGCGCCGCCGGGAGGGCGTCGAGGTCGGCCGGCTCGGCATCGACGAGGACCACCGGCGCCAGCGGGGCCGGCACCCCGGCGGCCGCCCACCCTTCGAGCCGCTCGCGGTCGGTGACGACGCAGGTCACCTCGGCATCCTCGAGGATCCGCCCACAGCGTGCGGGCGGGGCCCCCGGGTCCACCGGGACGTAGGCGCCCCCGGCCCGGAGCACCCCGTGGACGGCCGCCACCGCCTCGATCGACTTCTCGAGGTGGAGCCCGACGCGCGCCCCGGGGCGGACCCCGAGCGAGGAGAGCACGCCCGCGAGCCGGGCGGAGAGGTCATCGAGCTCGCGGTAGCTGAGCCGGCGTTCCCCCTCGAGGACGGCGGGCGTGTCGGGCGAGCGCCCGACGGCGGCGTCGAGCAGGCCGGCGAGGGTCCGGGCTCTCACAGCCCCATCCGCTGAGCGATGAGGTTGCGCTGGATGTCCGAGGTGCCCGAGTAGACCCTGCTCGCGAGCGCGTCCCGGACCTCGCGCTCGAGGTCGAGGTCGCAGGTGTAGCCGGCGGCGCCGTAAATCGTCTGAGCGTCGAGGGCGCACTGCACGATCGCCTCCGAGCAAAAGAGCTTCACGACGGCCGACTCCACGGCTGCGCCCCGTCCCTGCTGCTTGCGCCAAGCGAGGTCGTACAGCAGCGAGCGGGCCGCGTCGAGGCGGACCCTCATGTCGACGAGGCGGTGCGAGATCGCCTGGAAGCTCGCGATCGGCTGCCCGAACTGGCGGCGCTGCTTGGCGTAGGCGACGGCCTGCTCGAGCTGGCGGCGAGCTGCGCCGAGCCCGCTTGCGAGGATGAAGCCCCGCTCCCACTCCATCGAGGAGTTGAAGATCGCCATGCCGGCGCCTTCGCTGCCGAGACGGGCCGAGGCGGGGACCTCGCAGTCGGTGAGGACGAGCTCGCCCATCGGCGAGGTGCGCAGCCCCATCTTCTCGACCGGGCCGAGCACCTCGAGGCCCGGCGTCTCCCGCTCGACGAGGAAGGCCGTCAGCCCCGACAGCCCCTTTGCCCGGTCGGTCGTCGCGAAGACGACGAACAGCCCCGCCACCGGGGCGTTCGTCGTCCACACCTTGGCGCCGTTCAGCACGTAGCCGCTCCCGTCCCGGGTGGGGCGGGCCGTCGTCGAGAGCGCGAAGGCGTCCGAGCCGCTGTCGGCCTCGCTCATGCCGTGGGCGGCGATGAGGCTCCCGTCGCAGAGGCGTGGGAGGTAGGCCTGCCGCTGCTCCTCGCTCCCAAAGCGCACGATGGGCGTCTCGCAGGCCCACATCTGGGCGTTCAGGGAGAACAGCAGGCCTGCGTCGCGGCAGGCGTGGCCGAGGGTCTCGAGGGCGAGGGCGATCGTGGTCGCCGGCGCACCCGATCCTCCGTAGTCGACCGGGACCGGCAGGCCCTGGACCCCGACGGCGGCGCACTTGCGCCACGCCTCGGCCGGGAAGACCTGGCCGCGGTCGCGTTGGGGCAGGTCGCCGTCGAGCTCCCGGCGGGCGAACTCCGCCAGGAGGTCGCGGTACGCGAGTTGCTCCTCGTCCCAGTCGAACTGCACCCCACCCTCCTCACGGCGGGCACGCCGTCGCTGCCCCCAGTGGAGCGTGCCCGGACCGAGATGATGCTAATCCGCCACTCACGGTGCGGAATGCCGGAATCCCGCCACCCTGGGCCACTTTCTCGATCCTCAGGATTGACCGGGGCAGAGCCTCAGCTTAGTCTTCAAGACAGAGCGACTTTATAGAAATAGTTGATTTCAGGTCCCGAGGGGGTTCTCGCGTGCGATGGCCGGAGCTACACCCTCAGCGGCAAGCCCGTCCTTCGCCTACCACTCGCGGCTGCAGATCGAGTCGGCCGCGCCATGCGTCGGTCCGCTCCGTGAGCGTGCCCGGACCGAGATGACGCAGTTCCGCCACTCACGGTGTGAGAAGCCGGGATCCGGCCACGCTGCGCCACTTTCTCGATCCTCAAGATTGACGAGGACTGGCCTCCGGCTTACTCTTCCGGCGACGCCTATCAGGTCGGAGGGGACCGGTAGGGTCGGCGGACCTGAGGGGGCTCTGACGCGAACTAGCCGCAGCTTCACCTTCAGCGGCAGGCCCGTCCGTCGCTTGCCGCTTGCAGTTGCAGATCGAATCGGCAGGGTGCTCGAGGTGGTCGGTGTACGGCCATTCCCGCTCGACCCGCCGTCGCTGCATGCGTCAGCCTGCTCCCGCATGGCGGGATCAGCACGGTTCGGCTCGGGCTACGAAGAGCCGCTCCAGGTTCTCGCGCGGGCGCTCTCGACCGAGGCGCACCTCACCACGACCGGGAGGTACTTCGCCCGGGACACCCTGGTCGGCCTTCTCGAGCGCCGCGTCGAGATCGAGGCCGCCCTCGCCGAGCGGCCGGCGATCCTCGAGGAGCCGGTCGAGGCGCCCGTGGTCATCGTGGGCCTGCCGAGGAGCGGCACGACCCTGCTGCAGGGCCTGCTCGCCGCCGACGACGCCAACCGCTCCCTTCGCTACTTCGAGGCGACGCGACCGTGCCCGCCGCCGGAGGAGGCGACCTACCTCGCCGACCCGCGGATCGCCCGCTGCTCCAAGGCCTTTCGGGTCTTCGACTACCTTGCGCCGCAGGCGAAGGTGATCCACCCCCTCGGTCCGACCCTTCCGACCGAGTGCGTGAGCCTGCTCAACCACAGCTTCGCGAGCCTCGAGTTCGCGGCCACCTACCGGGTCCCGAGCTACGTCGCCTGGTACCTCGGGGCCGACCTCTCGCCCCACTATCGGTACTACCTCCGCCAGCTCCAGCTGTTGCAGTCGCGCTGGCGGCGCGAGCGCTGGGTCCTCAAGTCGCCGACCCACCTCTTTGCGCTGCCGGCCCTCACCGAGGTCTTCCCCTCGGCCCGGATCGTCCAGCTGCACCGGGACCCGCTCGACGCCGTCGCCTCGTTCGCGTCGATGGTCGCGATCCTGCGCGGGGTCACGAGCGACCACGTCGACCTCGCCGAGGTGGGCCGGGAGTGGTCCGCCCTCTGGCTCGAAGGGCTGCGCCGCTTCAGCGCCGCGCGCCCGGCGGCGACGAGCGGCGGCGCCCAGGTGCTCGACGTCGACTACCGGACGCTCGTGGCGGACCCGGTGGCGACGGTGCTCTCGATCTACGAGCGCTTCGGCCTCGAGCCGGCGCCGGGCTTCGTCGACGGGATGCGGGCGCACCTCGCCGCGAGCCCCCAGCACCTCCACGGCGTCCATCGCTACTCGCTCGAGCAGTTCTCGCTCCGGCGGGACGAGCTCGCCGAGCAGTTCGCTCCCTACCTCACAGAGGCGAGCGAGCGGCTCGGGGTCGCCCTCGAGGAGGTGGCGAGGTGACGGCCCGGCTCGTGGTCGAGCCCGAGGCGGCCGGTGCCGCCCACGCGCAGGCAAACAGCGCAGCCCGGCGGCGTGGCTTTCGCCTCTACGAGCCTGCGCATGCGCACCCGCCCGCGAGCGGCCGGCGCCGGCGGATCGACCCGACGAGCGAGGTGGTGCTCCCGGAGATCCCGGTGCTCGAGCCGCCCTCGCCTCGCTACCGGCAGTGGCAGCGAGCCCGCGACCTCGTCGGTGGCGTGGCCCTCCTCGTGCTCACCTTGCCGCTCCAGGCGGCGATCGCGGCCCTCGTCGCCGCGGACTCGCCGGGCCAGGTCATCTTCCGCCAGCTCCGGGTGGGCGAGGGCGGGCGGCTGTTCGTCTTCTACAAGTTCCGCACGATGCACTCCGACGCCCGCGAGCGGTTCCCGGAGCTGTACGCCTACGAGTACACCGCCGACCAGGTCGACACGATGACCTTCAAGCTCCCTTTCGACCCACGCCTCACCCGGGTCGGCCGCCACCTGCGGCGCACGAGCCTCGACGAGCTGCCCAACCTGATCAACGTGGTGCGGGGGGAGATGTCGCTCGTCGGGCCCCGGCCGGAGATCCCGGAGATGGTGCCGTACTACCGGGCCGACCAGCTTGCCAAGTTCTCCGTCAAGCCGGGGCTGACGGGCCTCGCCCAGGTCTCGGGTCGCAACATCCTGCGCTTCCAGCAGACGATCGCGGCCGACCTCGAGTACGTCCAGACCCGCTCGCTCCGCCTCGATCTCCGCCTGCTCGCGAAGACGGCGCTCGTCGTCCTGCTGAGGGCGGGTGCGCTGTGACCGCTGCGACGACCGCACCCTGCGACCTGTCGGTCGTGATCGTCACCTACGACTCGAGGCCGTACGTCGGTGCCTGCATCCGGTCGCTCCGCCAGGCGGTGTGCAAGGTGAGCTACGAGATCGTGGTCGCCGACAACGCCTCGCCCCGCTCGCCGTTCGTGCGCCGGGTGCCGCCTCGTCCCGGCGACGACGTGCGTGTCGTTGAGATGAGCCGCAACCTCGGGTTCGCCGCAGGCTGCAACGCCGGCATCGCGGCTGCTCGCGGCCGCCACCTGCTCCTCCTCAACCCTGACACCGAGGTGGCCGCCGGGGCCCTCGACGAGCTCGTGGGCTTCCTCGACGGCCACCCCGAGGCGGGGGCTGTGGCGCCGCGCCTTGTCAATCCCGACGGCAGCGACCAGGGGACGGCGCGTGCCTTTCCCACGCCGGCGGCGGCGCTGTTCGGCCGGCGCTCGCCGCTCACGGCGCTCTTCCCGCGTAACCCCTTCTCGCGCCGCTACCTGAGCGGCCTTCGCCACGAGGGGAGCGAGCCGTTCGAGGTCGACTGGGTCTCGGGTGCCTGCCTCATGGTCTCGAGAGCGGCCCTCGATGCGGCCGGCCCTCTCGACGAGGGCTTTTTCATGTACTGGGAGGACGCCGACTGGTGCCGTCGCATCAAGGCGGCCGGTTTCGCGGTGTTCTGCGTGCCCGCGGCGACGGTCGTGCACGACGAGGGAGCCCGGCGCCGGCGCACCCCTGAGCAGGTGCGCTGGTTCCACGAGAGCGCCTACCGCTACTACGCGAAGCACCACGCCCGCGCCACCCGGCGCCTCCTGCGTCCCGCCGTCCGGCTCGCGCTGCGCTCCCGGGCGGAAGCGATCGTGGCCTGGGACCGCGTGAGGGAGCGGGAGCCGTTCCCCTTCGCACCAGACGGCGAGCACCGTCCTGCCAACTTGGCAACCGATTGAAAGGCAAGCACGAGGGCTGACCATGGACACACGACGAGTGAGAGAGCTCTGGAGCGGGTACTGGAAGGTCCCCGTCATCGCGATCGTGGCGGCGCTGCTCGCCTACGCGATCTCGTTCTTCTTCTCTGCCACCTACGAGGCGCAGACGAGCCTGCTCATCCGCTCGGCCTCGCAGTCGAACCTGTCGACCGTCTCTACGGCGGGGTCTCCCTCGCCGGTCGTGAACGGCACCGACCTCGCGAGCGCCCTTACCGACACCCAGTCGGCGCTGCTCAACACGACCACGGTCGCGGCCGACGTGGTGCACTCCTTGCACCTCATGAAGCACCCGGTGCCGAGCGGGGGCTTTTTCCACAAGATCAAGCAGGGGCTGAAGGACCTCTGGGACCTGTTCCGCTACGGGAAGGTGCCCCACGAGCCGCTCTACCAGGCCGAGGTCGCCAACGTCTACAACTCGATCTCCTCGAACGAGGTGACCAGCTCCTACGTCCTCCAACTCGACGCGAAGGCCGGCAACCCGAAGCTGGCGGCCGCCATCGCCAACGCGGCGGCGAACGCCCTCGTGCAGGTGGCGAACCAGCAGTTCCGCTCGCAGTCGACCCAGCTCGCGAGCGCACTTGATCGCGAGCTGCAGGCGGCCGCCCGGACCGACCGGAACGCGGCGGCGGCGCTCTCGTCGTTCGAGACCACCCATGACGTCTCGGTGAGCATGCTCTCGAGCGGCACGGCGAGCCAGCGCAGCTCGGAGCTCTCGAGCGTCGATGCCACCCTCCATGCCGACGAGGCCAAGCTCCAGGCGGCACAAAGCGAGCTCACCGCGATCCCCGAGACGATCCCGACTGACGAGAGCATCCAGACGGGCCGGAGCACGACGGAGATCGTCTCGCAGTCGCCGAACCCGTCCTACGCCCAGCTCGAGTCGATCATCTTCAACCTGACGACGGCGATCGCCGGGCTGAAGGAGAAGCAGGCGGGGCTCCAGGTGAGCCTCGACCCGCCCGGCACGCTCACCTCGAACAGCGGGTCGAGCGGGCTGTACGCGCAGTTGCAGCAGCTCTACACCGCCTCGCAGACCGCCGCGAGCTCGTACTCGACCCTGTCCGGCCAGTACCAGCAGGCGGTGGTCGACGCCGCGGCGACCCCCGTCCAGCTCGTCCGCCTCGACCAGGCCGTGCCACCCGCCGTCCCGGTCTCGCCCGACCGGGCGCTGTACGCCCTCATCGGGTTGCTCTTCGGCGCCGCCATCGGCTTCATCCTCAGCCACCGCACGCGCCAGCGGTTCTTCGCCGCCCTCGCGGACACCGGGAGCGTGGCGCACACCCAGCAGATCCCGACGGTGCGGGCCGGCGCGGACGAGGACTGAGCCTCGCCGTGGCAGCGCGTGAGCCCGAGCGGATCCTCCTGCCCGCCGGCGGCGATGCCGTCGGGCGGAAGATCGCGTTCAGCGCGGGGACCCAGGGCGTCGCGAGGGTGCTGCACATCGTGCTCAACGTGGCGGACAGCCTGATCATCCTGCACTACCTGCGCCTCAGCCTCTACGGCGACTACGTCTTCGTCCTCGCGGTCTCGGGGTTCGTCGCCATCACGAGCGACCTCGGGCTCACCAAGTTGGCCGCCCGTTCCGCTTCGCTCGATGAGCAGTCGGGACCGGCCGTCATCGGGACGGTCATCATCAGCCGCACGTTGCTCGCGCTCGGCGGCATCGCAGTCGCCGAGCTCCTCCTGTGGGTCGCCGGGGCCTCGGGCGTCGTCCGCGTCGCCGTCGTCCTGGCGGGCTCGGTCTCGGTCGCCCAGGCGATGCTCACGCTCTTTGTGGTCTTCCAGGTGCGCGTGGAGCAGCAGTGGGAGGCGCTCGTGCGAGTCTCGATGGAGCTCGTCGAGCTCGGCATCGTCGTCTCGCTCGTCGTCGCGCGGGGGACCTTCTACGAGATCGTCGCCGCCCCGGTGCTCGGTGCGACCGTGGGCGTGCTGCTCACGGCGGTGATCGTCCGCCGCGTCTTCGGCTTCCGGCTCGGAGCCCGGCGCGACGTCCTGCCGCCCCTTGCCCGCCAGGCGATCCTCGTCGGCCCTGCGACCTTGATCGGAGTCTGCTACCTGAAGCTCGACGCCCTCGTCATCGCCGGCTTTCGCCCGCCTCGCGAGCTCGCGCTGTACGGCGCCGCCTTCCAGCCGGTCGAGTACCTCCTCCTCGCGAGCGCGGTCGTCGTCGACATCCTCTTCCCGCTCCTCACGAGGGCGCACGAGGCCGATCCCGCACGCTTTCGAGCCCTGTACGGCCGCGGCACGGAGACCCTCGTCGCCCTCGCACTCCCGATCGCCGTCGTGACGGCCTTCTACGCCCCGCACGTGGTGCACGCCGCCTTCGGGGGGCGGTACGCCGGGTCGGCCGCTCCACTGCGCATCCTCACCTGGGCCCTTCTGTTCATGGTCCTCAACACCTGGCACGGGTTCGTCTTCCTCGCGGGCGGCCTGCCCCGGATCCCCCTCTACTACCAGGGAGCCGGGCTCGTCGCGAACGTCGTGATCGACCTCGCCCTCATCGGGCGGATCGGCTATCTCGCCGTCGCGTGGGGGACCCTCATCACGAGCGCTCTCATCACGGTGGCCTCGGTGCTGCTGGCGCTCCGGCTCCTGCCGGCCGCGCTCGACGCGCCGAGGATGGCGCGGGTGCTCGCCGCGAGCGGGCTGCTCGCCGGGGCGCTCGGTCTCGCGACGGCACTTGGGCTCGAGTGGCTCGCCGCCGTCCTCCTCGCGGCGGTGGCCTACCCCGCCCTGCTGGCCGCCTGCGGGGTGTTCAGCCTCGCCCAGGCCCGCATGGCGGTCCTGCACGGGCTCGGGGCCGGTCGACGGGAGGCGGTGGTCCGGCCGTGACGGCGACCTCGCCCACTCCGTCGATCTCGGTGGTGCTCCCCACCTACAACCGGAGCGAGATCGTTCGCCGGACCCTCGAGCTCCTGCTCGAGCAGGAGTACCCGGCGGACCGGTACGAGATCCTCGTCGTCGACAACTCGAGCGACGGCACCCCGGAGATGGTGGAGCGCCTCGCGGCGGGTGCCCGGGCAGAGCTTCGGCTCCTCCGGACCGCGAGCCGGCTCCCGGCCGTGAAGAGAAACGAGGCGCTCGATGCCGCAACGGGGGAGCTGATCCTCTACATGAACGACGACCTGTGGGTCGTGCCGGAGCTCCTCGCCGAGCACGCCCGGGCCCATGCCACCCACGGCGATCCGGTCGCCGTCCTCGGCCACTGCCGCCAGTCGCCGAAGATGCCCCAGACGCCCTTCGTCGAGTACTACGACCCGTTCGCCTACCGCCTGATTGCCGGGTGCGCCGGCCGAGAGGTCCCCTACCGCTTCTTTTGGACGATGAACATCTCCCTCCCGGTGCGCACCATGCGGGAGCGCAACCTCCGCTTCCACGAGGACTGGCGGGAGATCGGCCACGAGGACCTCGAGCTCGGCTGGCGCTGGACCAGGGCCGGGTTCCCGATCGTCTACCACCCGGCCGCCACGGGCGAGCACTACCACCCCCACACCCTGGAGAGCGCCTGCCGGCTCCAGGAGTCGATCGGTCGCGGCATCGTCGACCTCGAGCAGCTCGTGGACGACCCTAGGCTCCACGAGGACTACGGCGTGTTCACCTGGCACAACAGCCCCCGGTCGATCGCGCGCAGCCTGGCCCGCATGGCGCTGTTCAACCGGGCCACCGTCCCGCTCGCAGCGAGATGGCTCTCGGGCCGCCGGCGCAACAGCGCGCTCAGCCGGTTCATGTACTGGAAGGTCCTCCTCCACTACACGAACAAGGGGTACCGCTCGGTGCCGAGCCGGTCCGTCACACCCGTGCCCACCCTGCCGCCGCCCCATCCCGACGAGGACCTCGTCGCAGCGGGGGAGGCCGCCCCGTGATCGGCCGGCGAGCCGGTGGCGCCGTGGCGCAGCCGGCGGGCTCGGGGCCGCCGGCCCGGGTGGTGGGACCGCCTGTGGCGAGCGCGGCGGGGACCTTCGTCCTCGTCGCCGTGGCGGCCGCCTGCGCCGCGCTCGGCGCGGCGGCCGCCGGCCAGCTCCGGGTGAAGCTCCTCGGCGGGGTGGTCGCCGGCGTCGTCGTGCTCATCGCCGTCCGGCTGTTCAAGAACCGGCAGCTCGTGCTCTTCGTCGCCGGCGTCCCGCTCGCCCTCGGCTTCATCTTGCACAAGTCCTTCGGCACGATCGTGCCGCTCCATGACGGCGGGGCTCCTTCGATCTCGGTCACGACCCTCGACGCCGTCGTGGTCGTGCTCTGGGCGATGTGGTGGTACGAGGGGAGCCTCGGTCGGGACCTGCGCGAGCTCGCCGATCGGCCCGTGTTCTGGGTGCCGTGGATCGGAGGCCTGCTCTCGCTCGTGAGCGTGCTCAACGCCTCCTCGCTCCGCCTCGTGTTCGCCGAGGTGCTGCGGTGGTTCTTCATGTACCTGCTGTTCGTCTACGTGGCACTTCGCGTCCGCTCCCGCCACGAGCTGCGCCTGTTCCTCGCCGGGCTCGGCGGGCTCGGCATCATGGAGATCGGGATCATCTTCCTGCAGTGGAAGACCGGCGGCGTCCTCGGCCTTCACTTCCTCGGCGTGCCGACGGCGCTCGACGTGCGCACCACCAACAGCGGCACCGTCGGGCGGCCCTTCGGGAGCTTCACGCACCCGGTCTTCATGGCGGCGATCATGGGCGTCCTCTCGCTCGCGGCGATCACCCTCTGCATCTTCATCGAGTCGCCCCGGCTGCGGATCGGCCCTCTCCACGGCCGCCGGATCCGGGTCGCACTTGCTGCCCTCGGCTTCGTGTTCGCCCTCCCGATCGTCATCTCCCAGGCCCGCTCGGCCGCCCTCGGCTGGGCCGTCGCCTTCCCCGTGCTGATCGCGATCGGCGTCAGGTACAAGAAGATCAACCGCAAGGGGCTCGCCTGGCTCGGGGTCGGCCTGGTGGCGGCTCTCATCGCCGGCTCCCCGATCCTCTACCACTACTACCGAAAGGACGTGGCCTCGGCCCACTTCCCCCTCGAGATCCAGGCCCGGTGGCAGCTCAACTCGCTCGCCGCCCATATCTGGGCCACCCACCTGTGGGCGGGCATCGGCCTCAACAACTTCCAGCAGGTGATGGACCAGTACAACACGAAGAACCTGATCTTCAACGGGAACCCGGTCCACAACCTGCTCCTCCTCCAGGGTTCGGAGACGGGCATCCTCGGGGTGATCGGGATGGTCTTCATCGGGCTCACCTTCTTCGGCCTCGCGATCAAGCTGTCCCGGGTGGGCGACCCGCTGTTGCGCAGCATCGGGGTGATGGCGGTCGTGGCCTACGTCTTCTGGTACGCCGAGGAGCAGCTCGAGTTCTCCCTCAGAGAGGACGCCCCGCTCGCCCTGTTCTGGATCCTCGCCGGTCTCGTCGTCGCCTCGCTGCGCATCGCGAACGGGGAGGCGGAGCTCGCCGGCGCGGCGGAGCGCCCCGCCTCGGCGCGAGAGCTCGTGCCCGCGAGCAGCCCCGCGGGCGGAGGAGGCTGAGATGAGCCCACGGCCACCATGGGCCAGGCACCACCCGACGCACCTGCGCCGCGCCGCCCGGCGCCGGCTGCGCCGCGCGGCCGCAACCGGTGTCGCGCTCGTGCTCGGGTCGGTGGTGATGCCCGTCGTCGCCCGCGCCGTGACGACGCAGCCGCCGGCGTCGACCGCCGGGCTCGAGATCGTCTTCTCCGCCGTGGACCGCGCGACCGGGAGGACCGGGATCTACACGGTGAGCGCGGACGGCTCGGGCCTTCGCGAGGTGACGCCGCCCGGCGGGGATCGCGGCTACGCCTTCCCGTCCTTCGCCGTTGGCACCCGGGACATCGTCTACGTCTCGAACGCCCCAGGGCAGCCGGACTCTATCTACCTCATGCGGTCGAACGGCACGGACGTCGAGCGCCTCACGACGAACCCGTGGGTGAACGCGCAGCCGAGGATGTCGCCTGACGGTCGCACGATCGTGTTCACGTCGTTCTGGAACGAGTACCCGCTCGTCGGGCTGTTCGCGCTCGACGTGCGGACCGACCTCGTCTCACCCCTCTCGGGCATCGAGGAGCAGACGGGCGCCGTCGACTCGGACCCGAATTGGTCGGCGACGGGGAAGAAGATCGTCTTCGTGAACGGCCGGGACGCGGCGGGCAGGGCGGTGCCGAGCGAGATCTGGTGGATGAACGCGAACGGGACCGGCCGCCACCCGATCGTGGCCGACCAGTACTACAACGTCGACCCGGCCCTTTCCCCGAACGGGCGCGAGGTGGCGTTCGGCTCGTACCGCGGCAAGGGGAACCCGGCCGCCTCGAGCGGCGCGTTCGGCACCCTCAAGGTGCGCCCGAGCCCGTGGCGCCTCGAGGTCCACGCCGTCCACGGCACGCACGCCACGCTGCTCACCGAGGGCCTCGCGTGCGAGAAGCGGCCGCCGTCGGATCCCTGCACCCCCGCCGAGGCCTCGGCGTTCCAGCCCACCTGGACCCCTGACGGGCTCGGGGTCGGCTTCCAGGCCGCCTTGTCGGACAGGACCCAGTGCATCTGCGTGGTCAACACCGACGGGGCGGACGCGCGGGCGCTGTTCACGACCTCCACCCTCGCGATCACGTGGTGGAGCTGGGCGAGGCCGTCGTCGCGGAGCTTTCCGACGCCGCTCTCGGAGGTCCCGACGAGCCGGCTGCTGTTCGGCGGCACGGGGCCGAACGGAAGGCCGATCCTCGACTGGAGCCTTCCGGATCGCTGGGCCACCCACTCGGCGATGCCGGACAACGGTCTCGTGCCCCTCTCGGCGAGCTTCGTGCCCGGCCACAACGAGATCGTCTTCATGGCAAAGGTGCCGGTGCCGCCCCAGGACTACCACGAGACGGCCCCGTGGCCGCCCGGGCGCATCTGCCACGACCACTTCGTCCTGAGCGACCTCACGAGCTACCTCTACCCGCCGGTCGTGCGGCCCGCCGACATCCCCGAGTACCAGGTGTTCATCGAGAACATGAACGGGACCGACGTCCGCCAGCTCACCACCCCGTTCACGATGGACTGCGAGGACGCGATCGACCCGGGCGACCTGCGGGGGAACATGGACCCGACGGTCTCACCGAACGGCCGCTACGTCACGGTGACGAACGTGTCGAGCATCGACGACGAGACCTTCCTGCTCCGCATCGACCTCGCGACCGGGGCCGTGCTGAACCTCACCAACGCGACGGCCGGGGCGATGCCGACGGCAGACGCCCTCGGCACCTGGGCGCCGAACGGCCGCACGATCGCCTTCGTCTCTGGGGCTGACGACAGCGAGGAGATCTGCACCATGGGCCCGGCCGGCTACGGCTTCCGCCAGCTCACCCACGACGCCTACTACAACACCTCGCCGTCGTGGTCACCCAACGGCCGCTATCTCGTCTACTCGAGCTACCGGGGCTCGGCGCCGCTCCCGACAGTGCCACGCAGCCAGTTCGCCGCCGACTCCGGCGTGCCGACGAGCGGCTGGGTGCTCGTGAAGCTCGAGGTGGCAACCGGCCGCGAGACCGTCCTCACGAGGTCGTTCCGCGGCCCCGCCTACAACCCGGTCTGGTCGCCGGACGGCTCGACCATCGACTTCATCTCGGCGGGCCCGTCGGGCCAGCCCGACATCTACACGATCCCCGCCTCGGGCGGCACCCCGCGGCCGCTCCAGGTCACCTTGCGCACCCACGAGACCTTTCTCTCCTGGGGGCGACCATGACGGTCGATCTCACCACGGTCATCGTGAACTGGCGGACCCCGCGACTCGCGATCGAGGCAGCCCGGTCCGCCCTCGCGGCGACGCCACAGGGCATCCGCCACGAGGTGGTCGTGATCGACAACGCCTCGGGCGACGGCTCGGCAGAGGAGCTCGCGGCCTCCGGGCTCGAGATCCACCTCGTTCGCAATCGGGCCAACGTCGGCTTCGCCGCCGCCAACAACCAGGGCATCGAGATGGCCAGCTCGCCCTTGGTCTTCCTGCTCAACTCCGACGCCCGCCTCGAACCGGGAGCCCTCGAGGTGATGCTCGCGAGAATGGCGGCGACGCCCAGGGCGGCCGTGGTCGGGAGCCGCCTCGTCTACGAGTCGGGGAGGTTCCAGCGCTGGACCGCCGGCCGCGATCCGAGCCTCGGATCGGCCGCCGTCTACCTGCTCGGCCTCGACCGCCTCGCCCCCTTCGCACGCGCCGGCCTGTATCTCGGGCGCGACCTCTCCGAGGCCTGCGGTGTCGAGTGGGTCTCGGCCGCGTCGATGCTCTGCCGCACGGCCGCGGTCCGGGCGGTCGGCGGCATGGACGAGCGGTACTTCTACATGGAGGACGTCGACTTGTGCCGGCGGCTGCGACAACTCGGGCACGAGGTGTGGTACGAGCCCGCCGCGACCGCGGTCCACCTCATGGGACGAAGCGTCGAGCGCTCCGGCGACCCGGGGGCCCGGGCCGTCGAGAGCCTCAACGCCTACTTCGCCGCCTCCCATCCAGGAGCGCCCTACACCTGCATGCGCCTGCTCGAGGTGGCGGCCTTCGCGGCACGTGCCGGGGCCCACGGCGCCCTCGCCCTCGCCGGGGTGGACCGAGAGCGCCACCGGGCCGAGGCGGCACGCCACCTGCGGCGCAGCGCCCACGGGGGCCCGATGCGATGTCCCCGGGGCGCCGGGCCGGCCCGGCCGCCGGGCCCCGGGGCACCGACGGTCCAGGCCGCGACGGCGGCTGCGGAGGCCGAGATCGGACAGGAGCTGGTACATGGCTGACGGTCACGGCGCGCTGAGCGCCCGCCAGGCACGGGAGGCAGCCGTCTACGACGCGCGCTACGGCGAGCTGGCGGCGGGGGAGGCGGAGGGCTCCCTCCTCATGGACCTCACCACCCCGCCGTACCCGAACCGCGAGCACGTGGAGTTCCTCGACGACATGCTCGCGAGGATGGAACCGCTCGACGGCCGGCGGGTGCTCGAGGTCGGGTGCGGCAGCGGAGCCCTCTCGGTCTACGTGGCCTCGCTCGGGGCAGAGGTGACGGGGCTCGACGTGTCGTCCTCGGTGCTCGCGCTGGCCGAGCGCCGGGCCGAGGTGAACGGGCTCGCCGACCGCTGCCGGTTCCTGCTCGCGCCGATCGAGTCCTTCGACGACCCCGACGGGAGCTACGACGTCGTCGTCGGCAACCAGGTGCTCCATCACTTCGAGCTCGACGAGGCGCTCGCCAACGTGCGGCGCCTCCTTGCCCCGGGAGGCATCGCCGTGTTCTGCGAGCCCGTCCTGCTCCTCCCCGAGGCCGCCCGCCGGCTGCGAGGCTCGCCGATGGTGCTCCGGCGGTTCCCGAGCCGGGCCGACACGCCCGACGAACGCTCGATCGGCCGGGCCGAGGTGGACAAGATCTGCACGGCCTTCGGCCGGGCCGAGATGAAGGAGTACCAGCTGCTCACCCGCTTGCAGAACTTCGTCGAGCTGAGCGACCCGGTCTTTGCCCGCCTGGAGCGGCTGGACCGCGTCCTCCTCCGGTACCTGCCGCCGGCGAGGCGGCTCTGCCGCTACATGGTCTTCGTGCTCTCGGGCCAGCCCGCGTGGCCGGCCGGCGCTCGGTTCGCCGCGGAGGCGGCCCGATGAGGATCCTCGTGACCGGCGCCGCGGGCATGCTCGCCAGCGCGCTCGTGCCGCACCTGCGGGCGTGCGGCCACGAGGTGGTCGCCACCGACCTCGTCGGGCCCCTCGAGGGGGCCGGCGGCGAGCTGATCGAGCACCTCGACGTGAGGGAGGCGGACGAGGTCGAGGCCCGGATCTCGACGGGCGCCTTCGAGCTCGTGCTCCACCTTGCCGCCGAGACCGAGCTCGAGGCGTGCGAGCGGGACCCGGTCCACGCCTGGCGGACGAACGCCTTCGGCACCAAGCTCGTGGCGCTCGCCTGCCGGCGAGCCGGGAGCCGCCTCGCCTACGTGTCGACGGCGGGCGTCTTCGACGGCGAGAAGGAGAGCCCCTACGACGAGTTCGACGAGCCGCGCCCGATCAACCGCTACGGCGCCTCCAAGCTCGCCGGCGAGCGCTTCGTGCAGCAGTACGTGACCGAGTCCTTCGTCGTCCGGGCCGGCTGGATGGTCGGGGGAGGGCCGAAGGACCACAAGTTCGTCGCGAAGATCCTCCGCCAGCTCGAGGAGGGGGCGACGACCCTCTACGCCGTCGGCGACAAGCTCGGCACGCCGACGTACGCGCCCGACTTCTCGCGCTGTCTCGAGGCGCTCGTGACGTCCGACGCCTTCGGCCTCTACCACATGTCCTGCGAGGGCACCTGCAGCCGCTACGACGTCACGCAGGCGATCCTCGAGCTGCTCGGTCGTGACGACGTGACGCTCGTCCAAGTCGGCTCCGAGTTCTTCGCCGAGGAGTACTTCGCCCCCCGGCCGCGCTCCG
Source organism: Acidimicrobiales bacterium (assembly GCA_035294725.1). GTDB lineage: Bacteria > Actinomycetota > Acidimicrobiia > Acidimicrobiales > Bog-793 > DATGKK01. The sequence continues at coordinate 2,967 of DATGKK010000017.1, read as the reverse complement.
AGGCGATGCGCAACCTCATGCTCGAGCTGCACGGCCTGAACACGATGAGGTCGTGGCAGGCCGCCCTCGGGGAGTACCTCGCCGAGGAGTTCGCCCTCGCCGCCCGCTCGCGGCCGGCCCCGGCGCCGTGTGGCGAGACCGTTGCTGACCCCACCCCGGAGGAGCTGCCGGCATGACGACGACGACCCCTGAGCATCCCGGCGAGGCGAGGCAGAGGCCCCCGAGCCGAGGGACGGGGACGGCGAGCGTCGCCGTCGTGATCCCGATCCCGAACGACCCCGACTGGTCGATCTTCGACGAGCTGCCCGAGGACACCCCGATCATCGTGGTGGACGACAGCGACGGCAAGCTCGCGCCGCCGCCCCGGCGGAACGTGAGGTACTTCGACTACGCCGCTCAGCAGGCCGTGATGGGCAGGAACTACCCGGCGATCCCTCACAAGAGCGCGGCCACGCGCAACTTCGGCCACTACCTCGCCTACACCGAGGGTTACGACGTCGTCGTCGCCCTCGACTACGACTGCCGAACCCCGGCCGGCTACCTCGAGAGCCACCTCGCCGCCCTCGGCGACGTCGTCGACGCCCCGGCGCTGCGAGGGGACTGGATCAACTCGATCGAGACCCCGGGGCTGTACGCGCGGGGCTATCCCTACGAGTTCCGCAACGAGAGCGCGAGCGCCGTCACCGAGACGACCGCGACGGGTCGGGTCCGGGTGAACATGGGCGTGTGGGAGAACGTCCTCGACATGAACGGCGTGGACAAGCTCCTCGCCGAGCCCGGTCCCGACCCGGGGCTCCGAGGCGACCGCAACTACGTCGCCCTCGGCAACATCCCGCTGTGCGGGATGAACACCGCGTTCGAGGCCGAGCTCACCCCGGCCTACTTCTTCCTGCCCGACGTCTTCTTCGAGGGGTGGCAGCTGAGCCGCCACGACGACATCTGGGGTGGCTACGTCCTGAAGCGGCTGATGGACCTGCGGGGTGACCTGCTCAGCTACGGCCGTCCCGTCGTCGAGCACACTCGCCAGTCGAGGCTCGAGCGGGTCGTGGTCATGGAGCACTACATGCACCTCATGTCGATGCCCTTCTACTCGATCGTGGAGGAGGCGCTCGCCGAGGTGGCCCCCGGGAGCTACCTCGACATGTTCGGCGCCTTCGTCGACCAGTACCGCCGCCGGGCCGACCTGGCGGAGGTGCCCTCGCACTACCGGCAGGTCTTCGTCGAGCTCGGGCAGTCGATGGCCCGGTGGGTCGCCTGCTTCGAATGAGGGAGAGCGGCGCCATGCGCATCGCCATCGACGCCTCTGGCCTCGGCAGCCACCGGGGGGGCGACGAGACCCACCTCAGGTCGCTGCTGCGCGGGCTCGCCGCCGCGGCGGGCCCCTGCGACCGGTTCCCGCTGTTCGTGAGGGCGGGCGGCAGGCTGCCCGAGGAGGTGAGGCGTGACCCCCGTTTCCCTGTGGTCGGCACCGTCTCTCCTCACGGCCTCGTGCGCTTCGGTGCAGAGCTGTCGGCCCGCCTGGCGGCGCTCCAGCCGGCTCCTCAGCTCCTCGTCACCTACACCCACGCACCGCTCTGGTCGCCGATCCCCACCGCGCTCGTCCTCGGCGACCTCTCCTTCGAGCATCTGCCGGAGCTCTTCCCCCCCTCGGTCCGGCTCCGGCTGCGTGGGCTCGTGCCGCCACAGGTGCGCCAGGCACGCCTCGTCCTCGTGCCGAGCGAGTTCACCCGCCGCGACGTGATCGAGCGCTACCGCGCCGACCCTGCCCGCGTGAAGGTGGTGCCGCCGGCGTTCGACCCGACGATCAGCACCGATCCTGAGGTCGACGAGGAGACCGCTGCCTGGGCGCACGAGAACGGGGCGAGGCACCCCTTCGTGCTCTACGTCGGGAACCTGCACCGCCGCAAGAACGTGGGACGGCTCATCCGGGCCTTCGGGCAGGTGCTCGCGAGCGAGCCCGATCTCGCCGGGGCGAGGCTGCTCGTCGCCGGTGCTCCCTGGTGGGGCAGTGACGAGGAGCGGGGGGCGGCGCACTTCGCCCCGCCCGGCTCGGTCGTGTTCCTCGGCCGCGTCACCGATCGCCAGCGCGACTACCTGCTCGCCGCCGCCGACGCGGTGGCGTACCCCTCGTTGTTCGAGGGCTTCGGGCTCCCCGTGCTCGAGGCGATGGCGGCCGGGACGCCGGTCGTCACCTCGGGGTGCACCTCGCTCACGGAGGTGGCGGGCGACGCCGCGCTGCTCGTCGATCCCTACGACGTCGACGACATCGCGAAGGCGCTCCGGCGGGTCCTCACCGACCGCGACCTGCGTGACGAGCTGCGCTCCCGAGGCCTCGAGCGTGCCCGCGCCTTCCACCACCGCCGCACGGGAGAGAGCGCTCTCGAGGCCTTCGCGTCGGTCCGGACCCCGGCGGCCCCTCACGACGTGCGCGTCGGGCTCCGGTGAGCCGGCCATGGCGACGGCGTCTTCGCCGCGGCGCGATCCTCATCGTCTCGCTCCTCGTCCTTTTGCTCGTGCTCGCCGTCGTGTTCATCCATAAGAAGCCCGGCTACCCCCCGTCGCTGCTCGGCGTCTGCGGGGCTCGCCGGCTGCCGCCGGGCTCGAGCCCGCTGCCCGCCGACGACCTGCTGTTCGACGCGAACCCGACCGGCCACTACGAGATCTACGTCTCCGGCCCGAACGGGTCGGACATGCGGCGCCTCACCGACGACCCGATGTTCGACAGCTGGTACCCGAGGCTTGCTCCTGACCGCCGCAGGATCCTGTTCTACCGGACTCCCGCCGGCGTGCACGACCGCAACTACATGCTCACCTCGCTCTGGATGATGAACGCGAACGGCGGCGACGTGACCGAGGTGCTCTCGCCCGGCTGCTACGGCTGGCTGTTCCAGGGTCATGCCGAGTGGTCCCCGGACGGGGAGAGCCTCGTGATGTTCGGCGGGAAGGCGAACCCGCAGATCTACGTGA
>DATGKK010000016.1:0-6227 GCA_035294725.1 Acidimicrobiales bacterium | reverse complement strand
GGCGTGCGACCACGACGAGAGCGAAGGAGCAGGAGATGCGAGCAACACGACGAAGAGCTGTGTCGGGAGGTGCGGGAGCCCTCCTCCTGGTCGGGGCAGCGGCGCTCGGGGTGCCGGCAGCCTCGTCCGGCGCCGCCCAGGCCTCGGTGACGTCCGCCGCAACTACTTGGGCGCCGACGCACACGAGAGCTCTCCCGATGACCGGCGCGGTGGCGCTTGGCGGCTCCCCCGGATCGACCCGGCTCGAGGTGAGCGTCGTGCTGGCGGCGCGGCACCCCGACGGCTTGGCGGCGCTCGCCGAGGCGACCTCGACCCCCGGCTCGAAGAGCTTCGGTCACTTCCTCACCCCCGCGGAGGTGGCCAGCCGCTTTGCTCCGTCCACCCGCGAGACCTCCGCAGTGGCGGCCTGGCTCAAGGGCGCGGGCTTCTCGCAGGTCACCGTCGAGCCCGACCGGCTCTTCGTCGACGCAACAGGGACCGCTCGCGTGGCCGAACGGGCGTTCCACACCGCGCTCGGCCTGTTCCGCTTCGGCGGGCGCACGGTCTATGCGAACACGAGGCGAGCCATGGTCCCCGCGCGGTTCTCGGGAGAGGTGCTCTCGGTGCTCGGGCTGTCCGACGTGCAGATGGACCTGCCGCACGTCGTCCGGCACGGCGCTGCCGAGCTCACTCCGCTCGAGCGCGCTCAGGCTCGCCAGCTGGCCGGGATCGGTACCCCTGACACCTCCGGGTTCACTCCTCGGCAGCTCGCCAAGATCTACGGAGCCTCCTCGATGCCGTGGGCCACGAGGACGAGCGTTGCCGTGATCGCGTCGGGCGACATGAGCCCCACCATCGCCGATCTCCGCTACGCCGAGCACAAGGAGCACGCGGCGCTCGCGCGCGTGAGCGTGGTGTACACCGCACCGAAGGCCGATGTCGTGGACGGCAATCCGTACACGGGCAACCTCGAATGGGATCTCGACACCCAGATGTCGACCGAGATCGCCGGCAACGTCCACCACGAGTACATCTACGACATCGCCACTCTGGACGACGCCGACGTCGCCCGCGCCATCAACATGTTCGTCGAGCAGGACAGGGCTCTTCTCGGCTCCGCTTCGCTCGGAGAGTGCGACATCCAGCCGTGGCTGGACGGCTCGATGGTGGCGACCGACGAGGTGCTGGAGGAGGGTGCTCTGCAGGGCCAGAGCTTCTTTGCCTCCTCCGGCGACAACGGCTACGCCTGCCCCGAGATCGCGTCGACCGGCGTTCCCGGCGGGGTGCCGGGCACGAGCTGGCCGGCCGACGGCACCTGGACGACCGCCGTCGGAGGCACCTCGCTCCTCGCGACGGCGTCAGGGACCTACATGGAGGAGCTGTCCTGGGTCGGCGGCGGCGGCGGCATCAGCGACGTCGAGACCCCGGGCAACTGGACCTCGATCGCCAACCCCGCCTCGGCAGGCGTGCAGTACCTCCCGACGGGTGGCCGGGGAGTGCCCGACATCGCAGCGGACGCCGATCCGAACCTGTCGCCGGTGATCGTCTGGCAGGCAAAGAAGGAGAACTACGTCGGCGGAACGAGCGTGTCGAGCCCTGCCTCGATGGGGCTGTTCGCAAGGATCCAGAGTGCGCACGACAACTCGCTCGGCGTCGCCTCGATCGACTTCTACGGTCTCTACAACGCGGTCAACGCCCCGGGTGCCGCCCCCGTCGAGCCGAAGGGCTTCCACGACGTCACGATCGGCACGAACGGCCTGTACACCGCGCTGCCCGGCTACGACTTCACCACGGGGATCGGAAGCTTCGACACGGCGTTGCTGAGCGCGGCGCTCGGGAGGCGCTGAGTCGTCGGTCGTCTGTGGCGGCGGCGCATGGCCCGGCTCACGGGCCGGTCCATGCGCCGTTCCGGCCCTTTGCTCAGCCGTTGCCCTCGACGAAGGTGCCGTCCTCCTGGCGCACGACGGTGCCGAGGCTCATCATCTCGGCGAGGAGGTCGTCCTTGTCGCGCCGCCCCGCGACGGCGTGCTCGATCTCGCGCCAGGTCCCGGCGAGGTTCTCCTGTCGGCGCACGTGGAGCGACTCGTCGACGCCTCGGTCCCACAAGCGCCCGATCATCTCGGTCCCGGGGTAGCGCCGGCCGTCCTCGCCGACGAAGGTGCGGTCGCGCATCTCCGACAGGGCGGTGCGGAGCCATGCCACATGCGGGGTCTCGTCCGACCGGATGTGGCGGACGAGCTCGGCGGCGGCACCCTCGCCCGCGACGAGCTCCTCGTCGGAGAGGACGGCCTCGGCCCACGCGAAGCTGTGGAAGGCCGAGATCTCGATGAGCAGCAGACCGATCATGCGCGAGATGAGCACCTCGAGGCGGTCGTCGATCCCGTCGGGGAGCAGCCGGCCGGCTCGCGCGTCCGCCTTCGTCGCCTGCTCTGGAGCGCGGGAGCGGCCGCCTCCGATCCCCATGCGCTCGATCATGCGGGCGGTCTCGTCCTCGGAGACCGGGTGCTCGAACGCGAGGTCGCGGGCGACGAACCACATCTCCTTGTGCCCTGCCTCACCCTCGTGGCCCGCCTCGTCGCGGGCATGGGCCTCGAACAGTCCGCGGTCGATGTGGGCGATCGCCGTGCCACGCACGTCCTCCACGAACAGCCGGGAGAAGTCCGGGACGGGCAGGAGGCGCAGCATGCCCCCGAAGCCCTCGACGGTGCCGATCCTCGTGAGGCTGGCGATGGTCGGGCCGGGCACGCCGTGGCGGATGAGGAACTTCGACTGCTCGACGTTGGGGAAGCTCGCCGGCCAGGTGTCGAGCGGGACGTCGAGCAGCGGCGTGCCGAACTGCTCCTCACGCGCTGCCTCCCAGGCCCGGATGGCGGGCCACCGGTGCTTCGTCCGGGGTGAGACGTAGTGGCCGTCGGCGTCGAAGCCGCCGTGGCACCTGATCCCATCGGCGACGAGCGGCTCGGCGTAGTCGTGGCTCGCGAGCAGCTCCTCCTCGGCGTACTCGAGCTGGTCCGTGCCGGCCGCCATGTCATCACGTTACCGGAGGCCGCCAGGCGCACGGCGGCGGCCCCAAGAAATTGTTGCGGTCCTCGTGACGATTGAAGGCTGGACCCAGGGCCCATCTCGGGGTTGGGTAGCGTGCCCGCCATGACCGCTCCTGACGAGCCGGCGGCGGCGAACCGTCCGGCCGAGGTGACCATCGAGGAGATCACCTTCGAGGAGATCGCCCGGCGACCCCTGCCGGGCATGGGCTACCCGGTGCAGTGGGCCTTCTCGCCCGACGGGCGGGTCCTCACCTACCTCCACGATCCCAGCGGAGGACTCGACCGCCGCCTCTACGCCCTCCGCCTCCCCCCGGAGGGCGAGGTCGCCGGGCCGGGGCACGAGGTGGACCTCCAGACGCAGGCAGTGGCCGGGAGGGAGCTCTCGCTCGACGAGCAGCTCCGGCGGGAGCGGGCCCGCGAGCTCGGGGTCGGGGTGACCTCGTGCACGTGGGCGGCTGCCGCCGACGCCCTTGCCGTGCCGCTGCCCGGAGGGGTTCGAGTCGTGAGGGGCCTGCAGGCCGGCGACGCACCGCCGCAGGTGGAGGTCGTAGTCCGAGACGACGCCGCCGCCGGGCCGCCCGGCGGTGAGGTCGTCGCTCCCCGGCTCTCGCCCGACGGGAGCCGCCTCGCCTTCGTCCGGGAGGGTGACCTACATGTGCTCGACCTCGGCACCGCGCAGCTGCGCCGCCTCACCCACACCGCCGAGGAGGGGCTCTCCAACGGGCTCGCGGAGTACGTCGCGCAGGAGGAGATGGACCGGGCCGACGGGCTGTGGTGGTCGGAGGACTCCACCCTCCTCGCCTTCGCCGAGGTCGACGAGCGGCACGTCCCGGAATACCGGATCGTGCACCAGGGCTCCGACGAGGTCGGCCCGGCGGCCGAGGAGCGGCACCGCTACCCCTTCGCGGGCCGGGCCAACGCCCGCGTGCGCCTTGGCGTCGTGCCGGCGTCCGGCGGCGAGATCCGGTGGATGGACCTCGGCGACGGCGACCAGTACCTCGCCCGGGTCCACTGGCTCCGTGGCGGCGGTCTCGTCGCCGAGGTCGAGTCCCGGGCGCAAGACCGCCTGGACGTCGTCGCGCTCGATCCCTTGACGGGAACGAGCTCGCTCCTGCATCGCGAGGAGGGCGAGCCCTACGTCAACCTGCACGACGACTTCCGCGAGCTCGGCGACGGGCAGTGGTTGTGGAGCTCGGAGCGGACCGGGTTCCGCCACCTCGAGCTGCGTGGGGCCGGTGGCGAGCTCGTCCGGGTCCTCACGGAGGGCGAGTGGCAGGTCGACCGGCTCGAAGGCGTCGACGAGCAGCGCAAGGTCGCGTTCGTCACGGGCACGGCCGACGGCGCGACCGAGCGCCATCTCTACGAGGTGCCGCTTGCCGGCGGCCGGCTCCGGCGCCTCTCGGAAGGGCGCGGGACCCACGAGGTGACCGTCTCCCCCGACGGCCGTTGGTTCGTCGACCGGCACGCGTCGCTCGGCTCGCCTCCTACGGTCAAGGTCCGCTCGACTGCGGACGGATCGGTCATAGCGGTGCTCCACGACGAGGTCGACGGGCGCATCGCCCGCCTCGGCCTCGAGCCGCCCGAACCCGTGCAGGTGGTTGCCGACGACGGGACGGTCCTCCACGGCCTGTGGTACGCGCCCTCGCTGCACGGGCAGGATGGCACCGGCCCGCCGCCCCTCGTGGTCCAGGTGTACGGGGGGCCCCACGTGCAGCTGGCGGTCGACGACTGGCGCCCGACGGTCGAGCTGCGGGCGCAGGCTCTCCGCCGCCACGGGATCGGCGTCATCGTCGTCGACAACCGGGGGAGCGCTCGCCGAGGGCTCCGCTTCGAAGCCGCGATCGCACGGCGGATGGGGACGCTCGAGGTCGCGGACCAGCTCGCGGCCGTGAGGTGGGCCGTGTCGAGCGGCCTCGCCGACCCGGCCCGCGTCGCCTGCTACGGGTGGAGCTACGGCGGCTACATGACGCTCCGCCTCCTCGAGCTCGCGCCCGCGACCTTCCGGGCCGGCGTTGCCGGCGCACCCGTGACCGACTGGGACGGCTACGACACGCACTACACCGAGCGGTACATGGGGACGCCGTCGTCGAACCCGGACGGCTACGAGGAGAGCTCGGCGCTCACGCACGCCGGCTCCATCGAGGGCGCCCTCATGCTCGTGCATGGCCTGATCGACGAGAACGTGCACTTCCGCCACACCGCCCGGCTCATCGACCGGCTCGTGCGGGCGCGCGTCCGCTACGAGCTGTTGTGCTTCCCCTCGGAGCGGCACCTGCCCCGCCGGGAGGAGGATCGCGCCTTCATGGAAGAGCAGGTCGTGAGCTGGCTCGTCGCCCAGCTCGGCCGGGCGTCCTGAGGGACGCCGACGCCGGGAGACCGGAGGGCGGTGGCAGACTCGGGCGGCTTGCCGACGTCCACTCCCGTCGTCCCTTCCCCTGTCCCGGGGCGCACGCCCGCTCTCGCCCGGCGCTGTCGCGCCCGGTCCGGGCTGCGGCGGCTCGCCGGGCGTTCCCGCTGCCCTGTTCTCGCCGGGCTGCTCGCGCTCGCGCTCGGTCTCGGCGCCTGCTCGGCGGGCGCTCCCGCGAGCAAAGGGGGGCAGCGGGGACGGCAGGAGGGGGGCTCGCCGGCCACCACCGGCCGGTCAGCCGACGGGCTCGGGGGGCGAGGCCGGCTCGTCTGGCATACCTGCCACGGCTCGTTCCGCTGCGCCACCCTGGCGGTGCCCGAGTCCTACTCGCACCCGGGCGGCCCGACCTTCCACCTTGCCGTCATCGAGGCGCCGGCGACGGCCGACCCGGCGGGCGCGCCCGACCTCGTTCTCAACCCGGGGGGCCCCGGCGGTAGCGGTGTCCAGTTCCTGCTCGGGGTCGCGGCACAGCTCGCACCGCTTCGCCGTCATTTCGACCTCGTGAGCTTCGACCCGAGGGGAGTGGGGGAGAGCGACCCGGTGAGCTGCGGGTCGGCGGCGGAGCTCGAGCGGCTCCTTGCGCTCGACCCGGCGCCGTCCACCCCCTCGCAGGTGGCGAGCGTCGTGGCCGGCACCCGGGCGTTCGTGCGAACCTGCGAGCGCGACACCCCGTATGCGGTGCTCGATCACGTGAGCACCCTCGACACCGCGCGGGACATGGACCGGCTCCGGGCCGCCCTCGGCCAGGCGCGGCTCAACTACCTCGGCTTCTCCTACGGCACTTACCTCGGGTCGGT